>NZ_JBQCMF010000013.1:0-169520 GCF_051965295.1 Arthrobacter sp. SAFR-023 | reverse complement strand
CCGGGTTGAGGTTCAGGAACCCACCAATAACTGAATACAACACCACAGTTGTAACACCACAAGATTTCCCACCCCCAAGAACACCGGGGGGACGGGACACAGGGTTACGGCGGTCATAGCGTGGGGGAAACGCCCGGTCCCATTCCGAACCCGGAAGCTAAGACCCACAGCGCCGATGGTACTGCACCCGGGAGGGTGTGGGAGAGTAGGTCACCGCCGGACAACCATTAAAACGGTCGAGAGCCCCAACCAGACACCCTGGTCGGGGCTCTCCCGCATTTAACCCAGCAGGTGATCCCTGACAGGGTCCTGGTTTCGACAGGCCCACCCAACGGACCCCCCAAACCCTCCCTCACCTCCCGCAGCCCTTTCCCTAACCCGTCCTCAGTCCCCCGGCCAAGGTGAGGAAGCACGGGGTTGAGGCGACGGGATGTGAGGAAGCGTCCGTCTGGGAGCCGTCCGAACCTGTGGGCGGGCCCGGTTGGGAGGGCCCATAGGGCTGAAAATCCTTGAAATACCGGTGATTTAGGTCAAAAAGTCGCGGAAACACGCGGAATTTATCCCCCTCATGGGTGCAAGCTGGTAAGTTTTCGAACAGTGGCCTGCACGCACGCCGCGTGCAGGCTCCAGAATCAAGAGCGTCCAGGAGGACATACATGGCTAAGAACCGTAGTGAACTTGTTTCCGAGGTAGCAGGCAAGGCCGGCACCAGCCAGGCGGCCGTCAACTCCGTGCTCGATGCACTGTTCGAGGTTTTCGAATCTTCTGTCGCCGCCGGCGAGAAGATCACCATCCCGGGCTGGCTCGCAGTTGAGCGCACCGACCGTGCAGCCCGCACTGGCCGCAACCCGCAGACCGGCGAGACCATCCAGATTGCAGCCGGCCACAGCGTCAAGCTGACCGCTGGTTCCAAGCTGAAGGCCGCTGTCTCCAAGAAGTAGTCTTTCGCAGCTCAGAGGAGCGGCAACCCACGAGGTTGCCGCTCCTCTTGCTTTTAACCCTCGTTTCCCGAACCCCCGATTCGCCGCCGTGGCGACGGTAGCGGACAATGGATAGGTGCCTTCAGCAGCAAAACCCCTTACTCCGCAACCCGCGCCCGATTCGGGAACCCGGGCCGCTGACAGTGCCTTCGGCATTCAGCGGGCCTGGCAGCTGGCCGGACTCGGTGCCCTCTTCCTGGGGCTGGTGGCCGCGCTGCTGTTCTCCGGTGCCGCAGCCGCACGTGAGGTCTCCGACCCCGGCGCGCTGGTACGTTGGGGGCTTCCGGTCAGCAAGGCCGTCCACAACGTTTCCCTTGCCGCTGTAATCGGCGGGCTCATCTTTGCCGCAGGTATCCTGCCGCACAAGCTCGGTGGTGCGCGGTCGAAGGACAATGACGCACCCGAGCACCCGGCCTTTGCTCGTGCCCTTGCCATCGCGGCTGCGGCGGGCGTGGCGTGGACGCTGTCCGCCATCGCCGTGCTGGTGCTGACGTACTCCGACGTGGCAGGGCAGGGCATCTCGGGGGATGCCGAATTCACCCGTGCTCTCGTGTACTTCATGACGGACATCGAAACCGGGCGCGCCTGGCTGGCCGTGACGATCATCGCCGCCGTCGTGACAACGGCGCTCTTCGGGGTGCGGTCGCTGACCGGCCTGGCGTTTACGTTGCTGCTGGCATTGATTGGCCTGGTTCCCACTGCCCTGATCGGCCACTCCGCCAGCTCCAACGACCACGAGGGTGCCATCAACTCGCTGGGCCTGCACCTGGTGGGGGTCAGCGTCTGGGTGGGCGGCATCATCCTACTGGCGCTGCTCTCCGGCATGCTCGCCCCGCGCAACCAGGCCCGCAGCACCCAGGCGCGCAGCGGCCAGGCGTCCCTGCCGGGCGACCACGACATCACCGAACCGGTCCTCCGCCGGTTCTCCTCGCTCGCAGGTTTCGCATTTGCGCTGGTCTTCGCATCGGGCGTCGTCAATGCCAGCATCCGGGTGACCAGCTGGGGTGACCTCTTCGGCTCGGCGTACGGCCAGCTGATCCTTGCGAAGTCCGCGGCCACACTCGTACTGGGCGGAATCGGCTTCATGCACCGGCAGTGGGTCATCCCGCAGCTGGCGCGTGCAGGAGCGGCCATGTCCGCGCGGCGAGTGCTCTGGCAGCTGATTCTCATCGAACTGCTGATCATGGGAGCCACGTCAGGCATCGCCGTCGCCCTGGGCCGTTCAGCGCCGCCGGAGCCTACTTCCTACGCCCCGGACGCCTCGCCCGCATTCATCCTCTCCGGCTACGAGCTGCCCCCTGAACTGACGCCCGAACGCTGGCTGACCGAGTGGCGCCTGGACTGGCTCTGGATTGCCGTGGCGATCTTTGGCCTGGTGTCCTACTTCCTGGGCGTGGCCAAGGTCCGCGCACGCGGGGACAAATGGTCCTGGTTCCGCAGCACAAACTGGATCATCGGCCTGCTGGTGCTGACCTACATCACGTCGGGACCGCCGTCGGTATACGGCCGCGTACTGTTCTCGGCGCACATGGTGGACCACATGGCCCTCACCATGGTTGCCCCGATCTTCCTGGTGCTCGGCGCCCCCGTGACGCTTGCGCTCCGGGCCCTGCCGGCACGGAGGGACGGGTCCCGCGGCCTCCGGGAATGGCTCCTGCTGTTCGTCCACTCGAAGTTCTCGCAGGTGGTCACCCACCCGCTGTTCGCGGCCGCCAACTTCGCCGGCTCCATCGTGCTGTTCTACTATTCGGACGCGTTCAGCCTGGCGATGCGGGAACACGTGGGCCACGAGCTGATGAACCTGCACTTTGCGCTGACGGGCTACATCTTCGTGCTCAGCATGATCGGCACCGACCCGCTGCCGCGCCGCGCGCCGTACCCGCTGCGGCTCCTGCTCCTGCTGGCCACCATGGGCTTCCACGCCTTCTTCGGAGTGGCCATCATGGGCGGCACCAACCTGCTGGCCGCAGACTACTTCGGCAACCTCGGCCGCAGCTGGGGGCCCTCGGCACTCCTGGACCAGCAAATGGGCGGCGCAGTGGCCTGGGGCATCGGCGAAGTGCCCACACTGCTGGTGGCGATCGGCGTCGCCATCATGTGGTCCAGATCCGATGAACGCGAAACCCGGCGCACCGACCGGGCCGCGGACAGGAATAACGACGCCGATCTCACCGCTTACAACGATATGTTTGCCAAATTGGCTGAACGCGACGCCAAGCTGGCTGAACGCAACTCAAAGCTGGAAGGACGCTGATGAGCGAAACCGTACGCACCCACCTCCGGGTCCGCGCCTCCGAACTGGTGGGCCGCAACTGGCTGAACACCGGCGGCAAGTCCCTGGACCTTGAAGCCCTGCGCGGCAAGATTGTGCTCCTGGACTTCTGGACCTTCTGCTGCATCAACTGCCTTCACGTGCTGGACGAACTCCGGCCGCTGGAGGAAAAGTACTCCGACGTCCTGGTCACCGTGGGCGTGCACTCCCCGAAGTTCGAGCACGAGGCCGATCCTGTGGCGCTGGCCGCCGCCGTGGAGCGTTACGAGATCCACCACCCGGTCCTGGACGACCCCGAGCTGGAAACCTGGAAGGCCTACACGGCCCGCGCCTGGCCCACATTGGTGGTCATTGACCCCGAGGGCTACATCGTGGCGCACCTGTCGGGCGAAGGCCACGCGGACGGCCTGGGCGTGCTCATTCCCGAGCTGATCGCCGAGCACGAGGCTCGCGGCACCCTGCACCGCGGCAACGGCCCCTACGTGGCTCCGGAGCCGACGTCGGGAACCCTGCGGTTCCCCGGCAAGGCCCTCTACCTTCCGGCCGGCCGTGGTTCAGCCTCCGCCAGTTCAGCGGCCGACGCCGGTGCTGCCGCCGGCACGGGTGCCAACGGCACCGCTGACCGCGGGACCTGGCTGGTCACCGACACCGGCCACCACCGCGTCCTGGAGCTCGGCACCGACTTCCACACCGTGCTGAGCACTTACGGTTCCGGGGAGAAGGGCCACGCCGACGGCGACGCCGGCACCGCCCGGTTCAACGAACCGCAGGGTCTTGTCCTGCTGCCGGAAGACGTGGCAGCGAAGACGGGCTACGACGTCGTGATTGCCGACTCCGTCAACCACCGCCTGCGGGGACTGTCGCTCGCTGACGGGACCGTCACCACCCTCGCTGGAAGCGGCGTGCAGCGGCTCCTGGAGACCGGGCCCGCCCGCGTGGACGAGGACGCGGCCGGCTTCACCGGACGCCTGGGAGACCATCCCCTGGACGTGGCCCTCAGCTCGCCGTGGGACGTCGTCTGGTCCAGCAAGCTGAACGCCGTGGTGATCGCCATGGCCGGTGTGCACCAGATCTTCAGCTACGAGCCTCTCACCGGTGACGTCTCGATCGTCGCCGGCAACGGACTGGAAGGCCTGCTGGACGGGCCCGCCCACGAGGCCTGGTTCGCGCAGCCGTCCGGTCTGGCCGAGGATGCCGACGGAAACATCTGGGTGGCCGACTCTGAGACCTCAGCCCTGCGCAAGCTGGTGATCGACGACGACGCCACCGTCACCGTTGAATCCGCCGTGGGCAAGGGTCTTTTCGACTTCGGCTTCCGCGACGGCCAGGCTTCCGAGGCGCGCCTGCAGCACCCGCTGGGCGTCACGGTGCTGCCGGACGGCTCCGTGGCGATCGCCGACACCTACAACGGTGCGGTGCGCCGCTACGACCCCGCCGCAGGCACCGTGTCCACGCTGGCGCGGGGGCTGGCCGAGCCGTCCGACGTGATCGTCGACCACACCCAGGTTGCGGGCTCCGAGCCGCTGCTCGTGGTGGTCGAGGCGAACAAGCACCAGCTCGTGTACGTGCCCATCCCTAAGGAAGCGCAGCAGGTGGACGAGGGCGCCGTCCAGACGCACCGGCCCAAGAGCCCTGTGGCGCCCGGTCTGCTGGAGCTCACGGTCCGCTTCACGGCGCCCACCGGCCAGAAGCTCGATGACCGCTGGGGCGACCCCACCCAGCTGAAGATCTCCTCCACCCCGCCAGAGCTGCTCGTGTCCGGCGGCGGGACCTCCGTGGGCCTGCTCCGCACGCTCGAGCTGGCTTCCGATGTTCCGGAGGGCGTCCTGCACATCACGGCCCGCGCTGCCGCCTGCGACGGCCCGGAAACCGAGGACGGCGAGATCCCGGACCACGCCGCGTGCCACCTCTACCAGCAGGACTGGGGTATCCCCGTGGTGCTCCAGGCCGACGGTGACACCGACCTGGTGCTGGACCTGCGCGGCATGGACTAAGATCCGTCGCAGAACTGACTGAAGTGGCCCGGTTTCCCGCCCCGCGGCGCGGAACCGGGCCACTGCCTTTTTGTCGGCGGGTTCAAAGCTGGGCCAGCCCGGCAGCGGCGCAAGCGGGCCGGTTATCCACATGGCCGAGATTCTGCCTGCCAGGGGATGCCGGCGGCAGGCAGGGTTGGGCGTGTGGACCCCTCACGCATCATCAAAGGAGCCGGTGGGGTATTGCTGACGCGGGACGTGGTGGCCCGGGGCGGCACGGAGGCCGGCATTCGTCTCGCCGTGCGAAGCGGCGCGGTTTGGCGGGTGGAGCGCGTGCTGCTCGCCGTTCCCGGCGCCGATCCCGAGTTGGTGGCGGCTGGACGTTCTCATGGGCTCCTGACCTGCGTGTCCGCTGCTCCGCGGTACAAACTGTGGCAACTCCGTCCCGCAACGCAGCCTCATTACTGGCACAGCAACGGCCGGGCAGGAGACGGTTGTGTCAACCACCGGCTTGCCCTGACGCAACGGAGACGCCACGGGACCATCGCCGCGCTCCCGGATGTTTTGCTCCAGGCCCTGCTCTGCCTGCCGCCCCTGGAATCCTTGGTGATGGTGGAGTGCGCCTACAACCGCGGAGATATTGACCTCGCTTTCCTACGCCGATACCTGACTGGCAACCGGTGCGGAAAAGCGCGGGACGTTCTGGCAAGAGTGGAACGGGGCGCCGATTCACTGCTGGAGACTCTGGCCCGGGTTCTGTTCCGTGAAGCGGGGATCGCCACCGAAACGCAGGTTTGGATCGATGGGATCGGAAGCGTGGATTTCCTGCTGGAAGGCTTCCTCATCGTGGAAATCGACGGAATCGCCTTCCACCTCGAATCGCGGCAGTTCAAGAAGGACCGGCGGCGGGACAATGCCGCCGCCGTGCGGGGGCTGCCGGTCCTTCGCTTCTTCTATGACGACGTTGTTCACTCCCCGGAAGCCATGCTGGCCCAAGTGCGGGAGGTTCTGGCCCGTGGTTCATCGCGCTGGCCCCAGCCGAACCAGCCCAGCTTTGGGCCTTACAGGCGGTTGCTGGGCCCGTGAAAGTGGGGACAGGCCGTTGAAGGTGGGCCAGTCCGGCCAAACAGCCGGCCGGGTCAGTTGGAGGCGGGGCCTCAGAAGGTGAGGAGCGGCGTGACCTTGATGGTGTCGCCAGTAATGTCCAGACGCGTCGTGAAGCTGAAATCGTGCTCCACGTCCAGGGGCGAGACGGCGCCGTTGAACAGGTCGATCTGCTCCGCAGTGAGCTTTGCCTTGCCGTCCAGGGGCGCCACCACCCACCTGCCGTCAAATGGCTCGATGGTGACCTTCGGGTAGTCGGTGATGCTCCACTTGATGGTCCCGGCCACCACGCGGTTGTTGGTGACGTGGTAGAACGGGCAGTCCGGCTGGAGCTGCTGCTGCCGGCCGGCTTCGGCCGCGCACTTGTCGAGGAATTCCTTGACCCGTGCGGAGACCGCCTGGTTCAGTTCGTCGGTGGCGTGCGTGAGCAGGTTCAGGGGCGCGGCGGGAGCCTCCCGTCCGGAGACCGTGGCCCGCGTGGGCGGAGCGGCGAAGTACTGGCCGTTGAGGGACGCCTCGTACTCGCCCGGATAGAACACCGCGAAGCTGTTGTGGCCGCCGGGCATGTTCACGGGCACGCCGTTGAACGTTGCCTCACTGGAGTTCACCACTGTCACGTCAACGGTGGGCAGCGTGGCAGGCACGAAGGACCACTTGTGGAAGAACAGCCATTCTGTGGCGGTGCTCTCCAGCAGGAACTCGGTGTGCAGCTGGCTGCCGTCGATGGTGTAGTCCATCGGCACCATCACGCGGTTGCCGCCACGGCCCACCGCGGCTCCGAGTTTGACGTTCGTGATCCGCGCGGCAGAGGTCTGCAGCGCGGTGCCGTCGAGCATGGCGGCGTCGGCGTCCGGTACCGACGCGCGGAGCAGTCCCAGCGCCCGTTCACCTTCGCCGTGCTGCAGGGCCTCCAGATATTCGCGCACGGGCTGTTGAGGACTGGCCACGGAGGAGTTGACCAGATTGACCGAAACGATGGCGCCAACGATGGCAAGCATGAGGCCCAGCAGCCATCCGGCCGCCGTCTTCACCAACGCTTGACTCATTTGCACGCACCCCACGTTACCTGCAACGTCAGGCAACTCTGGAGTAGGGGTGGTCCCCATGACGCCCGCCCACCGTGCAGGAAAGCCCGACGGCGGGACGCAGCCGCCGCTGTCGGCGCTGCGTTTCCGCTAGCGGCGGCGCCGGGAAGAGGTGCCGAAAACGCCCCGCAGGAGTTCCCGGCCGAGCTGCGTTCCCATGGACCGGGCCATGCTTTTCAGGCCGCTGCCAAGGGCCCCGCCGAGGGCGCCGGTGATGTCCTCCATCATCCCGCCGGACGGGGGAGCTTGACGTCCGGCCGGGGGCGCCGAGACCGGCCCGCCGTCCGGCCGTCCGTTTTCGGCCCGCCCGCTGCCGGGCTGCCTGCTGCTGGGACGGCCCAGGATCTCCTCCTCGATCCGGCGCGCTTCGTCGTCGATCGCCGTTGGATCAGGATTGCCCGGGACGAACACCTCGGGCGAAGGCACCGGCGGCTGCCCGGCGGCCGCGGCGCCGGTGGGGGCCCCGGCCTTGCCGGTCAGCTTCTCGTACGCGGAGACGTTGTCCACCGCAGTGCCGTACTTCGCAAGCAGCGCCGACCCCGCCACGGTGCTCCTGACCAGTTCGGCGGCGCTGGGGCCCATGACGGATTCTGGTGCCCGGAGGCGGGTGAGGGCAACCGGCGTCGGGGCGCCTCGCTCGTTCATGACCGTGATGACGGCTTCGCCGATGCCCGCGGACGTCAGGGTCTCCTCGAGGTCATAGTCACTGATGGGGAACGTGGAGACGGTGGCCTTGAGCGCCTTCGCATCCTCCGGCGTGAATGCCCTGAGGGCGTGCTGGACCCGGTTGGCCAGCTGCCCGAGGACATCCGCCGGGACGTCCTTCGGGGTCTGCGTGACGAAGAAGATGCCGACTCCCTTGGAACGGATGAGGCGGACGGTGGTGGTGATGGCTTCCAGGAAGGCCTTCGAGGCGTCACTGAAGAGCAGGTGCGCCTCGTCGAGGAAAAAGACAAGCTTGGGTTTGTCGAGGTCGCCGGCTTCGGGCAGGTCCTCGAACAGATCCGCGAGAAGCCACATGAGGAACGTGGAAAAAACCATCGGCTTGGTCTGCAGGGTGGGCAGCTCCAGGCAGCTGATGACGCCGCGGCCGTCAGGCGCCGTCCGGAGCAGTTCGGCGGTGTCGAACTCCGGCTCCCCGAAGAACCGCTCCATGCCCTGCGCCTCGAGACCCACGAGTTCCCGGAGGATGACGCCGGCAGTGGCCTTGGACAGGCCGCCCAGTTCCTTAAGCGGTTCCTTGCCCTCGTCGGAGATGAGGAACTGGATGACGGCGCGCAGGTCCTTCAGGTCCACCAGCTCGAGGTTGTTCTTGTCCGCAAAGTGGAACACGAGCTGGAGGCTGGATTCCTGGGTGTCATTGAGCTCCAGTACGCGGGAGAGCAGGATGGGCCCGAACGACGTGATCGTGGCGCGGACCGGGATGCCATCGCCGTCCCCGCCGAGGGCCAGGAACTCCACCGGAAACGTCTTCCCGGACCACGCCTGCCCGATGCTTTCGGTCCGCTTGGCCAGCTTGTCGCTTCCGGCGGCCGCCGTCGCAAGCCCGGAAAGGTCGCCCTTGATATCCGCCAGGAACACGGGCACCCCGGCGGTCGAGAGCTGTTCCGCCATCATGTGCAGGGTGACGGTCTTGCCCGTGCCGGTGGCGCCGGCCACGAGCCCGTGCCGGTTCATCATGGACAGCGGCAGCCGGACCGGAGCGTCCTTGTGCAGTTCGCCGTCGACGATGGCGGCGCCCAGTTCGATGGTGGCACCCTCCAGGGCGTAGCCCTTTTGGATGGTGGCTACTTTATCTGCAGTGGACTTGTTGGCCATCCCGCCAGCATAGCGGCCGGCGGATGGGCGGGATATGTGGACAGCGTCACCGGGCCGGACAGAAATAACCCGGGCGCCGCCGTCGTTGTTCCCAATGTGCCGGACCACCGCTGGGCCGGCAGCCGCGCAACCCCTATGAAAGGCTGTCCTGCCGTGACTGTTCCCCTCTCCATCCTCGACCTGGCAACCATCGGCAAGGGCCAGACGGCGGCGGAGAGCTTAGCCGGGAGCGTCGCCATGGCGCAGCTGGCCGAAAAGCTCGGGTACCGGCGCGTCTGGTACGCCGAGCACCACAACATGTCTTCCATCGCGTCGTCGGCCACGTCCGTGCTGATCGCCCACGTGGCCGCTCACACCGAGAGCATCAGGCTGGGAGCAGGCGGCGTGATGCTGCCCAACCATTCCCCGCTCACAATCGCCGAGCAGTTCGGCACCCTGGAGACCCTGCACCCCGGCCGGATCGACTTGGGCCTGGGACGTGCGCCCGGCAGCGACCAGAACACCATGCGGGCACTGCGCCGTGACCCGCATTCGGCCGATACCTTCCCGCAGGACGTCCTGGAACTGCAGGGCTACCTCACCGGGCCCACCCGCGTGCAGGGCGTGGAGGCTACGCCGGGCAGGGGAACCAACGTGCCCCTCTACATTTTGGGCTCCTCCCTCTTCGGAGCGCGGCTGGCGGCCCAGCTGGGACTGCCGTACGCCTTCGCATCCCACTTCGCCCCGAATGCGCTGCAGGACGCCGTCGCCGTGTACCGGCGGGAGTTCAAACCGTCGGAGCAGCTGTCCGCCCCGCACGTCATCGCCGGCGTCAATGTGGTGGCTGCGGATGCTGCCTCGGACGCCCAGGAGATGCTGCGCGCCACGATGCGGGCCCGCGTCTCGCTGTTCTTCGGCGGCGGGCGGCAATTCACCGACGACGAAGCGGACATGATCCTGGACTCGCCGCAGGGACAGCACGTCTCGCAGATGATGAAGTACTCGGCTGTGGGCACCCCGGACGCCGTGCTGGACTACTTGGAGGGCTTCGCCCGGCACGCCGACGCCGACGAGCTCATCGTGGCGCACCAGAGCAACGGAACCGATGAGCGGCTGCGTTCGGTGGAGCTCCTTGCGGAGGCAGCCGGACTGGTCCGCGTCTGACGCCTGCCGGATAGTCACCCCTGGGGTAAGGCCTAAGGGGTGCGCGGTCCTAGGCCCGGGAGGCGGCGAAGATGGCCGGTGCGGGGCCCTCTCCGGTGGCGAGGTCGGCCAGGATCCGGCCCACCACGGGCGTGAACTTGAAGCCGTGGCCGGCGAAGCCCGCCCCGATGACCACGGGCCCGATCCGGTCCAGCACGAAGTTGTGGTCCGGGGCGGTGGTGTACGTGCAGCTGATGTCGGTCATCGCGTCGGCGTCCACGCCGGGCAGCCAGTCCCTCGCGTACTGCTGCAGGGCTGCGCGCTGGCGCGGTTCGGGCAGGTAGGATCTCCGGTCCGGGTCCACTACTGGTCCCACGCCGTGCCAGCCCGCCTTGACGCCCTCTCCGGGTGTCAGCATGCCGTACACGGGGGAGTACCAGCCGGCGTAGTCCCCGCCCTCGCCGGGGAAGTGGTTGAACCCGGGCCAAATGGCGCCGTCGTCGGTGGTGCGGAAGTGGGCCGGCTGCTCCTGCGTGACGGTCAGGCGCGGCGTGGCGACTGCACCTGCCAGCAGCTTGGAGGTCCAGCCGCCCGCGGTGACCACCGCCTGCCGGGCGGTGAGCACCTCCGTCCGGCCGCCGTCTTCTACGGTAAGCCGGACCCCGTCGTCGAGTATTTCCAGCCGCACAACTTTCACGCCGTGCCGGATTGCTGCGCCGTTCCCGGCCGCGAGCCGCTGGAACGCCGGAAGGGCGGCCTCGGGGTTGAGCTGGCCGCCGTCGGGCATGTGCAGAACCTGCTGGTCGAAGCGGATGCCGCTCCAGCGCTCGCCGGCTTCAGCGAGCGGAACGAAGTCCGCGCGGAGGCCGGCGCTGTTCAGTGCTGCGTGGATCTCGCCAAGGCGCGGGTCTGGGCCGTGGTTGACGACGCCGGTGCGCGCCAGCAGCCGCTCGCCGCTCGCGTCCTCGAGCTCGGCCCACAGCTTCAGCGCCTCGGCCAGCATGGCCACGTACTCAGGCTCGGCGTAGGCGAGGCTCAGGTTCCGGGTGGCGCCGTGCGAGGCACCTTTGAGGTGGCCGGGCGTGAACTGCTCGAGCAGGGTCACGTCACGCCCGCGGTCGGCCAGCGCCCAGGCGGCAGCGGAACCCATGGCTCCGCCTCCGATGATCGCGGTGTCCAGGGTGGTGTTCAAGGTTTCCTCCAGTTCGGGCGGCAGCCGCGGAGCGGTTGGGGACGGGGCGGCAGTTATGCCAGAAGCAGGGCCACACCGATCATCGCAGGCACGGCCACGATCGTGGTGATCAGGACGGTGTCCTTCGCGACCGTGAGCCCGGCCTTGTACCGGCTGGCGGCGACGAAAACATTCTGCGCGGTGGGCAGGGCGGACGTGACCACGACGGCGAACAGCGCCGGGCCGTCCAGTCCGAGGGCGAAGCGTGCAAACAGATAGGCGATGGCCGGGTGCACGAAGAGCTTGAAGCCGCTGGCCAGCAGGGCGTCGGTTCTCCGGCCAGCGGCTGCCTGCAGCGGCTTTGACCCGTTCAGGCTCATGCCGAAGGCCATCAGCATGGCCGGAATTGCGGCGCCGCCAATCAGGTGGATCGGCTCCAGAAGCAGCGGCGGGAGCTGCCATCCCGTTCCGGCGACCAGCAGCCCGAGGGCCGAGCCCACAATCATGGGGTTTTTCAGGATCAGCATGATGAACCGAAGCGGCGTGGTGCGGTGTGAGCTGGTGGTGGCGTCAAGGGCCATGAGGAACATCGGCGTGAAAAACGCCAGCTGGAAGATCAGCAGGGGAGCGACGTGGCTGGCATCACCGAGGACATACACGGCTATCGGGATGCCCAGATTGGCGGAGTTCGCCAGTGAAGCGCTCATGGACGACATCAGCGCTTCCGGGACGGTCCGCTTGAGCAGGAACCTGACGATGACAAAGAACAGTGCGGCGGTGGTGGCGGCGCCAACTGCTGCAACGAGCAGCGGGGCGGCGAAAACGTCACGGAGGCTTGCCCTGCTCAGCGTCTCGAAGAGCAGTGCGGGGCTGGCGACGAAGAAGGTCAGTCCGCTCAGGACCTGGCGGGCATTCTCGCCCAGGATCTTGCGCCTGCCGACGAACATGCCCACCAGAATGATGGACCAGACCACAAAAAAGCCTGCGAGGACGCCTAGCACGGACTTGCCGCCGGGGTTGCCGCCAGGGGCAGGCTAGGGCAGGGGGTGGCATCCACCATCCCAGCCTAATCAGATTTATTCAGCCGCGGGACACCTTGTGGCGCGGATCTCGCCGTTTGTGCCGGGTCCGTTCTGGCCGGCCGCGCGCGATGGTCCTAGCTCAGCGCGGCGTTGTTGAGTGCGAACGGCGGCCGCAACAGCCCCGGGGTGAGGCCTTCGGCGGGGTCGTTGCCCAACTGGATGATGCGGTTGTCCTTGTCCACGTGGACAACCTTTGGTTCGTAGGTCTTCGCTTCGTCGGTGGTCATCTGCGCATACGTGATCAGAATGACGGTGTCGTTCTCGTGCACCAGATGGGCTGCGGGGCCGTTGATCCCGATGACGCCGGAACCGCGCTCGCCGGCGATGGTGTAGGTCTCGAGGCGGGCACCGTTGGTGACGTCCACAATGGCCACGAGCTCGCCGGGCAAAATGTCGGCAGCGTCGAGCAGGTCCAGGTCAACGGTGACTGAACCCACGTAGTGCAGGTCCGCGTGCGTGACAGTGGCCCGGTGGATTTTGGACTTAAACATTGTGCGATTCATAACGTCAACAGTCTAACGCCGGGGTCAACGCTTGGCTGTGAGCCAGGGAACATCTGCTAAACCGCTTCGCCGCCTTCTCTGGCGGCTGCTGGTCCTTCTGCTGTTGCCTCTGCCGCGGCGGTTCCTGCTCCCGCCGGGGCCCCGGAGGCGTCGGCTCCGGTATCGATTTCCTGGGCAGCCGCAATGGTAGCGGCGGTGGAGGCAAGGATTTCGCGGGCCGCGAGGATGGCGGGCCGCTGCGCGCCGGAGCGCCGCACGGAGGTGAAGACCGTACGCCGGGGCTTGCCGGGAAGATCCAGCAGTTGGGCCGTTGTGCCCCGGCCGGTCCACACCAGATCCGGCATCAGGGCGACGGCGTTCCCCGACTCGATCAGGCGGATCTGGGCCTGGAGGTCAGCTGTTTCGAAGCGGACGTCGGGCTCGAAGCCTGCACTCCGGCAGGCCTGTTCCGCCCAGTGGCGTGAAGCCGCACCACGAGGTTCCATCACCCAGGGCATCTCGGCCGTGTCTGCTAGCGAGTCGACTTTCGCCCTGCCCTCGGCGGCCGGCGGCACCGCGAGGCGGATGGCGTCACTCGTGAGGCGGACACGGTCCAGCTCGGGGTAGCGGGGCGCTGCGTGGCCGGGGTACTGCTCGGCGATGACCAGGTCGAAGTCACGGGCCCACGTCTCATGCAGCGCCGTCTCGGGCTCGCGCTGTGTCATTTCGATCCGGACCTCGGGGTAGGTCGCGGAGAGGCGCGTCAGTGCGTCCGGCATAAGCGCCAGTGCCGCGGACTGAAAGACGGCGATCCGCACGGTTCCCGAGACGGTGGTCAGGGACGCGGCCAGGTCTGCCTCGGCCTGCTCCAGGGTTTCCAGCAAGTGTGCCGTATGCGCCACCAGAACCTCGGCCTGCGGGGTCAGCTGCACGCGGCGGCCGGTTTTCCTGAGCAGTTCCACCCCTACTTCCTTCTCAAGCAGGGCCAATTGTTGGGACACTGAGGAAGGACTGTACTGCAGGGCTGCTGCCACCTCGGCGAGCGTGCCCCGGATCTTCAGCTCGCGGAGCAGCCTCAACCGGCGAACATCAAGCATGGGCTGTTCCTTGGGTTGCAGAACTGAATAGTTGGACTAATGAATACTGGTTAGAAGTATGCACTTTATCTAATGCAACACTGCTTGCATACTAAACAGATTGAGTTACCCCCATCACAGGGCGAAATGGTGGGGCCGCACCTACGCAGGAGTCCCGATGAGTACAAAAGATCCATCGCAGTCAATCTTGAGGCGCAAGCCCATTGACGACATCGAAGTAGAGAACAAGCACAGCGGCTTGTTCAAGTCCCTCGGGCTGTGGCAGCTGACCGCCATCGGCGTCGGCGGCATCATCGGCGTGGGCATCTTTTCGCTGGCCGGCCTTGTGGCGCACGGCAGTGCCGACACGCCCGGCGTCGGGCCTGCGGTGCTCATTTCCTTCCTGATCGCCGGACTGGCCTCGGCTGCCGCGGCGCTCTCCTACGCAGAGTTTGCGGGCATGATCCCGCGTGCAGGCTCGGCGTACACCTACGGCTACGTGGCACTGGGCGAAATCATCGGCTGGTTCATCGGCTGGGACCTGCTGCTGGAGTACATCGCCATCGTGGCCGTGGTGGCCATCGGCATCTCCGGCTACTTCGACGCCTTCCTGTCCGGCATCGGTATCCACATGCCCGATTGGATGACGTCCACCATGGATGAGGGCAAGGGCGGCATCATCAACATTCCCGCCATCCTTGTCTGCCTGCTGGTCACCTGGATCCTCTCGCGCGGCACCAAGACTTTCGGCCGCTTCGAACTGATTGCCGTTGCCATCAAGGTTGTCCTGATCCTGTTCATCATCGGGCTGGGCGTCTTCTACATCAACACCCAAAACTTCAACCCGTTCATGCCCAGCGGCTTCGGACCGGTCCTGGCGGGCTCGGCCACCGTGTTCTTCGCCGTGTTCGGGTACGACGCCATGAGCACTGCGGCCGAAGAGGCGACCGATGGCAAGAAGCACATGCCCAAGGCGATCATCCTGTCCCTCATCATCGCCATGCTGCTCTACGTTGCCGCTACCCTCGTGCTCACCGGCATGCAGAACTACAAGGACATCGATCCCGCCGCTGGCTTCGCGTCGGCGTTCCAGGGTGTCGGCCTTCCCGTCATCGCCACCATCATCTCCGTTTTCGCCGTGCTGTCCATCCTCACCGTGATGCTCACGTTCCTTCTCGGCGTCACCCGCGTGTGGTTCTCCATGAGCCGCGACGGCCTTCTCCCCGGCTGGTTCTCGAAGACGGACCGGCACGGTACGCCGCAGCGCGTGACCTGGATCGGCGGCATCGCCTCGGCGCTGCTGGCCGGCGTGTTCCCCATCAAGGCCGTCGCCGACCTCACCAACATCGGCATCCTCGCCGCGTTCGTCGTGGTCTGCGTTTCCGTCATCATCTTCCGCTACACCAAGCCGGAGGCGCCCCGGACCTTCCGCCTCCCGCTGATGCCGGTGGTCCCCGCCTTTGGTGTCCTGGCTTCCGCCTTCCTCATGTTCCAGCTGCACTGGGAGACCTGGCTGCGCTTCGGCATCTGGCTCGTAATCGGCCTGGTGATCTACTTCGGCTACGGCAAGCGGCATTCGCTGATGAACCCGAACAGCCCGCGGCACGACGAAGCAGTGGAGATGCACACGCAGGTGTAGCCCGTTCACCTCTGTCGCGTCACCGACGAGCCCTCCCGCGCCCCAAGGTGCGGGAGGGTTTTGGTTTAAGCGGCGAGAGCTGAGGACGCGTTGGGGTTTTGGCGGCGAAAGCTGAGGGAGGGTTCGAGGTCCTCAACGCGTCCTCACGTCCTGCAGCAATTCCCTCAACGCGTCCTCACGTCCTGCAGCAATTCCCCCGACGCGTCCTCACGTCCTGCGGTGTTTCCCTCGACGCGTCCTCACGTCCTGCGGGGATTTCGACGACGCGTGCGCACCTCCAAGGCGGGGCCGGGCGGCTCTACTCACGGGTGGCTGACGGGATTCCAGAACGATCGGTATTCCTAACGCGTATTGCTAAGGAAAGATCGCTTTATCTTAAGCGACGCGAGGCTCATACTGATGAATAAGACGATCACATCGCACTGAAAGAACGAGGAAAGCCATGACCAACACCGCCACGGATCACCGCGTGCAGGCAGGCAAGGGCGCCGCTGCAGCCGGCGCCGTCGCCACCCCCTCGGCAGGGTCCGACGTCGCCGAAGCGACCGCCCTGGCCACTGACGCAATTGCCCTCGTTCGCCGCTGGCTGACCGAAGCCGCCAAGATGCCCGTGGACGCTTCCGCAGAGCAGCTCGCCGGCGTCCTGAAGGACCCGAACGGGCTGGACTTCACCGTGGGCTTCGTCGACGGCGTGGTCCGTCCCGAGGACCTGAACGTCGCCGCCCGCAACCTCGCCGCCCTCGCCCCGAAGGTTCCCGCCTTCCTGCCCTGGTACATGCGTAGCGCCGTCCAGCTGGGCGGCCGCATGGCACCGGTCCTGCCGCAGGTTGTCATCCCTGTGGCCCGCAAGGTCCTCCGCGAAATGGTGGGCCACCTCATCGTTGACGCCACCGACTCCAAGCTGGGCCCGGCCATCGCCAAGATCCGCAAGGACGGCATCAAGCTCAACGTGAACCTGCTCGGCGAGGCCGTGCTCGGTGAGCACGAGGCCTCACGCCGGCTCGAGGGAACCCACACCCTGCTGGCCCGCCCGGACGTGGATTACGTTTCCATCAAAGTGTCCTCCACCGTGGCCCCGCACTCGGCCTGGGCCTTCGACGAGGCCGTGGAGCACGTTGTCGAGAAGCTCACGCCACTGTTCGCCCGCGCCGCTTCCTACTCCGCCGCCGGGCAAAAGAACAAGTTCATCAACCTGGACATGGAGGAGTACAAGGACCTGGACATGACCATCGCGGTCTTCACCCGGATCCTGGACAAGCCCGAGTTCAAGAACCTGGAAGCCGGCATCGTGCTCCAGGCCTACCTCCCGGACGCCCTCGCCGCCATGATCCGGCTGCAGGAATGGGCTGCCGCGCGCCGCGCTGACGGCGGCGCGGCCATCAAGGTCCGCGTGGTCAAGGGCGCCAACCTTCCCATGGAGCAGGTGGAAGCCTCGCTGCACGACTGGCCGCTGGCCACGTGGGGCACCAAGCTGGACTCGGACATCAACTACAAGCGCGTCATCAACTACGCGCTGCACCCGGACCGGATCGGCAACATCCGCATCGGCGTCGCCGGGCACAACCTGTTCGACATTGCCTTCGCCTGGCTGCTGGCCAAGCAGCGCGGCATCGCGGATACCGCACAGCAGGGCATCGAATTCGAGATGCTGCTCGGCATGGCACAGGGCCAGGCTGAGGCGGTTAAGAAGGACGTCGGCTCCCTGCTGCTCTACACGCCTGTGGTGCACCCGGCCGAATTCGACGTCGCCATCGCCTACCTGATCCGCCGCCTCGAAGAGGGTGCCAGCCAGGAAAACTTCATGTCGGCCGTCTTCGAACTCAGCGAAAACGAGGGGCTCTTCGAGCGCGAAAAGCAGCGCTTCCTGTCCTCTCTGGAAGAGCTCGACGACGAGGTGCCGCCGCCCAACCGCCTGCAGAACCGCAGCCAGCCGGCAGAGCTGATGCCCCGCACCGGCTTCCACAACACTCCGGACACGGACCCGTCCCTGCCGGCCAACCGTGACTGGGGCCGGGCCATCCTGGACCGCGTCGCGGCGTCGACCCTGGGCAACGCCTCCGTTGAGGCCGCCACCATCACCGACGCGGACACCCTCAACACCGTGATTGCCACGGCCGTTGAAAAGGGCAAGGCGTGGGGTGCGCTGTCCGGCGCCGAGCGTGCCGAGATCCTGCACCGTGCCGGCGATGTCCTCGAGGCCCGCCGCGCCGACCTGCTCGAGGTGATGGCCAGCGAGACCGGCAAGACCATCGACCAGGGCGACCCCGAGGTCAGCGAGGCCGTGGACTTCGCCCACTACTACGCCGAGTCCGCCCGCAAGCTGGACCAGGTTGACGGCGCCACCTTCGTTCCGGCGAAGCTGACCGTGGTCACCCCGCCGTGGAACTTCCCGGTGGCCATCCCCGCCGGTTCCACGCTCGCGGCACTCGCCGCCGGCTCCGCCGTCGTGATCAAGCCTGCCAAGCAGGCCCGCCGCAGCGGTGCCGTGATGATTGAGGCGCTGTGGGAAGCCGGCGTGCCCCGCGACGTGCTCACCATGGTCCAGCTGGGCGAACGCGAGCTCGGCCAGCAGCTGATCTCCCACCCGGCCGTGGACCGCGTGATCCTGACCGGCGGCTACGAGACCGCCGAGCTGTTCCGCTCCTTCCGCAAGGACCTGCCGCTGCTCGCGGAGACCAGCGGCAAGAACGCCATCATCGTCACCCCGAGCGCGGACCTGGACCTGGCCGCGAAGGACGTTGCCTACTCGGCCTTCGGCCACGCCGGACAGAAGTGCTCCGCCGCCTCCCTGGTGATCCTGGTGGGCTCGGTTGCCAAGTCCAAGCGGTTCCACAACCAGCTGATCGACGCCGTCACCTCCCTGAAGGTTGGTTACCCGGAGGACCCCACCAGCCAGATGGGCCCGATCATTGAGCCGGCGAAGGGTAAGCTGCTCAACGCGCTGACCACCCTCGGCGAGGGCGAGAACTGGGCCGTTGAGCCCAAGAAGCTGGACGAGACCGGCCGGCTCTGGAGCCCGGGCGTGCGCTACGGCGTCAAGCGCGGATCCTACTTCCACCTGACCGAGTTCTTCGGTCCCGTCCTCGGCGTCATGACCGCGGACACCCTGGAAGAGGCCATCGCCATCCAGAACCAGATCGAGTACGGCTTGACCGCCGGTCTGCATTCCCTTAATACGGATGAGCTGGGGCTGTGGCTGGACACCATCCAGGCCGGCAACCTCTACATCAACCGCGGCATCACCGGTGCCATCGTGCAGCGCCAGCCGTTCGGCGGCTGGAAGAAGTCGGCAGTTGGCGCCGGCACCAAGGCGGGCGGCCCCAATTACCTCGCCGGCCTTGGTGACTGGACCAGCACCGAGAGCACCCAGGGCGCTTCGGCGGGCATCGCCAACCGCCGGGTGCAGCGGCTCGTGGACGCTGTGAAGGGCGAACTCAGCACTGCTGACGTTGAGGCCCTCCAGCGGGCGCTCGGTTCCGACGCCCTTGCCTGGGCGGACGAATTCGGCACCTCCAAGGATGTCTCGGGCCTGAGCGCAGAGCGGAACATTTTCCGCTACCGTGCGCTGCCGGTCACCGTCCGGCTGTCCGACGGCGGGTCCCTCCGGGCCCTCGTCCGGACAGTAGGCGCCGGCGTGCTGGCCGCTGCCCCGCTCACTGTCTCCTCCGGCGTCGAGCTTCCGGCCCAGCTGCGTTCCGTGCTCACCGGGCTGGACATCGCCGTGACGGTGGAGAACGACGCCGAGTGGCTGGCATCCGCGGGACGTCTCGCCGCGGCGGGCAAGCTGTCCGGCGGACGCATCCGCCTGATCGGCGGCTCCGCAGCTGACCTGGCCGAGGCGACCGGCGGCCGTCCGGACCTCGCCATCTACGCCCACGAGGTGACGGAAGCCGGCCGTATTGAACTGCTGCCGTTCCTGCACGAGCAGGCTGTCAGCATCACGGCGCACCGGTTCGGCACGCCGAACCACCTCTCCGATGCACTGATCTAGAGTCTTGCTGATCTAGAGTCTCGCCGATCCAGCGGGGCAGGCAGCAGAACGGGCGGGCACCCATAAGGTGCCCGCCCGTTCTGTTGTGTTTGCTGCTTAGCCCAGATACCAGCCGGGTGGAGCCCACGACGCGGGAACGCTGTGTGCGGAAAAGTCCTCGCAGCGCGTGCAGGTGTACGCGACTTCGCCCAGTTTCCGGACGCTGCCGTCCTGGCGGTGCTTGGGCGGCACGAAAGACTCAAGGTAGATGAACTCGTCTGTTCCGCATTTTTCGCAGTTTGGCTGGCCGACATATTCGGCGTCCAGGGGCATCGAGTGGCGGGTATAACGGGGGTTTGCGGCTGTGGTCACGGCGTACCTATCCCGAACACGCGGGCGTCATTACCAAGCATGTTCGTTATCGAAACCTGTGCGTGTTATCGGCCGCTGCATGACCGCAACAGTCACAGCATAGGCCAGCTGCGAACCGTTATCAATCATTTTGCTTCCGTACCCCGGTCCCGGCTGGCTCAAACAGGCTTCTTGAGGGTTCTTCCCATGATGGCCTGGGTCAGGGCGTCGATGACTTCGGCGTTCGCCAGCGGGTTCCTGATCAGCGTGAAATCGACGTCGCCCACCGGCGGCAGTTCGAAGCGGCGGGTGATGATTTTCAGGTCCTCGGGCACCAGTGAGGACGGCATCACGGCCACCCCGATGCCGGCGCGGACTGCCGCCAGAACGCCGCTGATCTGCTTGGTGGTGCACGTGATGCGCCAGGTCCGGCCCACGGATTCGAGCGCGTCGATGGCAAGCTTGCGGCTCAGGCTGGGCGCGGGATAGGCGATCAGCGGCACCGGATGGCCCGGCTCGAGTGCGGTCTGTTCGAGTCCTACCCAGGAAAAGGTGTCGTGCTGGACCACAGTGCCGTCCTTCGCGCCGGCGACCCACTTCACGAACACGAGGTCCAGCTGGCCGGAATTCAGGCGCTTGTACAGCTGGTCGCTCTGGCCGACGGTGAGCTCGAGGTTGATTTGCGGGTAGATCTGCCGGAACTCGCGCAGGATGCGCGGCAGGCCGGTGATCGCGAGGTCGTCCGCGGTTCCGAAGCGCAGCCGCCCGCGCATGGCGGAGCCGGAAAAGTAGCGGGCCGCGGCATCGTGGGCCGCGAGGATGCTGCGGGCGAAGCCGGCCATGGCATCGCCGTTGTCCGTCAGCCTGACGTCCCTCGTGTCCCGGCTGATGAGCGTCCGCTTGGCCGCGACCTCGAGCTTGCGGACGTGCTGGCTGACCGTCGGCTGGGCCAGGCCCAGGCGTTCTGCTGCCTTGGTGAAGCTCAACGTTTCGGCAACGGCCAGGAAGGACCTGAGCTGGGCCGGTTCGAACATGCGTCCTCCTTCCGCCGGGCAATCATTACGTTCGGCAATGATAGTTATAGGAGCAATAGTCTTCCACAATTGAAGGTGTGCGCCATAGCGTTGAGGGCATCCCCGCCGGCCCGCTGACCTGAGGAACTCCTGTGACACCCCCACCGCCGCCACTGGCCACCGTCACCCAGCCCGTCGCCGTCGTCAGTGAACGCCTTCCGTGGCGTCACACCTTCATCTCACTCCGGGTTCCCAACTTCCGTCTCTTCGCCATGGGCCACTTCATTGCCGTCATAGCCATCTGGATGCAGCGGATCGCCCAGGACTGGCTGGTGCTCCAGCTCTCCGGCTCCGTCACCGCCGTCGGGTTCACCGTGGCGCTGCAGTTCCTGCCATCGCTTCTGCTGGGACCGTGGGGCGGGATGATCGTGGACCGGTTCTCCAAGCGCAAAATCCTCATTCTGTGTCAGTCGGCCGCGGCTGTCCTCGCCGCGGCGCTCGCCGCCCTGGCGCTCAGCGGGATGATCCAGGTCTGGCATGTCTACGTCATCGCGCTGGTACTTGGCCTCGTCACAGTGCTGGACCAGCCGGCCCGGCAGGTGTTCGTCCATGAACTGGTGGGGCCCCGGTATCTGCGCAACGCCATCAGCGTGAACTCGACCACGTTCCAGCTGGGCGGCCTGATCGGTCCGGCAATCGCCGGGGTGCTGCTGACCGCCGTCGGCGCCGGGTGGGCCTTCGCCGCCAACGCCGCGGCCTGCTGCTCCACCGTGGCCATGCTCCTGCTGCTGCGGCGCGACGAGCTGTTCGTCAGCCCGCCGGCGCCCAAGTCCAAAGGCATGCTGCGGGAGGGGCTGCGGTACGCGCTGAGCAAGCCCACTATCTACTGGCCGTGGCTCATGGTGGGGTTCATTTCAGTGTTCGCCATGAGCCTGCCGGTGCTCCTCGCCGCCTTCGCGGACCGGGTGTACGGAATCGGCGCGGGCGGCTACGGCATGCTGAATGCCCTCGTGGCCCTCGGGGCGCTGACCGGTGCGGTCGCCTCCACCAGGCGGAGGCAGCTGCGGCTGCGGTCCGTTGTCCTGGCCGCCGGCATGTACGGGCTGATGCTGTGCCTTTCCGCCACCGTGCCCACCCTGCCACTCTTCGGCGCCGCCCTGGTGCTGTCCGGGTTCTGGTGCCTGATGTTCCTCACTGCGTCCAACCAGCTGGTGCAGACCAGCTCCAACATGGGCATCCGCGGCCGCGTAATGAGCCTGTACATCATGGTGCTGATCGGCGGCCAGGCCCTCGGCGGACCCATGATCGGGTTCATCGCCGAGCATGTGGATCCGCACGCCGGCCTGCTGGTGGCGGGAGGGGTGCCGGCGCTCGCGGCGGCGACTGTCGCCGTCGTGCTTGCCCGCAAAGGTGAGCTGACCCTGAAGGTGGACCTGCGTAACCGGCGGGGACTGCTGCGGGTGGTGCGCCGGGCCGCGTGATGCCAGAGGCGGTGCATTCAAGGAGGCTTGGAGCGGCTGACGGGAATCGAACCCGCGTATCAAGCTTGGGAAGCTAGCGCTCTACCATTGAGCTACAGCCGCAGTCACACCGGAAACTGCCCGGGGCAGAACCTAGCTTAGCGCAGTTGTGCGGCGTCGCCGGCCAACTGGGATCCGGCTCGGGGCGCGTCGGCAAACCCAGCCAGGGAGGCTCCCGTAACTGTTCGGTAAAGCCCGGGCGGTGCGCCGCCGCGGGCCGGCGCAGGTGACTATCCTGAATCTCGGTAGTTGCAGTACAGGGGAACGGGCTACGCAAGGCAGAGCCCGACGTCGGATAAGGATCCCCATGGCAGGTGCAGAACACGAGGTCCTCGTTGCGCGCGACGCCATGACGGTCTACGCGTTCCTCCTGGACGGTGCCAATCTACCGAGGTGGCAGACCGATGTCCGGAGCGTAGGGCTCAGTTCGGGAAGCGCAGGCAGCGTGGGGGCCGGGTACCAGGTGACCATGGATGGTCCGAGGGGCCGCCCCGTGGCTCGCGATTACCAGATCACCCAGGCGCGGCCCGGCGCCGAAATCCAGTTCCAGGTGGTGTCCGGCCCGTCGCTCCTGCGCGGCGGTTTCTACCTCAGCACCGAGAGCGCCGGAACCCGGGTGCGGTTCGCACTGGAGGCCCCCTCCAAGAGTTTCTGGAGCTTTGTCCGCCCAGCATATCGGGGCCGGCTCAGGGCGGCGGTGCGGCAGCTCGAGAAGCTGCCGGGCGTCATCGAAGGACGGACGACGGCGGACTGAGACCCCGCTCTTCCCCTTGAGTTTTTGTCCAGATATCGCGAGTTGAAGGGCCTTTTGCGGCCAATATCTGCACAAAAACTCCAGGTGATCGCTCCGGGGCGCGCTTACTGGTCCAGGCATTGACCGTGGGCGTTGCCAGTGTGGCCGGGCAGGGGAGCGGCGACGGTATTTCTGCAATGGTATTTTTGAGGGTGTGCTGATCTCTGACCGCGACATTCGTGCCGAAATTGATTCCGAACGGATCGTCCTCGATCCGTTCGACGCCGCGATGGTCCAGCCGTCCTCGGTGGATGTCCGGATCGACCGCTTCTTCCGGCTCTTCGACAACCACAAATACGCCCACATCGACCCCGCCGAGGATCAGCCCGACCTGACCCGGCTGGTGGAGGTGGAGGAGGGTGAGGCGTTCATCCTGCACCCCGGCGAGTTTGTGCTCGGCTCCACGTACGAGACCGTCTCGCTGCCGGACGACATTGCCGCGCGCCTTGAGGGCAAGTCCTCACTGGGCCGCCTCGGCCTGCTGACGCACTCCACGGCCGGCTTCATCGACCCCGGCTTTTCCGGACACGTCACGCTGGAACTGTCCAACATGGCCACGCTACCCATCAAGCTCTGGCCCGGCATGAAAATCGGCCAGCTCTGCTTCTTCCGGCTGACCTCCGCTGCCGAGTATCCCTACGGCTCCGGCGAGTACGGCAACCGCTACCAGGGCCAGCGCGGGCCCACCGCGAGCCGGAGCCACCTGAACTTCCACCGCACGGATATTTAGCGCCCGGGGCTCTGCGCGCCGAGAGGTGAGATCTCGTCGCTTAGCGGCCTGGAAAGCGTCGAGATCTCACGTCTCGACGGCAGGGGCGCTCTGGTCACCTCTCCTCCACACTGGGGATAACCGCAGGGGCCCGGCCCGGACGTGCACACAATGGCCCATGAGAAAGCCGTCGCCATTGCCTGGCCAGCTCGCGGGCCGGTCCTTCACCCTCGACGAGCAACGTTCTGCGGGTGTTGCCGCGCAGCGCGCCTGGCGCAGCGACCTTCGGGTGGCGAGCCGTGGGGTGCGCGTGCCGTGGGGCATCGAACAGGACTTTGCGCACACCTGCCGGCTGCTTTCCAGGCTGTGTCCGTCATCCGCCTGCTGCCTCGGTACCGCCGGCCGCTTGTGGCGATGCCCGCTTCCGTGGAGCGTCCAGACTGACTTTCGGGTGCATTTGGCGAGGTTCGACGGCGGAAACCGGCCCGTGCGGAAGGGTGTGGCCGGCCACCGGCTAGATTTGCTCGGTGCCGACGTCACGGAGCTCGACGGCGTTCTGGTCACGAGCCCGGCGCGGACATGGCTGGATCTCGCCGCCATCCTTGAGCTCGAGGATCTGGTGGTTGCAGCTGATTTCTTCATCTGCAGCCAGTCCCGAAGCTTTGGCCCACGGAAATTCGCCCTGTGTTCCTTGGCCGATCTGCGGCAGCAGGTGGAGGGCCGTAGCGGTGCGCGGGGAATCCGCAAGGCCAAGAGAGCGCTGGGACTGGCCAGGGTGGGCTCGGACTCGGCGCCCGAAACCCGGCTTCGGCTGGCACTGGGCAGGCTGGGCCTCCCCGAACCGAAGCTGGGTTACGTGGTCACGGATGAAACTGGCTGGGAATTGGCGTGGCCGGATCAGGCCTTTCCCGAATTCAAAGTGGCAGTGAATTACGACGGCAGACACCATCTTGAACCCCGCCAGCGCGAATCAGACATCCGCCGGGACGAATCCATCGCGGCGATCGGCTGGACTTCGGTGACCATCACGGCGTCGCAGGTCAGGACATGGGGCTTCGACGGGTGCGCTCAGCGTGTGCTGGACGCGTTGGTGCGGTGCGGGTGGCGCGCCGAGAGGTGAGATCTCGTCGCTTAGCGGCCTCGGAAGCGTCGAGATCTCACGTCTCGACGAACGCCGCGGACGAACTCGAAGCGGTCCCGCTCGAACAAAACCTAAGCCGGGACCGGCTCCGGCCGCGCCGGGCGGGAGAACTTCTTGACGACCGGCTCGATGTAGCGGGCGGCCAACGGGCCGAGGACCGCCATGATCAGGACGTAGGCTGTGGCCAGGGCGGCGAGCTCGTCCGACACCACCCCGGAGGTCACGGCTAGGCCTGCGATGACGATGGAGAACTCGCCGCGTGCTATCAGCGCGGCTCCGGCGCGGAAGCGGCCCGGACGTGCGATCCCTGCGTGCTTGGCGGCCCAGGCTCCGGTGATGATCTTGGTGGCGGCGGTGAGAACCGCAAGGACAAGCGCCCACGCCAGCACCGGCGGGATGGAAGAGGGGTCGGTGTTGAGCCCGAACGCCACGAAGAAGATGGCGGCGAAGAGGTCACGCAGCGGCTCGAGGATCCGCGTAGCGCTGTGGGCCGTGGCGCCGGAGATGGCGATGCCGAGCATGAAGGCGCCCACCGCGGCGGACACCTGGAGGGCCGCCGCCACGCCGGACACGAGCAGTGCGGCGCCGAGCAGGTTGAGCAGGAAGACTTCCGAATTCTCGCTGTGCACGGCCTTGGAGACGTGGTGTCCGTGCCGCAGGGCTACCAGCAGCACAACGGTGACAACAGCCAGCGAGACTCCCACGGTCTGCATGCCGCCCAGGAAGCTGACCCCGGCGAGCGTGGCGGTGAGGATCGGCAGGTAGACCGCCATGGCCAGGTCCTCGAAAACCAGGATGGAGAGCACCACCGGGGTTTCCCTGTTACCGATACGGCCAAGGTCCGTGATGACCTTGGCCGCAATGCCCGATGACGATATGTACGTAACCCCGCCCATAACCATGGCGCCGACAACTCCCCAGCCGAGCAGGGCAGCCAGGGCAGCCCCCGGCACGAAATTCAGGACGAAGTCGAGGATTCCTGCCTTCCATGATCGGCGAAGGCCGGTTACAAGTTCGGTGGCCGTATATTCCAAACCGAGCATAAGCAGGAGCAGGATGACGCCGATCTCGCCGGACAGGTGGGAAAACTCCTTCATCCCGCTCAGTTCCACCACGCCGCCCGCACCGAAGCACAATCCGCCCACCAGATACAGCGGAATGGGGGACATCCCGATCCGCCCCGCCAGCCTGGCCAGCAGGCCGAGGCAGAACACGACTGCCCCCAGTTCGATGAGCGTCAGGGCCACGCGGTCCATGACGGTCAGCCGTTGCGGAGGATGTCGGCCGCAGCGTCCAGGCCTTCTTGCGTGCCGACAGCGACCAGCAGGTCACCGGGGTGAAGGAGGACGTCGGGACCTGGTGAGGGAACCACCTCACCTTCACGCATGATCGCCACAATCGAAACACCGCACCGGGTGCGGATGCAGGCCTTGCCCATGGGCTGGTTCTGGAACGGTGAATCCGCGGCGATGGAGAACTGCCTGGTGGTGATCCCCGGAACTTCCCTGTGGGCCTCCGTCAGCTTCATCGCGAGGTGCTGGCCGCCGAGCAGGTTCCCCAGTGTTGCCGCCTCGTCGCCGGTCAGCGGTATGGAGGCCTGGCAGGTGTCCGGGTCATCCCACGTGGAGACGAAAAGTTCGGTCTGGCCCTCGCGGAGTTCCACCACCCCGATGCGCCGGCCGGATGCTGTCATGAAGTCCTTGCGCCGGCCCAAACCCGGGAGATCCGTCTCTTCCACGTTCATAACATCAGCCTAGTCTGCGAACTCGCGATTTCGGCTGAAACTTCGCGCCCTGCCGAATGCTTAAAGGTCTGTTCGCGCTCTCTCCCAGGACAGGCTAGGACTGGGGGACGACGGCGATCTCGGCGTCGCTCGGGGCCTTGACCGGCAGGAGGACCAGCAGCCCGGCGAGCAGCACCACCATGATGCCCAAAATGCCCCAGCGCTGCGCGTCCCCCTGGGCCACCAGGGGAGTGGCGACCGTGATGCACAGCGTGAACAGGGCCGGGGCGAGGAAGCTGACGGCACGGCCAGTGGTCGCGTACAGGCCAAAAAGCTCACCGGATTCGCCCTGCGGGGCCAGCCGGGCCAGATATGCGCGGGACGAGGACTGCGCCGGCCCAACAAACAGGCAAAGGAACAGGCCGAAAACCCAGAACGTCGTGGCCCCTGACCATGGCACCCCGAAGAGCGTGTGGTTGCCGTTGCCCAGCACCAGGATGACTGTTCCGGCGACCAGCAGGCCGGCGAGGGAGCAGATGATCACGGCCTTGGGCCCCACCCTGTCGTCCAGGAAACCGCCGATGATCGCGCCCGCGGCCGCCACGATGTTGCCGAATATGGCGAAGAAGATGACCTGCGGCAGTTCGAAGCCGAAGGTCCCGGCCGCGATGATCCCGCCGAAGGTGAAGACCGCCGCCAGCCCGTCCCGGAAGATGGCGCTGGCCAGCAGGAAGAAGATGGTGTGCGGGCTGGTCCGGTAGATCGCCTTGATCCTGCGGGCCAGGAGCCCGAACGAGGCAAGGAAACCGAGGCCTGCGGCCCGCTTCGGCTTGGGCAGCTCCGGAACGGCGAACATGACCGGCAGCGCGAAGATGACGAACCACAAGGCTGAGAATACGGCCACCAGCCGGATGTTGAGGCTGTCCTGCGTGGAGGCACCGAACCACTCGAAGCGCGGCTGCACGAAAAGCTGGAGCACGATGAGCAGGGCCACGATGCCGCCCAGGTAGCCCATGCCCCAGCCGAACCCGCTGACCTTGCCGATGTTCCCCGGCGTCGAAATCTGCGCCAGCATGGCGTTGTAGTTCACGCCCGCGAACTCGAAGAACACGTTGGCCAGGGCGATCAGGGACACTCCCAGCAGGAGGAACTCGGGCCGGGGAAAGACGAAGAAGCACAGTGCTGTCAGGATCGCGACGGCGGCCGTGTTGAGTCCCAGCCAGAACTTGCGGCGGCCCCCGGTATCGGACCGCTGACCCGTGACGGGCGCGAGCAGGGCGATGGCCGCACCTGCTACGGCCAGGGCCCCGCCGAGCACCGCCGACGCCTGGTCTTCGCCGCCGAACGCCTGGGAGGTCAGGTAGACGGTGAAGACGAACGTCGTCATGACGGCGTTGAACGCCGCGGACCCCCAGTCCCAGGCTGCCCAGGCCAGAACGCGGCCCTTGCTGGACGCCTGCGGCCCTGCTTCAAGTTCCGACGGCGGCTGCGTTGCCTCGGATGCGGCTGCGGAGTTCATAGGCCGATGCTATCCGCCCGTGGCGAACAGGGACCCGCAACCCTCCCGCGAACTCGCGAAACTTACCCTGCGCCCGGCCGTCGCGGGGAAAACTGTCAGTACCCCCTTGATAAACTGTCGGAACCGAACCCAACGAATGACCGCCAGCTCCAACTTTTGATAACCGAATTCTGACTTTGCGGAGATACCAGTGATCACAGTCCTTGCCGTGCACTTCGCGGTGGCCGCTGTGGCGCCGTTCGTCTTCCGGAAGTTCGGCCGCAACTCGTTTTATGCGCTCGCCGCGGTCCCGGCCGGTTCATTCGTTTGGCTCCTGTTCCAGCACGCCGCCGTCTACGGCACGGGGTCTCCCGGGAAAACCGGCGCAGCAGAAAACGGCTCGCCCGCAGAAACTGTCCCGTGGATCCCGGGCCTCGGCATCGAATTCGCCTTCCGCATGGACGCCCTGGCGTGGGTCATGTCCCTGCTGGTCCTCGGCGTGGGCGCCCTGGTGCTGGTGTACTGCGCGCGGTATTTCAAGGACAAGGACAGCTACCTCGGCGGGTTCGGCGCGCAGCTGCTGGCGTTCGCCGGGGCGATGTTCGGCCTGGTTACCGCGGACGACCTGCTCATGATGTTCATCTTTTGGGAACTCACCACCGTCCTGTCCTACCTCCTGATCGGCTATGCACGGACAAGGCTGGCGGCCCGCCGCTCCGCGCTGCAGGCCCTCATGGTCACCACCGCCGGCGGCCTGGCCATGCTCGTTGGCCTGATCATGCTCGGTGCCAGCGCCGGCACGTACCGGATCTCCGCCGTTCTCGAACAGGCACCGCAGCTGGTTTCGGGGCCGGCAGCGGGAGCCGTGGGCGCCGCCGTCGTCCTCATCCTGGTCGGCGCGGTGACCAAGTCCGCGCTGGTCCCGTTCCACTTCTGGCTTCCGGGCGCCATGGCAGCACCAACTCCCGTGAGTGCGTACCTGCACGCCGCCGCCATGGTGAAGGCCGGCGTGTACATCGTGGCCCGCCTAGCCCCGGGCTTCACCGACACTGCCTACTGGCTGCCGATGGTCCTCGGGCTCGGCCTGGCCACGATGCTGGTGGGCGGCTACCGGGCCCTGCGCCAGACGGACATCAAGCTCATCCTGGCCTACGGCACCGTGAGCCAGCTGGGATTCATCACCATGGTGGTGGGGCTCGGAAAGCCCGACGCCGCCCTCGCCGGCCTGGCCATGCTGCTCGCGCACGGGCTCTTCAAGGCAACCCTCTTCCTCGTGGTGGGCATCATCGACCACCAGTCGGGCACACGCGACATCCGCAAGCTCTCGGGCGTTTTCCGCTCCTCCCGTGCCCTCGGCATCGTTGCCGGCATCGGCGCCGCATCCATGGCCGGCATCCCGCTGCTGGGCGGCTTCGTCGCCAAGGAGTCGGTGCTCGAGGCGTTCGTGCACTTCACTGCAGCGGCCGGTCACGGCCCCTGGGGCGCAGTGGTCCTGACGGGCGTGGTGCTCGGCTCCGTGCTGACCTTCGCCTACAGCGCGCGCTTCATGTGGGGAGCCTTCGCGGTGAAGCCGGGCGTCGAGCGCACCCCGTTCAAGGCCATTCGCCCCTCCTTCCTGGCAGCACCGGCAGCCCTGAGCGTCCTCACCATCGTGTATGGCCTGTGGCCGGCGCCCGTGGACGCCTGGATCCAGCCGTACGCGGCCCTTTTTACCGGGGGAACGCAGCTTGCGGAAGGAACGTCCGACGCCGGCTCCGCGGCAGGTGCCGCCGGGCACCTGGCGCTGTGGCACGGTCTGACCCCAGCCTTGGGGCTGACCGCCATCACGTTCGCCGCCGGCGCGGCGATGTTCTACGGACGCGGGCTGGTGGACCGGATCCAGAGTGCCATCCCGCCCTGGTTCGACGCCGACCGCGGCTATCAGCTGACCATCGGTGCCCTGGACGACGTCGCTGTGTGGATCACCGGACGCACGCAGCGCGGTTCGCTGTACTTCTACCTGGCCGTGATCCTCAGCGTCGCCTTCGTCCTGCCCCTGTCCGCCCTGATCGCCGCGAACAAGCCGCTTCCCGAAGGGCTGTATTTCGTCGACCCCAACTCGCCACTGCAGCTGGTGGCAGGTGCCGGGATCGTGATCGGGGCGCTCGCCGCCGTTCGGGCCAACAAGCGGTTCCTTGCCGTGCTCATGGTTTCGGTCACCGGCTACGGCATCGCCCTGATGTTCGCGCTGCAGGGAGCCCCGGACCTGGCCCTGACGCAGATGCTCGTGGAAACAATCATCCTGGTGGCGTTCGTGCTGGCCATGCGCAGCCTCCCTGCGGAGCTGCGCGACCGCACCGGCGGCAAGTACCGGGTGGTCCGCGTGATCATCGGCCTGTCCTTCGGCGCCACCATGGTCTTCGCCGCCATTCACGCCATGGGTGCCCGGATCGCCACGCCCGTCTCCCTCGAGTTCCCGAAGCTGGCCTACGAGGGCGGCGGCGGGCTCAACATCGTCAACGTCACCCTGGTGGACATCCGAGCATGGGACACCTTCGGCGAAATCTCCGTGCTGGCGCTCGCCGCGACCGGCGTGGCGAGCCTCATCTTCGTCCGGGGCCGCGGGGACCGGCTGCGCACGGCGTCCGCCGTGGCTGAGGGGACCGTCGGCCGGCGCCACGGCGTGGACAAATCATCGCGGGACGGCGCCGCCCTGGCGCTGACCCGCAAGTTTGCGGCCGCCGCGCGGGACCCGTGGCTCGTTGCCGGGCGCACGCTGGCACCGGAGCGCCGCTCCATCATCTTCGAAGTGGTCACCCGGCTGGTCTTCCACTCGATGATCATCTTCTCGCTCTACCTGCTGCTGGCCGGGCACAACCTCCCCGGCGGCGGCTTCGCGGGCGGACTCATGGCCGGACTGGCCCTCACACTGCGCTACCTGGCGGGCGGCCGCTTTGAACTGCACGAAGCCACCCCCATCAGCGCCGGCACACTCCTGGGAATCGGCCTGGCCACCGCCGCGTTGTCCGGTGCCGCGCCGGTGCTGCTGGGCGGTCAGGTGTTCCAGAGCGCCATTATTGAGTTCTGGCTTCCAGTCTTTGGCGACATCAAATTCGTCACCTCCACGATTTTCGACACCGGCGTCTACATCGTCGTGGTCGGCCTGGTGCTGGATGTGCTGCGCAGCCTTGGCGCCGAGATCGACGAACACTTTGAGGAACGTCCCCTGCAGCTGGACGCGCAGGAGGGTACCGGGCAGGAAGGCTTCGAGGGCAGCAACCAGGTGCCCGCCGGCGTTCCGGCCGGATCAACCCAAGGCGGCAAGCCATGACCGTTAACCTGACCCTGCTGACCGTCATGGGCGCCCTCTACGCCTGCGGCATCTACCTGATCCTGGAACGCAGCCTCACGCGCGTGCTGCTGGGGCTGATGCTGCTGGCCAACGCCACCAACCTGCTGATCCTCGCCACCGGCGGCTACGCAGGCCTGGCTCCCTTCTTCAGCAAGGACACGGACCCCGCGTCCTACAACGACCCCCTGCCGCAGGCACTGATTCTGACGTCCATCGTCATTTCCTTCGCAGTCACGGCCTTCATGCTGGGCATCATCTACCGGACCTGGCTGCTTGCCCGGCAGGACGACATCCAGGACGACATCGAGGACCGCCGCGTGGCCGAAACCCCCAGCTTCGACGCGGAGGACGACGCCGTCATCCCCGTGGAAACCTCCGAGTTCCCGTTGCCCATGCTCGGCTCGGAGGGTTCCGCCGCAGCCGAGTCGGCGGCGACCGTCGAGGCAGGCGGGCGGACACTTCTGGCGGAGCACGCGGCGCTGGAGGAGAAACCCGGCTCCGCAAACTTCACCACGGACACGGACACGGACACGGAAGGTGGCACGAAGTGAACCTGGCAAGCCTTGCCCCGCTCGCCGTCGTACTTCCCATCCTGGGGGCGGCGCTGACGTTCGTGCTGATCCGGCATTCCCGCGCGCAACGCGCGGTGAGTATTGCCCTGCTCTCGCTCACCCTTCTGCTGGAGTGCCTGCTCCTGGCGTCCGTCTGGAACGGCGGCACCGCAGCGGTGAACATCGGCGGCTGGGTGCCGCCGTGGGGGATTGTCCTGGTGGTGGACCAGTTCTCCTCGCTCATGCTCGTGGTGTCCTCGGCTGTGAGCCTCGCCGTCCTGGTGTATGCCACCGGGCAGGGCATGGCCGACGGCGACCAGGACGCCCCCGTCTCGATCTTCCACCCCACGTACCTGATCCTCGTGGCCGGCGTCTCCAACGCGTTCCTCTCCGGGGACCTGTTCAACCTGTACGTTGGCTTCGAGATCCTGCTGACGGCCAGCTACGTGCTGATGACCCTCGGCGGCACGGGCCCGCGCATCCGGGCAGGCGTCACGTACGTGGTGGTCTCGGTGGTGTCGTCGGTGCTGTTCCTGATAGCCATCGCGATGGTCTACGGCGCAACGGGCACCATCAACATGGCGGACCTGGCCATCAAGCTCTCGGAGCTGGACCAGGGCACCAGGACGCTCCTGCACGTCATGCTGCTGGTGGCCTTCGGCATTAAGGCCGCCGTGTTCCCCCTGTCCTTTTGGCTGCCGGACTCTTACCCCACCGCACCGGCTCCGGTCACGGCGGTGTTTGCCGGCCTGCTGACCAAGGTGGGCGTGTACGCCATGGTCCGCACGGAAACCCTGCTGTTCCCCGGGGACAGCCTCAACACGCCGTTGATGGTGGTGGCGCTGCTGACGATGATCGTCGGCATCCTGGGCGCCCTCGCCCAGAGTGACATCAAGCGTCTGCTGTCCTTCACCCTGGTCAGCCATATCGGCTACATGGTGTTCGGCCTGGCGATGTCCTCCGTGGCCGGACTGGCGGCGGCCGTGTTCTACGTGGCGCACCACATCACCATTCAGACGAGCCTCTTCCTGGTCACCGGGCTCATTGAGCGCCGCGGCGGCAGCTCCTCGGTGGACCGGCTGGCCGGGCTGGCCAAACTGTCCCCGCTGCTGGCGCTGCTGTTCTTCGTTCCCGCCATGAACCTTGCCGGCATCCCGCCGTTCTCGGGCTTCCTGGGCAAGCTCGGCCTGATGCAGGCCGGCATCGGACTGGGCACCCCGCTGGCCTACACCCTGGTGATCGGCGGCGTGCTGACGAGCCTCCTGACCCTCCTGGCCGTCGCCAGGGTGTGGAACCGCGCGTTCTGGCGCAAGGCCGAGGACGCGGAGCACCCCGACCCGGTGCTCCTGGCGGTGCCAGCCCCCGAGAGCGGCGCGACGGCGGTGCGCCTGCTGCCGCGGACCATGGTGGGGTCCACGCTGGGCCTCGTGGTGCTGGGCGTGGCGCTCACCGTCTTCGCCGGGCCGCTCTTCCAAGTGGCGGACCAGTCCGCGGCGGCCATGCTGGACAGGTCCGCCTACATCCAGGCGGTGCTCGGTGACGCCGCGCCCGTCCCGGCTGCGGCGCTGAGCGGAGGCGGAAAGTGAGCCGGCGGAGGGTGTCCCTGCGGCAGGAACTGCCGCTGCTGGTCTGGCTGGTCATCGTCTGGGGAGCACTCTGGCAGGACTTCAGCCCGGGCAACCTGCTCTTCGGCGCCCTCCTGGCCGTTGCCGTGGCGCGCCTGTTCTACCTGCCGCCGGTGGAGCTGAGCGGACGCTTCAACGTCCTGCGGGCCGTTCCGTTCGCAGTGGCGTTCCTCGGGCGCGTGGTGGCCGCGAGCTGCCAGGTGTTCTACCTGGCGGTGGCCCAAGGACCCAAAGTGACCAACGCCGTCGTCGCCGTTCCGTTGCGGAGCCATTCGGACCTGATGGTGACGGCCACCGGCCACGTGATCTCCCTGATTCCGGGATCACTGGTGGTGGAGGTGGACAGGTCCACCTCCACGCTCTACATCCACGGGCTGAACGTGAGGAACGGGGAGGACGTCCTCAAACTGCGTAAAGAAGTCAGGGACACCGAGGCGGGGCTCATTCGGATTATGGGAACGAAGGACGAGCTTGCCGCCCTGAACCAGGAGGCTGGAGCATGATGGGGCTTGTCCTCACCGTCACGGCTGTGGCGCTGGCCCTCGCCGCCGCGGGTGCGATCATCCGCATCGGCCGCGGCCCGTCGCTGCTGGACCGGGTCCTCGCAGCGGACGTGCTGCTGGCCATCCTCGGCGCGGCACTGTGCATCGACATGGCCGTGAACCGGCACCTGAACAACCTGATGCTCGTGGTTGCCATCTCCGTTATCGGCTTCATCGGCTCGGTGACGGTGGCCCGGTTCGTGGCCGACAGGCGGGAGCAGCGCAGTGAACCCTGAACCCAATATCGTGGACGCTGTGATCGACGCGGTTTCGGCCGTGTTCATGGTGGTGGGCGCGCTGATGTCCCTCGCCGCGGCCATCGGCCTGCTGCGCTTCCCCGACCTGATGAGCCGCATGCACGCCGCCACGAAGCCCCAGGTGCTCGGGCTGTTCCTCCTGCTCGCGGCCGTGGGCCTGCAGCTGCGGACGTGGTGGGTGTGGCCGGTGCTGCTGGTGGCCTGGATTTTTCAGCTGCTCACCGTCCCAGTTTCGGCCCATATGGTGGGCCGCGCAGGCTACCGTACCAAGCACCTCCACAAGGAGCTGCTCAGCAAAGACGAGCTGGAGGCCGTGGTGCAGAAGGCCGCCAAGGCGGCCCGGGCATCAGAGGCCGAAGACTGAACCGCGTCCTTAACGGGTCAGGCCCCGTCTGCTGTGCAGACGGGGCCTGACCCGTAGTGGCGGATCGCTTGATCTACCGGGTGGCGAGCAGCCCGGTTGCGGTGCCGCCGCGGCTGGACTGGACCAGGACGCTGGTGATCTGCCGGTTCGGTCCCGGCTTGGCCCGGTAGGACCAGGCGCCGAGGGTGTCCACCTGTGCTGTGCCGATCTTGGTGGCGACCCGGCCGGGTGTGGTGTCGTAGATGACCACGGTGGTGGCCGGGGCCAGGACGGCGGTGTTGCCGGCCAGTGTCGAGGTTCCCGTGACCCGAAGTTCGGTGCCGAGCCGGTGCCGGGAGCCGGCGACGGCTACGGTGTCCGGCTGGATCGTGAGGTTGACTGTTGCCGGGGCGCTGCCGATGCCGTTCGTGTCCGTGACGATCAACTGCATGACAACCGGGCCGTTGGTGCTGGCCGCCAAAGGAGCGGTGTCGGTGTTCTTGGCATAGAACGGCAGGGTGATGGTTGGCTTGGCGGTGGTGTCGCCGGAGACGGCGACTTTGGGGCCGCCGGTTTGGAGCCACTTGTAGCTGGCGGCGCCGGTGGAGGTGCTGCCGTCCAGCTGGACGGTTCCGCCGGGGGTGATGGCGGTGGAAGCGGCGGTGGCCACCGCGGCGGCGGGCTGGGTTTCGCCGGCTATGGGTCCGGTGCCGGTGTCGACGACGGGGCCGGGGTCCGGGGCGGGAGCGACCGGGTCCAGCCCGACGGGCGTTGCAGCGCCGCCGGAAATTGTCACGGCCAGGGTTGCGGTGCCGCCCTCGGGGGTCTTCACGGTGACGGTGGCCGGCGGGGCTTTGACCGGGAAGGATTTCTCGGCGCCGGTTCCGGTGGCTGATGCTTCCATGGTGCCGAGGCCGGTGACGGTGAGCGGGTAGCCGGCGGTGGAGGTGGCGCCCACGATCAGGTTGGTGCCGTCGTAGATGGCCTTGGTGACCATGACGCCGCTGGGTTTGGTGACGTTGATCTGGCTGCTGCTGGCGGGCTTGTCGCCGATGTTGGTGACCTTGACCGACGTCGGTGCGGTGCCGGTGAACTGGACGCGGGCGTAGTAGCGTCCGGTGTCGGGGTCGCTGAGCATGGGGGTGGTTTCGAAGGCGCCGGCTTGCCCGTCGATCTGGAGTTGGGCGCCGTTGCCGCTGCTGGCGAACACGTCGATCATGTTGCCGTTCAGGACGGCGCTGTCAGTGTTGACGCCCTGGTTGGTGGAGATCTTGCCCTGCACGGTGAACTGGTCGGTTTCCAGGGCCAGGCCGCCGCCATTGACGGAGAACTTGTTGTAGCCGGTGGGGCTTCCGGTGACGGTGTGGTCCTGGGCCGGGTCTCCGAGGTACCCCTCGGGCGCTGCCGGGGCGGTGGCGGGATCCCATTTCAGGAACGGTCCGATGTTGCTCTTCAGCGCCGTGGTGAAGTTGCCTGCTGCGGGTGAGATGTCTTCGACGAGCTTGCCGTCGCCGGAGCCGTCGGTGTCGATGGTGATGGTGCCGTAGGGGTGCTGGAAGGTCAGGGTGGAGTTGGCCGGGGCGCCCTTGACGACGATGCGCTGGCGGCCGAACACCACCTGGTCCCCCTCGGTGACCGTGTTGGCGAAGGCCGCCTCCAGGCCGAGGACCAGGACGGCGCGTCCGCCGCCGGGAAGAGTCAGTTCGGAGCCGGCGAGCATGTAGAACGCCTCTTCCGGGAAGTTGCCCGGGAACGATATGGGTGCAGTCTCGTCCGGGATGTCCCCGGGCAGGAAACCGCAGAGCGGGTTCTCCGCGTCCAGGCACAGCTCGACGCGCGTCTTGTTGCTGTCTTCGTACCAGGACGGGAAGCCGTACTCGGTGTTGACGGGTCCGACGGCGGTCAGCTTGTTCGTGTTCGTCTGGGTTACCTGGGTTGCCGCCAAGGAGGCTCCTGCTCCTGTTGCCGCAAGCAGGACGGCAGTTGCGGCAGCAATGCCGCGGCGGCGGGACGCAGGGCTGGGGCCGCGATGTCGGGGGGCCAGGCGCTGGGCTGACAGGAAATGTGGTGTAGATACCATTTTTGTCTCCTCGTAAAGACGCTGATGGCATCCACTAAAAATCGTGGTGGTTGGGAAAACGTTCGGGTTCCGGGTTGGAAAAACCTTGGCATTCGAGGCTTCTTACGGTGCCGTGGGGGGACCCGCGCTGCTCTTGCAGAGACCGTGCTCATGGCCTCCAGACGGCATGCGGTGGGCCGCCGAGGCTGGATGCGAAAGGACCCGGCGCCGCAGGTTGCGGTGCCGGGTCCGGCTGTTGTGAGCCCGGCCGAGGTCATCAGCACTGCCAGGTTCAGAACAGAAGCAGTATGGCCTGCCGTGCTTGGGGTAACCCGGTCGCGGCCCGGATGGGGCTGCCGGGCAACCCACCCCGTGTGGGGGGCCTCGACGTGGTGGGTCCTGACAGCTGCGACCCGGCAGGGAGGCCTAGACGATGTCCTGTGTCTTGGCGAAGCGGGTAATGGCCCGCTGGGTGCCTCGGTTGGCCAGCACCTGGATGACCGCGCTCACGGAGGCGGACACGAGGGCGAACGTGAGGGCCGTGCGCAGTGTGGTGGGGACGTCGTCCTTATCGCCCTTGGGCGGCTTCCGGCCCGTGATTTTTTCCCAGATGGTGTCGACGGCCTTGGTGCCGGCGAACCCCGCCAGCAGGCTGATGCCTGTGCCAAGCAGTTTGATGAAGAAACTCATTGCGGAACTCCTCGCGTGATGAACACTGGTCTTTCCTTAGCCTAGCCGCATGGAGCGGTGGATCTCCCGCAACGCCTGCACCACGAGGTCGTGGTCCGCCTTCTGCGGCAGCCCGGACACGGTGACCACAGCCACCGCCCCCACACCCCGCACATAGACGGGGAAGGCTCCGCCGTGCGCAGCGTAGGTCGACTGGTCAAACCAAGCGTTGTCCTCGATCCGTCCGCCGCCGGCCCTGCCGCGCAGGCCCACCAGCAGCGACGGTTCCTCGTAGCGCACGGCAGTCCGCTGTTTGGCCCGCACCCAGCCTTCGTTGTCCGGTGTGGCGCCCTCGAGCGCCACATGGAAGAGCACCTGCTCCCCCTTGGTGATGTCGATGGCGATGGGCAGGTTGTCCTCCTTGCCCCGTTCGACCAGTTCCAGGCCCAGCGCCAGGGCATCGTCCTTACTGAACCTCGGGAACTGGAGTTCAGCAATCTCCCCTTCGATCTGCCCAATCAGGGCTTCCAGGGCTCCCGCCGGCTGTTCGGCGGAGGAATCGGGGTCAAAGGCGGGCAGGGCGGCGGTGCCCGAGTCCTGTTGCGTCATGGCCCCAATCTACTCCGGGCCGCTGTCGCGACGCCGCATGTAAACTCCGGCATTGTGACAGCGACCCCCGGGTTCATGGCCGGACGAGGTGTAAACTGGATCAGCCCACAAGGGCAGATTTATCACGACAGGGGAGCGCCGCCGTCGGGATGCAAAGGCAACTGCCAGAGCAACCGCGGAAGGGCGCTGAGAGTGCGGACAGCCGCAGACCCTCGAACCTGATCCGGCTAGTACCGGCGCAAGGGAGTCGAGTTCTCAGAGTGCCCGGCAGCGCGAGGCCCAGCCACCCGCAGCCGGGGGAACGCTTTCCCCTCCTGTTCCTCAGGAGGACCATCATGACAACTGCAGCAATCAAGAAGACCAGCTACAGCTGGCGCGTGGCGGACATCGTTGTGGCGGCGCTCATCGCCGTTGCCGGCGGCGTCATCTTCTGGGCCTGGTCCCAGGGCGCCAACCTCATCTCCACCCCGGTCAACGCCGTCTACCCTCCGCTGACCGGCCTCTACGCCGGCGGCTGGATGATTCCGGCGGTCCTGGGGATGCTCATCATCCGCAAGCCCGGCGCGGCCCTGTTCTGTGAGGGTGTGGCTGCCACCGGCGAGCTGCTCATGGGCTCGCAGTACGGCACCACGGTGCTCATTTCCGGCGTTCTGCAGGGCCTGGGGGCGGAGCTTGTGTTCGCCGCCTTCGCTTACAAGAAGTTCAACCTGCCCGCCTCGCTGCTTGCAGGGGCAGGCGCAGGACTGTTCTGCGGGCTCAACGACTCCTTCGCCCCCTGGGGCTGGAACATCGCCTACGCCGCCGGCGACAAGCTGGCATACATCGTGTTCTGCGCCATTTCCGGCGCGGTCATCGCCGGCGCCCTGTCCTGGATCGCCGCCCGCGGCCTTGCCAAGACGGGCGTGCTGAGTTCCTTCGCGTCCCGGAAGGCAGCCACGGAGCCCGTCTTCTCCTGATGCCCGGACCAGACGACGCCGGCGTCCGCCCAGCCGCGGTCACCGCCCGCGGCTGGGGCTGGCGCCACGCAGGCCGCACCAAACCGGCCGTCCATGCCCTCGACCTTGACATTCGCCCCGGCGAGCGGGTCATGCTGCTGGGCCCTTCCGGAGCCGGCAAGTCCACGCTGCTTCACGCCCTGGCCGGCGTGCTGGGGGACAGTGACGCGGACGACGCCGGGACTCCCGACCGTGAGGACGCGGACGAGAGCGGCGAGCTGCTGATCGACGGCGCGCCGCCCCGTTCCCGGCGCGGCCGCGCCGGGCTCATGCAGCAGGACCCGGAAACGCAGGTGGTGCTCTCGCGCCTCGGCGACGACGTCGCCTTCGGCGCCGAGAACCTGTCGGTGCCCCGCGAGGAGATCTGGCGCCGCGTGCACGAGGCGCTGGACGACGTCGGACTTTCGCACCTTCCCCTGAACCACCCGACGTCGGCCCTGTCCGGCGGCCAGAAGCAGCGCCTGGCGCTCGCCGGCATCCTGGCGATGCGGCCTGGACTCCTCCTGCTGGACGAGCCCACCGCGAATCTCGACCCGGACGGCGTCCTGGAAGTCCGGGACGCTGTGGGCCGCTGCCTCGACAAGACAGGGGCCACCCTGGTGGTGGTGGAGCACCGGGTAGCTGCCTGGAAAGACCTGGTGGACCGGATCGTGGTCCTGCAGCCGGGGTCCGCCTCGGACGGAGCGGTGCTGATCGACGGGACCCCGGACGAGGTTCTCGAGCAGGCGCGCGGGATGCTCACTGCCGCCGGCGTCTGGGTCCCCGGCTACGTTCCTGAGACGCGGCGCCGTTCAGCTGCCGGCGCTCTTCCGTCCTCCGGACATGGCGCCGGCCAGCTGCTGCTGGCGGCCGAGAGGCTTGCCGTGTCGCGGGAACGTCCACGCCGCAGCGGCTTCCGCTCCGTACCCCCCGAGCCCGTTCTGCGTGACGTCACAGCGCAGGTCCGAGCGGGCGAGGCGCTGACCGTCACAGGTCCCAACGGCGCCGGCAAGTCCACCTTCGCGCTGACCCTCGCCGGGCTATTGCCGCCGGTGGACGGCAAGGTCTCCGCGACGGTTGAACTGAGCGGCGGAGCGGGTATTGCCCCGTACAAGTGGAGAGCCGAGCAGCTGATCGCGCGGATCGGCACGGTGTTCCAGGAACCTGAACACCAGTTCGTCACCGGCCGCGTCCTGGACGAGCTGCAGTTCGGCCCCCGCCATCTGGGCCACGGCGAAGAGCGCGTCGGCGAGCTGCTGGAGCGGCTGCGCCTCACGCATCTCGTGGACGCCAACCCGTACACGCTCTCCGGCGGGGAGAAACGCAGGCTGTCCGTGGCCACCGTCCTGGCGGCGCACCCGCAGGTGCTGGTCCTGGATGAGCCCACCTTCGGCCAGGACGCGAACACCTGGGCGGAGCTTGCCTCATTCCTTTCGGAACTGCTCGATGCCGGCACGGCCGTGGTGTCCGTGACCCACGACGAGGAGTTCACCCAGGTGCTCGGCGGCACCGAGCTGCGGCTGGGCTCCGCGGGACGGCGCGCCAACCCCAGATCCGCCAACCCAAGATCCGCTGAACCCAAACCCGCCGAGCCAGCATCAGAACAGGCTGCAACATGAGGGACGCACTGACACTTGCCGGAAACCGGGCGGTGCTGACGCGCGCCAATCCGCTGGCCAAATTCGCGGCAGTCTTCCTGATCACCCTGGTCTTGGCGCTGTCCATCGACTGGATGTCGGCGTCAGTGGCTCTCGTGTGCGAACTGCTGGCCTTCCCGCTGGCAGGGCTGACGTTCTCGCTGCTGTGGCAGCGCGGCTGGCCCCTGCTCGCCGCGGCGGCCGTCGGCGGCTGGAGCACCTCCATCCTGTCGCCGGACAGCGGAAGGATACTGCTCGACGTCGGACTCTGGTCCATGAGTGAAGGTTCCCTTCAGCTGGGGCTGGGTTTTCTGCTGCGGGGCCTGGCCATTGCCCTGCCCGCCGTGCTGCTGATGAGCTGCACTGATCCCACCGACCTCGCGGACGCCCTGGCGCAAAAGGCACGGCTGCCGCACCGCTTTGTGCTGGGTACCCTGGCTGCCATGCGGCTGGTCGGACTGATGGCCGAGGAATGGCAGACCATCGGCATGGCCAGGCGCGCCCGCGGCGTCGGATCGCGCGGCAACCCGTGGCAACGGGTGCGGGCCACCCTGGGCCAGAGCTTCGGCCTCCTGGTCCAGGCCATCCGCCGCGCCACCCGCCTCGCCGTGACCATGGAAGCCCGCGGATTCGGCGGGGCCAGCCGGACCTGGGCGCGCGCGTCCACCTACAGCGTGCTGGACGCCTGGGTCGTGCTCGGCGGAGTGCTGATCGCTGCCGGTGCCGTGGCTGCCGCGCTGTGGGCCGGCACCTGGAACATGGTGTGGCTGCAGGGCTCTTAACCCGCCGGGCGCGCCAGCCCCGCAGGCCGCGCCATCCCCGCAGGCCGGGCCATCCGGACCTCGGCCAGCCCCTCCCAGTCTTCGATCGTGTCTCTGGCGCCGGTGAAGGCGAAGCCGTTGCGCTGGTAGAAGGCCTGGGCGCGGGGGTTGTCCTCGGCGACCCACAGCGCAGCCGCTTCGTTCCCGATCGCAGCCTCGAGCAGGGCCTGGCCGAGCCCCCTGTGATGGTGCGAGGCGAGGAGATAGATGCCCCAGAGCTCGGTCTGCTCCCTCAGCCCCTCCGCGGGCGGAAGCGAACCGGCAAACCCCACCAGCTTCCCGGCGTCGTCCGCTACGAACTGCCGGCCCGCATGCGGGCCGGCCAGAAGGCGCTGCCACATGGCCAGCCGCTCTTCCACGCCTTGCCTGGCCATGAAGCCGGGTGACAGCAGGTGGGTGTAGGTTTCGCGCCAGCATTCCAAATGGAGCCGGGCCAGGACCTCGGCGTCCTCGAAGGCGGCCTGGCGGACGCTGCAGGTGTGCTCCATGGGGCTGAGTCTAATGTTCGCGGCGGGGGTCAAGTGCAGGAGTGGTTGTAGTCGAAGCCGTCCGCCACGAACTGGGTAAGGACTACTTGGCCGCCCGCCGTAAGGGGCGGCGCGTAACACATGCTCCTGGCGTCGGCGGCCGTGCGGGCCCCGGCCAGCCAGCTCGGCAGGGAGTAGAGGCTGCTGGCCGAACCCACCTCGCCCACGATCTGTCCCCACTGCCGCGCCGAGGAGTAGATGCCCACCCTGGCCCCGATGCTGTGGAAAAAATCGGTCATGCCCTCGAGGTCCGCCCGGTTGGCATTCCTGTCTCCTGACCAGCTGTTGCCCGTCTCGACATCCAGCCACCAGAGGTACGTCTCGGGGTTTGAGATGGTGCGAAGGTAGGCGTCGTCGAAGGCTTTTGCGTACCCGTACATGTAAGCGCACGCCGCGTCCTCCTTGCCCTGGCAAGTGCCGTAGGGGTTGGCCACGGCCTTGCCGCCGTACTCGTTGCCCACCGGCCACCAGGAGCCGCGCAGCCCGGGGTTGGCGGTGTTCACATAGAGCGCAAGGCGGGGCTGGCCGGTCCCGCCAGTTGCGTCCTCCCCCCAGTCAAGCTGCTGGTGCAGGCAGGTGTTGGTGGTGTTGGCGCGCCCGTTGTTGACTCCGACAATCGCGAACGCAGGGTCCTCGGGCAGCTCGCCGCCGCACTGGGGCCAGGAGACATCGTTGCCCAAGGGGGCACTGCCGGACTCAGGCGGCTCTGCGGACGGACGGGCCGCCGGCCGCGGGGGTTGCGGGCGGGCGGGCGGCTGCGCCTGCGCGGCGGCGCTGGACGTAGCGGAAGCCCTGGGCGACGCCTGGACGACGGTTGATTCGGGTGCCGGCGGCGCGCCGTCGTCGAGCCTCGGTCCCGGGATGAAGCCCACGGCTGTGGCCACCCCAAAGGACAGCAGCGCTGAAGCCGGAGGCCCGAGGGGGCGCCTCCTGCCCAGCACGGCGAAGCTGAAAATGGACATGGCGGCCTCCCATCCCCTTATGGCCGCAACAGGTACCGCTAGCTTGCTCCCGGATGCGGGGCCGGGTCAAGGCCGGTTCCCGTCCCTGACCGGGCTGCGGAGGCCGTCACAGGCACCATCCCGCTACCGTAGCCCGTTATTGAAACCTTATGCGCATAACGGGTATATCACGGGCTATCGGCCCGGCAAGGGGTGTCTGATGCGACGAAATAACTCATATCTGATATATTTTTTCTCATGACACAACAGACTGTTGAACATGTTGGTCTTCTGCTCCGCGACGCCCGCGGCCAGAAGGGGTGGACCCAGGGCCAGTTGGCCGCGGAACTCGGCACCAGCCAAAGTGCCGTGGCCCGCATGGAACAGGGCAGGCAGAACATGAGCCTGAAAATGATCCAGCGCCTGGAGGCCATCTTCGGCCGCAGCTTCGTCCAGCTCGGCAAATCGCAGATGACCCATCTTCGCGTAGAGGGCGGCAGGACGCTGTCGGGCTCCGTCGACGTCAACAGCAGCAAGAACGCCGGGGTCGCCCTCCTGTGCGCCAGCCTCATCAATCGCGGCACCACCACGCTGCGGCGGCTGGCCCGCATCGAGGAAGTCAACCGCATCGTCGAGGTCCTGAGCAGCATCGGCGTCGAATGCACCTGGCTCAACGACAACGACCTCCGCCTCCGCCGGCCCGCCACTCTCGACCTGGCGTCCATGGACGCCGAGGCAGCGCGCCGGACCCGCAGTGTCATCATGCTGCTGGGCCCGCTGCTTGATGTCACGGATGAATACCGATTGCCTTACGCCGGTGGCTGCGACCTGGGCATCCGGACCGTGGAGCCGCACATGCAGGCACTGCGGCAGTTCGGCCTGTCCGTGGAGGCCAGTTCGGGCTTCTACAGCGTGCAGGCACCTCCCACCGACGAACTGGACAGGTCCTTCGTGCTGACCGAGCGCGGCGACACCGTTACGGAGAATGCCATCATGGCCGCCGCCCACCGTTGCGGCACCACGATCATCCGCAACGCCAGCCCCAACTATATGGTTCAGGACCTCTGCTTCTACCTGCAGCGGCTGGGCGTGGAGATCGACGGCGTCGGAACCACCACGCTGAAGATCACCGGCAAACCCGCCATCGACGTCGACATCGAGTACTTCCCCTCGGAAGACCCCATCGAGGCGATGAGCCTCATCACCGCCGGCATTGTCACCAACTCAGAGGTGACCATCCGCCGCGTGCCCATCGAATTCATGGAGATCGAACTGGCCACCCTGGAGCAGATGGGCCAGCAGCTGGAGATCTCCGGCGAGTATATGGCCCGCAACGGGCGCACCCGGCTGGTGGACGTGACCACGAAGCCCTCGGAGCTGCGCGCGCCGGAGGACAAGATCCACCCGATGCCGTTCCCCGGGCTGAACATCGACAACCTGCCGTTCTTCGCGGTGATCGCGGGCAACGCCGAAGGCCAGACCATGATCCACGACTGGGTCTACGAGAACCGCGCGATCTACTTGACGGAGCTGAACAAGCTGGGTGCCCGGATCCAGCTCCTGGACCCGCACCGCATCTACGTCAACGGGCCCACGCGCTGGCGTGCCGCGGAGGTGGGCTGCCCGCCCGCGCTGCGTCCCGCTGCCTGCCTCCTCCTGGCGATGCTGGCGGCCCGCGGAGTTTCCGAGCTGCGCAACATCTACGTCATCGAGCGCGGCTACGAGGACCTCGCGGAGCGGCTCAACACCATTGGCGCCAAGATCGAGTACTTCCAGGACTGACGCCGTCTAACCGCGGCTGACATAACCACCGCGCGAACTGGCAGATAACGACCCTTCCGAGCCAATTTGAGGGTGTTACCTGCCAGTTCGCGCTTCGTCATGTCGGGGACGTTTCCGCTGGTCTGGCGCACAATGTAGGCATGCGCACTTTTGGTGTGGAGGAAGAGCTCCTGATCGTTGATCCGGGCAGCGGGGAACCGCTGGCGCTCGCCGATGCGCTGCTGGCAGGCCGCAAACTTGCTGCCGACGATGCCCCGGGCAGACCACGGCTGCTGAAGAAAAAGGCCGAAACCAAGTGCGATGATGACGAAATGGGCCTGAGTGCAGAACTCAAGCTCGAGCAGATCGAGACGCAGACACGTCCGTGCCTGGACCACGCGGAACTGCTGCGCCAGATCCGCGCCGGCAGGGCACTGGCCGACGAAGCCGCCCAGGGCCACAGCGCCCGGATCGCCGCCCTGGCCACGTCGCCGCTGGCCCTGTCCAGCCACACCACCCCGGATCCGCGCTACGCCCGGATGCTGGAACGCTTCGGCCTGACCGCCCAGGAACAGCTCACTTGCGGCTTCCATGTGCACACCTATATCCACTCCCCCGACGAAGGCGTGGCAGTGCTGGACAGGATCCGGGACAAGCTGGCCGTCCTGATCGCACTCAGCGCCAACTCCCCATATTGGAACGGCGTTGCAACCGGGTTTGAGAGTTACCGGACGCAGGCATGGAACCGCTGGCCGTCGTCGGGCCCGTCCGCCATCTACGGCAACGTGTCCGCCTACCGCCGCGTGGTGAACCGGCTGTTGGATACCGGAGTGGTGCTGGACGAGGGCATGATCTATTTCGACGCACGCCTCTCCCGGAACCATCCCACCGTGGAGGTCCGGGTGGCGGACGTCTGCCTCCGCGCCGAGGACGCCGCTCTGATCGCCGTCCTGGTCCGTGCGCTCGTGGAATCGGCGTGCCGGGAATGGCGTGAGGGTGTGGAGCCGGCACCCGTGCCCACGGTGCTGCTGCGGATGGCCGCATGGCAGGCCAGCAACTTTGGGCTGCGCGGGGAGCTGCTGGACTTCGGCAGCTTCCGGCCCGTGCCTGCCCGGGACGTAGTGAACTCGCTGGTCGATTTCCTGGAGCCGGTGCTGACCGAGAACGGCGAAATCGAACTGGCCAGGCAGGGCGTCGAGGCAATCTTCGCACGCGGCACCGGCGCTGCTGAACAGCGCGGCATCCGCCAGGTGGTGCTGGACAAAGCAGAGCCCGACGACGGCGGGCTGGGCGCCGTCGTCGCGCACGCCGTGCGCGCCACCCATAAGGGAACCGAGGAGTACGTCGGCCCGGACGCCGCGGACGCCCCGGAACTGTTGCGCGTCCGGCAGCTCTGACTCCGCGCACTGACCCGCGCAGCCCGCGCTCGTGGGACGCGTCAGGAGCTGTGGGCCTTGGCCCGCCTGAGCCTTCCCCGGAACGACCGCCGGTGGCCCCGGCTCAACAAACCTATGGCGCGCGTGCACAGCGCCCAGTACGCAATCCCGGCCGCCAGGGACGCCGCCACGGCAAGGCCGGGGCTGGTCGCGGCCAGCAGCGGGTAGACCAGCCAGTGCACGAGGTACGCGTAGAGGGAAGCGCTGGCCAGAAGCACCGTCAGGCGCTGCAGCCCCCTGGGCACGGAGAGGGTGGGCAACCAGGTGAGCAGCAGGATTCCGGCAACAAGCGTCAGCTCACGGTTAGTATCCCCGAAGAAGCACCCGGGGACCGTGAGGATCGCGAGGACTGACACCGCACACCGCTGAACCACCGTCCGGCTCCGGGCAATGGCCCAACCCAGGACGAAAAGCCACAGGGTCGGCGACGGGTGGGGTATACCGGGATCCACGATGTCGTAGCGCGAGAGCAGCGCGAGGCCAGTAAGGGCAAGCGGAAAGAGCAGCGGGAACCGCCGCTCCGCCCGGTCCGCCCAGGGCATGGCGAGCAGGGCCGTCATGCCCAGGAGGATGTAGACCAGCACCTCGATGAACCAGAAGTGCCACTGTGTGGTCACAGCTTCGGGGCCGACCACGGAGTTCAGGAGCAAGACGTTGGCCAGCGTATACCGGTCGGTGATCAGGCAGGCCGCTCCGATGAACGTCATGCTGGGCAGCGCCACCCTGGCGACGCTGGTGAGCTGGCGCTTGAACCGGGGAAGCCGTTCCCCGCTGAGCTGGAACCGGGCGAAGTTGTAGCCGGCCACCGCCATAAGCACATGGGCCATGCCCGGCCACTTCACCAGCCCCGCGTGGGTTCCGACGATGAGCACAATGGCCACGGCCCGCAGCACGATGCTGGTCTCGATCGGAGCAAAGAACTGCCGCATAGCGCCGGCGGGCTTTGTCCCCGGGCGCTGTTCCAGGTCGCGGACCGGCCTCACGTGCCAGTCCGGCGGGAGGTGCCCCAGCAGCTGTTCCAGGCGGACGGACGTGGCGACATAGGACAGCGAGTCGCCGCCGAGCGAGACGAACGTGTCGCCGTCGCCGATGTCGGTGCGCTCCAGGGTGTCCCGGAAGATCCGCCGCACACTGTCTGTTCCGGAGCCGTTCGGCCCGGAGCCCTCCGTTCCTGGGCCGTCCGGCCCCGCCCCGGACGGCGGTAAATCAGAGGGCGCTGGTGTTGAGAGCGCTAGGACCGCCGGGTAGTCCACTTTTCCGGTTGCCAGACGCGGGAGATGCTCGACGGCGTGCAGCTCCAGGGCCGTACGGGGCAGCCCGATGCCCTGGGCGAGGACCTTGGACAGCAGCTGGGTGTCGTGGCTGCCCTCGACGGCGACCACAAGTCCCTGGTCGGTGCCGGCGCTCGCGGACTGTACCCCGAGGTCGGCCAGGATGCGCTCCACCTGGCCGAGATCGACCCGGAGGCCAACGATCTTGACGAACCGGCTGCGCCGCCCCACCACTTCGTAGACGCCGGCGGGGTGCCTCCGGGCCAGATCGCCGGTGCGGAGTTCGTGGACCGTGCGGCCGGCGCCGAGATCCTCCGGTGTCTCCGCGTAGCCGAGCATGACGTTGGGTCCGGTGTAGACGAGTTCGCCGTGCTCGAGGCCGGGAACCGGCTCAATGCGGAAGGCGCCGCCGGGAACCGGGATGCCGATGGCGCCTGGGTGCTCGGCGGCCAGCGCGGGCGGAAGGTAGGCCATCCGCGCGGTCGCTTCCGTCTGGCCGTACATGACGAACAGTTCCCACCCCTTCCGGCGGCCGAGCTCGGCGTAGCCCTGCACGCGCTCGGGGGCGAGCCGGCCTCCCGCCTGCGTGACATACCGCAGGCCGGCCAAGGTCATCTCGGCAAAGCCCACCCGCTCCAGCAGCTCGAAGGTGTACGGCACCGCCGCGAACGACGTTGCCCCGCCGGTTCGGAAAAGCTCCCAGAAGCACGGGTCAACAACGGAAAGGTTTGTGAGCACCAGGCCCGCACCGCGAAGCAGGTGGCTGTTGATTACGGACAGCCCGTAGCAGTAGGACATCGGCAGGGTGGTCGCGGCGCGGTCTGCCGGGCCGATGCTCAGGTACTCGGCAATCGACTCGGCATTGGCCTGCAGATTGGCGGCGGACAGGCGCACCAGCTTCGGCGAACCCGTGGAACCGGACGTGCTGAGCAGCAGCGCGAGGTCCGGATGGAGTTCGTGCCTGGTTCCGGGCCTGCGCTCCTCAAACACCGTCTCTCCGCCAGCTGAGCGCAGCACGACGTCGGGGTCATAGGCGGCCACCAGGGACTCGAGTGCCGCCGGCTTGTCCTCCGGCAGCAGGATCAGCGGGTGGCCGCCGACCAGGGCGGCGAGATACGCCACCAGGGAGTCGACGTCGTTCGCTGCGGCCAGCGCCACGAGGCGCCGCTGCGTTCCCAGCCGGAGGGCGAGGGCATCAACCCTGCGGGCCAGGTCCCGGTAGGTGAGAGTGGAATTGTCGGTAAGAACGGCGGGCCTGTCCCCGTAACCCGCCAGATCGGCGGCGAAGGGCACCCGCGCGAAATCAAGCTGCGTGGTCACCGGAAGAGGATATGAGTTAAGGCTTACCTAAGTAAACCGATCAGCTGCCTGTTACGTCGTGCGATACTCGAGCCGTGACGGCGTCGTACGAGTTCAGGGCGGCCTTATGGCTCTATCCGGGAGAGTCTGCATGGCACTTCATTACGTCCGCCAGTTACTGAGGAGCAGTTGCGGCGGTCACGCCGCCCCTGTCCACCGGGCCGGCTCGGCAGGTGCCGCCGGCCTGCACAGCGGCGAACCGGGAGCCTCCGAGGACGTACGCTTCTTGCCGAATCCCTGCCTGCGGTGGTCGGGCCGTGCCGGGAGAACCTGGGTAGGCGAAGGCGCGGGGGCCGATACGGCCGGCTGAACCGGAGCGGACTCTGTCACCGGGGCAGACTTGGTCGCCGGAGCTGCCGCAGTCGAGAGGTCCGTGATGAGCCCGGTCCCGGCGCATTCGCGTACGTCGGCGATGCCGGCCGCGGCCGCGCGCTTGTCCTCGAAGGGTGCGGAGATAGCCAGTACCGATCCATCGGGGGCCTTCAGCCGGAACCGGAACTGGGACTCTGCGTCAACAAAAACTTCGAATACTCCGGCCATGGCGGTCCTTCCGGTCAGGGAGGCTGCACGCAGCGTCTTCGCGGCCGCGGCCCCGAACGCATCACTGCGTCTGTCCTTGGGTGGGGTGCTGAACCGACAGGGATTGATCGGTTCATCGGTGTTATTAGAGTCTGCCCAGTGCACACGGAGCCTAACAAGACCATCTGTGTAAACCCTGGGTAAACCCTGCTGGTCCACCCACTAAACCGTGCCGCACCCGCGTTCTCAAGGACGCCGGAAATGAAGGGACGTGCAGCGCAACCGAGGTTCACAGCCGGCCATGGGAAGTAAGAAACAGCCGGCCCGGAAGAACAGGATTTAAGGAGGTCAGATCTGCTTGAGTGCCTGCTCCAGGTCCGCGACAAGGTCATCCGCGTCCTCCAGGCCGACGGACAGCCGCACCACTCCATCGCTGAGCCCGATCGCGGCACGTCCTTCCGGTCCCATGGCCCGGTGCGTCGTGGTGGCGGGGTGGGTGATCAGCGACTTGGCGTCGCCCAGGTTGTTGGAGATGTCGATGATCTTCAGGGCGTCCAGCAGCGCGAAGGCGGCCTCCTTGCCCGACTGGCCGGCCGCCGTCGCAAGCTCCAGCGTGAGGACGGTGCCGCCGGCCTTCATCTGCTTGGCCGCCAGTTCGTACTGCGGGTGCGACTTGAGCAGCGGGTACTTCACCCAGTTGACGGCGGGCTGGGCCTCGAGCCATTCGGCCAGGCGCAGCGCCGTGGCGGACGAGTGGTTCACGCGCAGCGCCATGGTCTCCAGGCCCTTGGTGAGGACCCAGGCGTTGAATGAGGAGAGGGCCGGGCCGGTGTGGCGCATGAGCTGCTTGACCGGGCCGTCGATGAATTCCTTGGTGCCCAGGATGGCTCCGCCCATCACCCGGCCCTGGCCGTCGATGTGCTTCGTGCCGGAGTAGACCACCACGTCCGCGCCGAGGTCTCCGCAGCGCTGCAGCAGCGGGGTGGCGAAGACGTTGTCCGCCACAACCTTGGCGCCGGCGGCGTGGGCGAGTTCGCTGACCGCCGCGATGTCCACGATTTCCTGCATGGGATTGGACGGGGATTCGAAGAAGACGGCTGCGGTGGGCACCGAGAGGGCAGCCCGCCACTGCTCGAGGTCCGGACCGTCCACGAAGACCGTCTCCACGCCCCAGCGCGGCAGGATTTCGTTGAGGATCACGAAGCAGGAGCCGAACAGGGAACGGCTGGCGACCACGCGGTCCCCGGCCCCGAGCAGGGCGCCCAAGGCGGTGAACACGGCGGACATTCCGGACGCCGTCGCAAAGCACGCCTCGGTGCCTTCGAGCAGGCGGAGCCGTTCCTGGAAGGTGGCCACGGACGGGTTGCCGTAGCGCGAGTAGACGAAGCGTTCGTCCTCGCCGGTGAAGGCGCGCTCCGCGGCTGCGGCGGACTCGTAGACGAACCCGGAGTTGAGGAAAACGGGTTCGGTGGTCTCTTGGAAATTGGTGCGGTCAAGCCCGCCGCGCACGGCCTGGGTGTCGGGGCTCCAGCCGGCGGCGTCGTGATTAAAGGTCAATTTAGTTCTTTCCCAGGTTCGTCGGCAGGCCGCGGTTCTTCCAGCCGTTCACGGTGCGCTCACCGTAGCGGTCAGGTTCGCCCTCGAAGCCTTCGAGCACGTTGTAGGAGGTGAAACCCGCCTGGGTGGCAGCGATTGCCGCGCCGATGGAGCGCTGGCCGGAGCGGCACAGGAAAAGCAGCTCCACGCTCTTGTCCTCCGGCGCCTGCTGCTTCAGCTGTTCGACGAAGTCGGAGTTGGGAATGCCGCCGGGAAAAGTCCATTGGATAAACAGGGGATCGTTGCGCTGGCTGTTCGCGGATACAGTTTCCGGGACGCCGATGTGCGCCCATTCACCCTCGGTGCGCACATCCACCAGGATGGCGCCCTCTTCGAGCTTGGCCCAGGCGTCCTGCGGGGTGAGGTCTCCGGCGTAGCTCATGCGTGGCCCTCGTAGGCTTCTTCGGCGAGGTCCTCGTCAGAGTCCAGCCGGTCAACGGCGGTGGCGACGGCGGCATCTGCACTGGCGATGGCGGCTGGCAGGATGAGGGCCTGGGCCACGATGACGCCGGTGCCGTTGAAGGTGGCGGCAGGGCTGCCGTGCAGCACGTAGCCCTCAGCCAGGGCAGCCGAGATGCGCTCACAGAACGCTCGGTCGTCCGGCCCCGTGATCAGGCGGTAGGACAGCTTCTCCTCGGGTTTATCCTGCTGGGATGGCAGTGTTGCAACGGCGGGGGCGTCTGACACGACGGATCTCCTTTTCTCACGCTTGCAGCTCGAAGTGGTCGATATGCCGAGTATTCACCTGAGGCACCCCGCCGGAGAAGGAGGGTTGCCGACCGGCCAGTCAGGGCTTAATACCGGTACTCATTACTCCCCAAAAACGTAACACTGACGACGGCGGGGCGCACCGCCGCCGCCGTCATCTTCCGTAACGCATCAAACCGCAACGGGAGGATAATGACGGGAGATGAACCGCCGTAACGCCGGATGAAACCAGGCCGCAGTGAATGATTCGACTCCGAATACAGTGACTCCCATGCTGCACTTTGGATGGTTTGTGGGCCATGGCTTCGGGGTCCAGGGCTGGGGGACGCCCGGCTACGGAATCGGCTACGACTGGAGGAAGCCCGCCCCCTACCAGCATGCAGTCCGCGAGTTTGAGCGGGCGGGGCTGGACCTGTTCATCATCGAGGACTCCCTCACCGTTCCGGACACTTACGGCGGGAGTGCGGAGGTCTCGCTGGCTCAGGCGTCCTTCGCGCCGAAGCACGATCCGCTGGCCCTGGTGCCGTATCTGCTCTCCGCCACGGAACACCTCGGCATTGTGCCCACCATCAGCGCCTCCTTCTACCCGCCGTTCACGGCCGCCCGGCTGCTGGCCACGCTGCAGCACTTCTCCAACGGGCAGCTGGGCTGGAACGTGGTGACCTCCGGTAGCGACCTTGCCGCGCAGAACTACGGACTGGACCAGCAGATCGAGCATGACCTCCGCTACGAGAAGGCCGAGGAGTTCGTGGACGTCGTGCGCAAGCTCTGGCGCAGCTGGGAACCGGACGCCATCCGGGAGGACACCCGGGCGGGAATCTTTGCGGACCACACCAAGGTCCGGCCGATCCACCACGAGGGGGAGTTTTTCAAGGTCCGGGGACCGCTAAACACGGCCCCGCTGCCGGAGGAGCCGGTGCTCGTTCAGGCCGGGGCATCACCGCGGGGCAAGGCCTTCGCCGGTGCGAACGCCGATGTTGCGATCGCCCTGGCCCGCGGCGCCGACGGCATGAAGGCGTACCGGGACTCCATCCGCGCCGAGGCAGCCGCGGCCGGCCGTAATCCTGACGACGTCAAGGTGCTGTTCGTCCTCAAACCCACCGTGACCGGCTCCAAGGCTGAAGCGGAGGAGCTGCGGGCGGCGCGCCGGGAGCTCACGCAGCGGGACATCGACAGCCAGCTCAACTCGATCTCCTACCTGTCCGTTATCGACTTCAAGCAGTTCGACCTCGACGCGCCCCTCCCCGAGCTCAGCACCAACAGCAACCAGGGCACCCTGGAGCACTTCTCCAAGGCCGCGCCCCCGGGTTCCACGCTGCGGCAGATCCTGCAGGCACGGAGCGGCGGCGCCGGCGACAGCATCATCGGCACCGCCGAGGAAATCGCCGACCACCTCGAGGAAACCGGGGCTGCAGTCGGCGGCGACGGGTTCCTCTTCTCCGGCTTCGTGGACCCGGCCACCGTTCACGGCGTGCTGGACAGGCTGGCGCCGGTGCTTCGCCGTCGGGGTCTGTTGCGGACAAGCTATGGCGATGGCGGCTTCCGCCGGAACCTGCTGGACTTCTAACGCCATGGCCAGGGCTGGTGCAGTGGCGGGGCCGGGTTCTATGGATGGGCGCGGGGGACGTGGCGGACTGGTGTCCGGCGTCCGGCGCGGCACATTCCTTATCGGAACGGCCCACCTCCGTGCCGACGACGTGGCTGCCGCGGCGGCCGATTCCGCAGTGGAGGTGGTCCTCAGCGCCGACGCCCTCGATCTCGTGGGCCTGTCCCGCGAGGTGGTGCAGGCGGCCATCGATTCCGGTCACCGGGTCTACGGCCTGAACACGCTGCTCGGCTCCGGCCGCGACACTGCCGTGGAGCAGGCATCCATTCTCGACTTCCAGCTGCAGGTGGTGCGCTACCATCACAGCGGCGTCGGCGCGCTGCTGGACCGGGATCATGTCCGGGCCCTGATCCTGGCCAGGCTCATCGGATTCACGCGGGGTGGCTCGGGGGTGCGCCCGGAAACTGCCCGCTTTTATGCCGAACTGCTCAACAGGGGCGTGGTGCCGGCCGTTCCGCGCGACGGGTCCGTCGGCTCGTCCGACCTCACCCAGCTGGCGGCGGTTGCCGCCGTCGCCATCGGCGAGGGGCAGGCGCTTGCTCCCGACGGCGGCCTGCTGGACGGCGCGGCGGCGCTCGCCGCTGCCGGGCTGGACCCGCTGGTCCTTGCGCCGGGCGAGGCCCTGGCACTGGTCAGCGCCAACTCGTATTCGATCGGTGCCGGCGTGCTGGAACTCCGCCGCATCCGGTGGCTCGCCGATTTGGCGGACACCGCGCTGGCGCTCTCGCTTGAGGCCACCGCAAGGTACGACGGCGGCGGGAATCTCAGCCCCTTTTCGCCGGCCGTGCAGTCGGCCAAGGCGGTTGACGGCCAGCGCGTCTCGGCGGCCAATGTCCGGCGCCTGGTGCGCGGCGGCTGGCTGGAGGACCCGCGGCGGCAGGTGTCGGTCCAGGACGCCCTGTCCTTCCGCGCGGCGCCGCAGACGCACGGTGCGTTCCGGGCCCAGGTGGCCGCGCTAGCCGAGGCGCTCGAGGTGGAACTCAACGGCCGGGGCGACAACCCGCTCGCGGACGTGGCCTCGGGCCGCATGGTGTCCGGCGGAAACTTCCAGCCAATGCAGCTCGCCCTGGCCTTCGAGGCGCTGCGGCTGGGGTTGGCGCACGTTGGAATCAGCGGCGAGCGGCGGATCGCCAAGCTCTATCCGCCGCAGCGCCTGATCCGGCAGCTCAACCTCGAGGCGGCCCGGGCCGGCACGCCACTCGCGTCCGAGGACCTGCCGGGACTGCTCTGGTACTCGGCCGCTGGCCTGCTGGCGGAGCTGAAATTCCTCGCGGCACCTGCCACGCTCGGAGCCCCTACCCTGTCCGCGGACGTGGAAGACCACTCCACGCTGGCCCCGCTGGCACTCCAGCAGCTGCAGCGCTCGGTGGAGGCTGCCGCCAAACTCCTCACCATCGAGGCGTTGACGGCCTCCTACCTGTTGGCGGAGGCGCAGGGCACCGACCTGCGGGAGGCGGAAATCCGGGAGCTCGGGGCAGGAACCGGCGCCGTCGTGGCGCGGCTGTCGGAACTGCTGGCCGGTCAACTGCCGGCGGCGGTACTGGTTGACAGTGCGCGTACGGCGCTGGGGGATTTGCTGGCCGGACTGCCGGAACTTGGGACACCGGATCCGGACGCTCCGGATGACGTGGGCCCCGGTGCCGGTGTTCCGGATGGCCGCCCGGATGCCGCGGGAGGAGAATCATGACCACCGTGACGGGAAGCGGCCGCCAGCCGAGGCATGTGGCGCCGATCGTGGATTCGGGCGCAGACGCCGACGTTGTGCTGGCCCGGGTGGGGAACACCCCGCTGGTGCCGCTGAACGTGCTGAGCCGCGGGCTGGGGAGCACCGTGTTCGTCAAGCTGGAATCGGAGAACCCCGGCGGTTCCATCAAGGACCGGACAGCGCTGAGCATGGTCCGGGCGGCCGAGCGGAGCGGCGAGCTGCAACCCGGCGGCACCATCGTGGAGAGCACCTCCGGAAACACGGGAATCGGGCTCGCCCTGATCGGGGCGCTGACCGGACATCCGGTGGTGGTGGTCACCGGTGATTCCATCTCCTCCGAAAAGCTGGACGCCCTCAACAGGTACGGGGCGCGGGTGGTGTTTACGGACTGGAGCGCGCCCTCGGACTCGCCGGACAATGCGCGGGCGGTCGCGGCCCGGATCACGGCCGAAATTCCCGGCGCGTGGCGTCCGCTGCAGTTCGACAACCCGGCCAACCCGCGGGCGCACTACGAGGGGACGGCGCCGGAAATCTGGGAGCAGACGGCCGGCCGGGTTACGCACTTCGTCGCGGGCGTGGGCACCGGCGGCACCATCACCGGGAACGGACGGTACCTGAAGGAGAAGTCCGGCGGGCACGTGGAGGTGATCGGCGCGGACCCCTACGGTTCGGTCTACAGCGGCGGGCATCCGGGCCCGATCCTGGTGGACGGTGTGGGCAACTCCTGGCCCAAGCCCGACTGGCCGAAGGTCTTCGACCGCGGCCTGCTGGACCGGTTCCTCCGGATTCCGAATGACGAGGTGTACACCACGCTGCACCGCCTGCTCAACGACGAAGGCCTGTCCCTCGGGCCGTCGTCGGGGCTGACGGTCGCGGCAGCGGTCCGGGTGGCCAGGGCGGCACCGCACGGGTCAGTGGTGGTGGCCATCGCCCCGGACACCGGCAGCAACTACCAGAGCAAGGCCTTCAACCCGGTGTGGCTGGCGGACAACCACATCCGCCTGGCCGCCGACCTGGCGGAGGACTAGCTCAGGAGGCAGGGCCGCTGGCGGCCGTCTCGCTCTCCGAACGGATCCAGGCATTCCAGTCCAGCGGGTGGACGGAGGGCCGGCCCAGCAGGTAGCCCTGCGCAGCCGTCATGCCAACTTCGGTCACGGCCTCGAGTTCCTCGGGAGTCTCGACGCCCTGGGCGCCGATGACGGCGTCCACGTGACGGGCGAGTTCACCCATGGCGGCGGCCCTTAAGCGCTGGCCGGGGGATTCCTCAATGCCGGCGATGAAGGTCCGGTCCAGCTTGATGATGTCCGGGTGCAGTTCAAGCACCTGGTCCATCGATGTAAAGCCGACCTCTGCGCCGTTCACTGCGATCCGCAGCCCAAGGCGCCGCAGGGGAGCGATGGCGGCCGACAGCGGCGCGTACTGCTCCGGAAGAACAGGGCCATTAAGGTCGATGACGATCCGGTCCATGGCCAGCTGGGAATGTTCCAGCAACCCCGGGATCCTTGGGTCCGCGCATGTTGCCGGTGTCAGGTTCAGTGCGATGAACATGTGATCCGGCACGGCCTGCGCCGCAGCAAGGGCCCGGTGCAGTGCCGCAAATTCAAGGTCGGTGCCCAGCCCCACGGATTGGGCCTCGTTGAACCAGTGGTCCGCGCTGGCACCATCGTCGGTGACGAACCGGGTCAGGGCCTCCACGCCGATCACGTGCCCCTCCGGAAGCCGGCGGATCGGCTGGAACGCGGTCATCAGCATCTTGTCGGCAAGGATGGCTTCAATCCGGTTCCTGCTGCGCCGGGTGAAGGGCACCGGCTCGGGAGCCGCCAGGTTCTGGGTGGAGACGCTCACCGGGATGGCACCGTCTTCGGCGTTGGCCAGCTCTGTGGTGGCCGTGAGGTGCTCGAGCAGCACGTGTTCGGGATTATCCGGATAGGCTTCGAACAGGGCCCGCAACTGGGCGCGGGGCCATGCGCTGGCCGGATCTGTTTCGGCGAGCAGTTCGGTAATGATCTGCTGGGCTTGCCAGCGCACACTGATTTCCCCCATGTCCCCCGGCAGCGCTGCCTGGGCCCCCCAGCCCGTGGGTAGTGAGTTTGTCAATGCGTGCAGGGAGTTGTCATCCCATGACATCGGCTATTCCTTTATACGTACTCATTCCGGCTGAGCCCGGAACCAGGCCACGTGCTATCACCGCCGCGGGGCGTAGGCAGTGGCCGTGGAAGAAGACTACAACGCAGGGCACCGGCTTGTCCCTCCTTTTTTCGAACGGTGCCTTTTCGTTATATGGGACGCCCGGGTTACTCGATTCCCGCGAACAGTTCGTTCAGTTCAGCGGTCAGTTGCTTGCGGAGTGCCGGCGTGCCGATTTCGCGGCCGTCGATGTGATTGACCGGCGCCAGGAGGCGGATGCTGGAAATCAGCCAGACGGCATCGGCGTCGGCCAGGTCCTGGGGCTTCAGCGGGCCGTAGCCCAGTTCCCAGCCGGCCGCCTTGGCGGCGGCGAAGAGGGCGCCCTGTGACGTTCCGGGGAGAATGCCGCTGTCCAGCTGCGGTGTGACGAGGCGCTTGACTGTTGTTCCGGCGTCGTTCTTCTCCACGTTCGCCAGCAGCACGGTGGACGTGGGGCCCTCCAGCACGCGGCCGTCCGATGACGTGAAGATGACATCATCCGCCCCTTGCTTATGGGCATGGCGCAGCGCAGCCATGTTCACCGCGTATGACAGGGTCTTGGCGCCGAGCAGCAGCCACGGGGCGCGCTCGGCCGCGTCACTGTCATAGCCGCGGTCAAGGAGGATCACGTCGATTCCCGTCTCGCGCTGGCGGCGTCCGGCCGCGGCCACAGGGGAGACCTGAACCCAGCAGGTGGGGGCGGACGCGCCCTCGACGCCGCGGGTAACAATGAGCTTAACCACGGCCTCGTCCAGCTCCGGGGAGGGCGCCGGGTTGTCGGAGCGGAACGCCGCGACGCCCGTCTCAACTGCCCGGCGCCAGCCGTCCGGCCCCGGAATCTCAAGGTCCAATGCCTGTGCCGAGCGGGCCAACCGGTCCAGGTGGGCCTGGATCTTCCGTGTGTGGCCGGCGACGGCGAGCATGGACTCGAACACGCCGTCACCGCGGGTGGCACCCAAATCAGTGGCCATCAGCTGCGGCTTTTCGGGATCGGCAATCCGCCCGTTCTCATAGTCCGGATCCAGGAACACCAGCACGGTGTGGGAGGTACGCGACGTCATGCCTCAAGCTTAGTGCGGCCGGTGCCCGATAGGCTGGCATCACCGCTCCATACGGAATGGCTGCGAGGGTAAGAAATAACGGGGGTTTCAACTGTGTTGTGGCCATTTCCGCTGGCGGAAACACTGCCGGCATGGCTGATCCTGCTGCTCGGCGGCGTGGATCTGGTCATCAGGGTCCTGGCTGTGGGCATTATTCCGGGCAACCGGCGGCCCACTACGGCCATGGCCTGGCTGCTGGGCATCTTCTTCGTGCCGGCCCTGGGACTGATCCTTTTCCTGCTCTTCGGTAACTTCAAGCTGTCGCGCCGCCGCACCGAACAGCAGCAGCTGGTCAACGAGCGGGTTCGTGCCGGCAGCGCGGCGCTTTCCGACGTCGCCAGTGAGTATTCCGGCCCCGAATGGGTCCGGTCCGCGGCCGAACTCAACCGCCGCCTCGGGTCCATCCCGCTGGTGGACGGCAACCACGTGGAGCTGATACCCGGCTACCCGGACTCCATCCGCGCCATGACCGAGGCGGTGCGGAAAGCCAAACGCTTCGTCAACGCCGAGTTCTACATCATGAGCACCGACCACGTCACGGACGACCTCCTCACAGCCCTTGAAGAGGCGGCGGACCGCGGCGTGCAGGTGCGAGTGCTGTTCGACCACATCGGAACCCTGCGTGTGAAGGGGTACAACAAGCTTCTGAAACGGCTCAAAGCGAGCCGCATCCAGTGGCGGCGGATGCTGCCGCTGCTGCCCATCCACGGCCAGTGGCGCCGGCCGGACCTGCGCAACCACCGCAAGATCATGGTGATCGACGGCGAAGTCGCGTTTACGGGATCGCAGAACCTGATCGAGCCCTCGTACAACAACCCCAGGCACCGCAAGGCCGGCCGGGAGTGGATCGAGCTGATGGCCTGCCTGCGGGGCCCGATCGTTCCCACGCTCAATGTTGTCTTCGCCACTGACTGGCTCAGCGAGACCGACGAGTCGCTCGAGGACCAGCTGCAGGCGACTGCCGAGCCGTTGCCGGGTGGCGTCACGGCCCAGGTGGTTCCCAGCGGCCCCGGCTTCACCACCGAGAATAACCTCCGGCTTTTCAACACGCTGATCTACTCGGCGCAGCACCGGATTTCCGTCTGCAGCCCCTACTTCGTGCCGGACGATTCCCTGCTCTATGCCATTACCACCGCGGCCCAGCGCGGCGTGGACGTGGAATTGTTCGTCTCCGAGAAGGGCGACCAGTTCCTGGTCCACCACGCCCAGCAGTCCTACTACGAGGCGCTGCTGCGGGCCGGCGTCCGGATCTACCTCTACAAGGCGCCGTTCGTGCTCCACGCCAAGCACTTCACCATCGACGACGAGGTGGCGGTCCTGGGCTCAAGCAACATGGACATGCGCTCCTTCTCGCTCAACCTGGAGGTTTCCGTGATGCTGCTGGGGGCAGCCGCCGTCAACAGCATGCGCGCGGTGGAGGACACCTATCGCGACATCTCACACGAGCTCCGGCTCGAGGACTGGATGCGCCGGCCCCTTGCGGCGAGGTACGTGGACAACGTCGCCCGCCTCACGGCCACGGTCCAGTAGGTCTCATTCCGGGAAGGTGGAACCGAGGGTGGAGAGTACGCCGTAGGCCTTGGTGCGGATTTCCTCGTACTCGTCCTGTGCCACAGAATCGGCCGTGATGGCCCCGCCGACGCCGAGGCTGAGGCGGACCTTTTCCCCCGCGGCGTCCTCCTGCACCACCAGGGTGCGGATGGCCACGGCCAGATCCGTGGCCCCGTTCAGCGAAAAGTACCCGATGGCGCCCGAATAGACCCCGCGCGGACCCTCCTCCAACCGGTCCAGGATGGCCATGGTGCTGACCTTCGGTGCACCGGTCATGGAACCGGCCGGGAAGCAGGCGGCCACCGCCTCCGCCCGCGGTGACCCCGGCAGGAGAACGGCGTCGATGGTGCTCACCAGCTGGTGGACCGTGGCGTAGCTTTCGATCTCGCACAGCCGGCTGACTGTGACCGACCCCGGCTGGGCGAAGTGGCTGAGGTCGTTCCGGAGCAGGTCGACGATCATGATGTTCTCCGCCCGGTCCTTGAGGGACGTGGCCAAATCGCGGCGGAGGGCGGCGTCGGTGTCCGGGTCAGCAGCCCGGCGGCGGGTGCCCTTGATCGGCTCGGCGCGCATGCCGCCGTCGGACGCTATCCGCAGGAAGCGCTCCGGCGAGGTGCTGGCCACCGTGACCCCGCCAAAGCGCAGGTAGCTTGCGAACGGCGCCGGGTTCCGCCGGCGCAGGGCAAGGTAGGCCGCCCACGCGTCGAGCGCATGCACCTCCGCTGCGAGGGTGGTGGTGAGGCAGACCTCGTAGGTGTTGCCCTCGGCAATCTGGTGCTGTGCTTCGGCGATCTTCCGCTTGTAGCCCGCCTCACTGTCCCGGCCGGCAAATGCCGGGGCCGTGCCATGGGCCGGCACAGCGGCAGCACCAGCGGCATCTGCGCCGGGAAGTACGACGCCGTTGCTGCCGCCGGCAACAAGGGCGCTAGCCACAGCATCCGTCACCGCCTCGCGGGCTTGGGCGAGCCAGCCGGCGGCGTCCGGCGCGTCGAGGGCGAGCAGCCACACCGTGTTGTCCGTGTGGTCCAGCACCACACCCCGGCCGGCGAAGATCAGCCCAGCATCCGGCGTCTCCGCGGGGACGTCCTGGCCGCCGGTCTCACGCTTCAGCTCATAGCCGAGGTAACCCAGCCAGCCCAGCGCGAAGTCGCACGGGTAGTCTTCCGGGCCGCGCACGGCCTTCCGTCCCCACACCGTCTCCAGCCAGCGGAAGAACGGGCCGGAGACGTTGGCCGTGGCGCACCCGGCGGTGACCTGGGTGACGCCGGAACTGTGCAGGACAGACTGGCCGAACGTGCCGCCGTCGTCCGCCAGAATGCTGAAGCGGCTGCGTTCCGCCGCGGGAGTTTCCCTGCCCGGAGCGGCCGCGTCCGGCCTGCTGGCCGTGCGCAGGGAGGAGTCCAGCCAGACCGCGTTGCCGGACGTTCCGTACAGCGCGCGGAAGAGCGCGGCCGGATCAGGGCTGGCCTCGATGCGCTCGGACAGCAGGCGCAGGCCGCGCCGCGACGAGAGCTCTGGAACCAGGGCTGTGGTGAGTGCCGGGAGGTAAGTGAGCGCCTGCAGGGCGTCCGCGGGGGCGGTGCCGTCCGCGCGGTTGAGGACCCGGACGTGGGCGTGCTGCGGGATGTCGTCCGCGGCCAGGAGCTCCTCCTCCTGGCCGGCCCACTGGTCCCAGAACGGCTCGTACGTGTCGCCGTCGCGTTCCAGTGCACGGGTGCGGCGCTCGCTGTCGGGGGAGTCTGCCCAGATGACGGCATCCAAAAGCGGCCGGGCGGCGGCAGCGGCCGCGCCGACGCCCTCGACAATCACAATCTCGGCGGGCAGCGTGACCCGCGGGTCGCCGTCGTTATGGTTTTTCCAGTCCCAGCTGACCCACGACGCCGCTTCGCCGCGGCTTAGGGGCGCCAGCACCGTGGTGATGTAGCGTTCGATGCCGGCGGACAGTCCGTCCCAGCCGGGATAGATGTCCTCCAGGTGGAACAGCGAGACCTTGTGGTGATTCCGCAGCGTGGCCGCGAGCTCGATGGCCAATGTGGTTTTACCTGCGCCGGACCGCCCGTCAATGGCGATGATCACAGGTGCGGGGGTCATGAAATAGAGCGTACCTGCTGGCTGTCCTGAACCTGGACGTTGTGAAGCGGACTGCTGCCGGCAGGGTAGCCGTGACGCTTGCCGTTGCGTGCCCGGTGCTCATCTATCCGGACCGGGGCCGCCTCATCGTTATCGCCGGCTGCCAGTGCCTCCGGCCCGATGGCATCCTGCACGTAGCGGACGATGCCGGGGACCGCCGCCTGGACCTGGTCCCACACGGCCTCGAAGTCAGCGTGGCCGCCGTACCAAGGGTCCTCGATGCCCTGCTCCAGGGGATCGCCGTCCGCCAGGGCGGGGTCGAAGCTGCGGAGCATGCGGATCCGGGAGAGCGCCTGGTCATCCGGGGCGGAGGCCCGGAGCCAACCGTAGTGGTCCACGTCCAGCGCCAGTATCAGGTGCCGCTCGGTGTACCATTCGGGGCGCCATTCCCGTGCAACGTGCCGGTCCGACAAAAGGTTGTGGGTGGTGAGTTTCCGTGCCGCCCGTGGGTCGATCGGACGTCCGGCCTCGTAGGCGGTGGTGCCTGCGGAATCGACGATCACGAGGTCGCCGAGCCCGGCTTCTGCAAAGGCGGCGCTCAGCATCAGCTCGGCCATGGGCGAGCGGCAGATGTTGCCGGTACAGACGGCGATGACGCGGTATGGGCTCGTCGTTGAGTTCATGGGCTAAGCATGGACGATGCCGGCCCCGCTTGGCTAGTAAGTGAGCTTATTATCGACAAGCCGCGTAAAGTTTGTCGGTTTTGCTGTCACAAAATTGCCATGGAGCCGGCCGAGGCTTAGTGGATGAGCGCCAGCAGCACGCCCACCGCGACGAACAGGACGCCGAAAATCCTGTTCAGCAGGGTTTGGCCGCGGGTGTTGTGGGTAAAGCGCTGGAAGGATTTTGCCGCCGCTGCGAAGAAGAACCACATGACGAGGACGTCGATGAGGACCACGGTTGCTGCAAGCACGGTGTATTGGGGCAGGAGCGGGCTGGCAGGCTGGATGAACTGCGGCATGAAGGCCAGGAAGAACACGATGGCCTTGGGGTTGAGCAGGTTGACCCACAGGCCCCGGCGGAACATGGACCAGGCGGGCTCGTTCCGGAGCGCGGCGACCTTCTCCTGGTTCAGGTCCGGCTTGCGCAGGAACTGCCGGATGCCGAGGTACACCAGGTACGCGGCCCCGGCGTAGCGGATGGCGTTGAAGGCCACGGGGGAGCCTGCAACCAGGACGCCGACGCCCAGGGCCACGACGACAACGTGCAGAATCAGGGCGGCCTGCTGCCCGAGGATGCCCCAGATGGAGCGCTTGAACCCCGCGGTCAGCGAGTTGCTCATGGTGTTGATGGCGCCTGCGCCCGGAGTGAAGCTGATAAGGGCGCCGGCGCCCGCAAGGGCCAGCCACAGGGAGAATTGCACCCATCAAGTTTAGTCGGTCTGCGGGGGCGGCTGCGCCACGCCGGGATTTACGCCGAAGTGCCGGCTCAGGCCCGGGCGATGACCTCTCCGTTGGGAATGAGGAACCAGCCGTCGTCGGTGGAGCCCCAGCGGTGCCAGCCTGCCGAGATGCGCGTGAGGTCTGCCTCCTGCGCAAAGCCGTACTCGAGGGCCTGCTCCGCGAAGGCCGAATGCAGCACGCGTTCGCCCCACACCCGTGCCTGCCAGCGGCGCTGCTGCCCGGTGGCGTAGAGCCAGTTGCTGCTGCTGGGCGCCACGTCCGTGAAGCCGGCGGCCTGTGCCCACGAGACCAGCCGGCGGCCGGCGTCGGGCTCGGCGCCGTTTCTCCGCGCGATCCGCTGGTAGAGCTCCATCCACTCGTCGAGCTCGGGAATGGCGGGATACCAGCTCATGCCGTGGAAATCCGCGTCGCGGACCGCGACGACGCCCCCGGGCCTCGCCACCCGCCGCATTTCCCGCAGCGCCTCCACCGGATCCGTCAGGTGCTGCAGGACCTGGTGGGCGTGGACCACATCGAAGGTGTCGTCCTCGAAGTCAAGGTCGTAGATGTTGCCCGCTACAAACTCCACGTTCCCAACGCCGCGGCTGGCCGCCAGTTCGCGCGCGTGGGTGATCACGTCGGGGGAGCGGTCCAGCCCCGTCACGTTTCCGGGCGCCACCAGAACCGCGAAGTCGCACGTGATGCTGCCGGGCCCGCACCCGACGTCGAGTGCTGATACGCCCCGGGTGAGGTGCGGGATGACGAATGCGGCCGAATTCTCCGCCGTCCGCGAGGCGTGGGCCCGGACCACGGACTCGTGGTGGCCGTGAGTGTAGACATCTTCCGGCTGCGTGCTCATAGGGAAACGCTACTCCTTCTCCGCACCTCGGGCAGGTAGCAGGAGAGTGCGTTATGGCGTGCCGGAGGCCTCTCGGCTGGCTTGGACCGTGGCCGCGATCATGGCGTCCATGAACCGGGCGGCCGTCTCCAGTTCCTGCGCATTGAACCCGGCCATGGCCTGGCCCATGTGGCGGGCAAGGGGCAGGAACATGGCGGAGCCGTCGCGGTACGCCTTCTCCGTCATCCGGAGCTGTACCTGCCGCCGGTCCTGGCCTTCGCGGACGCGGACCAGGTGTCCGGAGCCGCACAGCCGGTCAATCAGCGCCGTTGTGGCCGGGGAGCTGAGGTTCAGCTCCTTCCGCAGGGTTCCCGGAGTTGCGACGTCACCATTCGCTGCGTGCCGCATGACGGCGGCGAGGGCGTTGAGGTCCGTCCTGTGCATGTCGTTCCGGCCGCCCGCAGAGTCGACGTAGCGGTTGGCTTCCAGGGTGAACTCCTGAAGCAGCCGCACCAGCGGGTGCTGCGCGCCCGGGCCGGAGGGGGCCGGCCCGTCGGGCTGCCGCGTGCCAGGCTTCTCGGCCATGTCCACCTCCTCTGCTCGATGTTGCCTTCCGGAGTTTACCGCCCGCGAGCCCGGCCACGAGTCTGGCCGCCAGGGGAAAGTTGCTACATATCTCCATGGTAGAGATAGTTTATGCTGGAACCAATATCGACGACGGCCCGGATGGCTGTCACGGCCAGGAGGTCTTCCCCATGAACCAGCCAGCCCGCACGCCGAGCATCCCGTTCTGGCTTCGGTGGCTCATCCCCCTAGTCCTCGTCGTCGGCTGGGTTGCCATTGCCGGGGTCGGCGGACCCACGTTCGGCAGGCTCGATGAGGTCTCGTCCAATGACCAGGCATCCTTCCTGCCTTCCGGAGCGGAGGCCACCGAGGCCCGCGAGTGGCAGCAAAAGTTCCAGGACTCCGGCGAGGTGCCGGCCGTCGTCGTGATTGAAAGCGGCAGGGCCCTTACCCCTGCCCAGCTGGCAGCGGCCGCCGGCCTGAAAACCAGGCTGGAGGACCTTCGGGTGGGCAGCACGGTGGTGGGCCCGGTGCCGTCTCAGGACCAGAAGGCCGTGCAGTACATCGTGTCCGTTGCGGCCGCGGAGCCGGCGGACGCCGTCGAAGAGTTGCGCAGCGTGATCCGTGCGGACGCTCCGGACGGGACGCAGACGTTCGTCACCGGTCCTGCCGGGCTCGCGGCCGACCTCACGGGGGCCTTCGCCGGCATCGACGGCATCCTGCTGCTCGTGGCGCTGGCCGCGGTGTTTGTCATCCTGCTGGTTGTCTACCGGTCCCTGCTCCTGCCGTTCGCCGTGCTGCTGACCTCGGTGTTCGCGCTGTGTGCCGCCATCCTGCTCGTGTTCGGCATGGCGAAGGCGGGCTGGATCCAGCTCAACGGCCAGAGCCAGGGCATCCTCTCCATCCTGGTGATCGGCGCAGCCACTGACTACGCCCTGCTCTATGTGGCCTGGTTCCGTGAGGCACTCGAGCACACGGCCAACCGCACCGCCGCCGCGCTCACTGCCTGGAGGGCCTCCTTCGCGCCGATCCTGGCATCCGGGGCCACGGTAGCCATCGCCCTGCTGTGCCTGCTCTTTTCCGACCTCAACTCCAACAAGGCGCTCGGCCCGGTGGCCGCCGCGGGCATCGTCTGCTCCCTTGTCGCGGCGCTCACCCTGCTCCCGGCCTTTGCCGCACTCCTTGGTCGCGTCGCGTTCTGGCCGTTCCGGCCCAGGCTGCTGCCCGAAGAGGCGCGTGAGCCCGAACTGACCACCGGGCTGGAAGGGCAGAGGGGGCTCTGGCGGGCCACCGGCACGCTGGTGCGCCGGCGTCCGCGCACCGTGTGGGTGGCCTCTGTGCTCCTGCTGGTCGCGGCCTCGGCTGGGGTCCTGCAGCTCAAGGCCAACGGCGTGCCGCAGACTGCCGTCATCCTCAGCGCCTCCAATGCCGTCGACGGGCAGGATGCGCTGGCGCGCCATTTCGACGCCGGCAGCGGCAGCCCGGTGGTCATCGTGACCGGCCAGGCGAACGCTGGCGAAGTCCTGGAAAAGGTCAAGGCCACCGACGGCGTGGGGGCCGCCTACCCGCTGGCCGAAGGCAGTGTGCCCATCACGGGAGCCCCGGGAGCGCCCGCCAACCCGGCCGTGCGCGACGGCAGGGTGCTCCTCAACGCCACCCTGGACTTCGCCGCCGATTCTGACGCTGCGGAGAGCGCCGTGGCAGCGATGCGGGCCAGTGTAAAAAGCGTGGACGCCGATGCCCTGGTCGGCGGAGTGACCGCCACCGCCCTGGACACCAACACCACAGCCCAGCGGGACCTGGCCACCATCATCCCCGTGGTACTGGCCGTCATTCTGCTCATCCTCATGGTGCTGCTGCGGTCCATTCTCGCGCCCGTCCTCCTCGTCGCCTCGGTGGTCCTCTCCTACGCTGCCGCCATGGGCGTTTCCGCCCTCGTGTTCAACAACATCCTGGGCTTTCCCGGAGCCGACGCCACGGTGCCGCTGTTCGGCTTCGTGTTCCTGGTGGCACTGGGCGTGGACTACAACATCTTCCTGATGAGCCGGGTGCGGGAGGAATCGCTGAAACACGGGACCCGCGCCGGGATCCTGCGGGGCCTCGGCGTGACGGGCGGCGTGATCACGTCGGCCGGGGTGGTCCTGGCCGCCACGTTTGCCGCCCTGGGCGTCATTCCCATCATGTTCCTCGTGCAGCTGGCCTTCATCGTGGCCTTCGGGGTACTGCTGGACACCGTTCTTGTGCGCTCGCTCCTGGTTCCGGCCCTGGCCTACGACCTGGGTCCGCGCATCTGGTGGCCGGGCAGACTCGGCCGGCAGGATGCGCAGGAAACAAGCACGGTGGAAGGCCCGGCTGAAGTTGCCGTCCGCTAGCTTCCCGCCGCCCTCCCCGCCGGGGCCCGTCCCGTGCCGGCGGTGAGCTCGGAACGCCACCATTCCACGGTCGCCTTAGTTGCCTCGTGCAGGGGAGTCGGGCGCAAGCCCAGTTCCTCCTCGCTGGCCCTTGAATCCATCACGAACGGCCGCTGGAACTGGTAGAGCATGTCGCTGAGTTCCCGCATGTCAGCCGAGAACAGCCCCGCTGTGCGCAGGACCCAGCCCGGCACGGCCCGGACTTTCGGCAGGGGTGTCCCGGCAGCCGCGGCGAAGGCCTCGGCAATCCGGCGCTGCGTGAGCGGGGGATTGGTGGGCGCGTGCAGCACCCGGTTCCACAGCCCAGGCTTGGCCGCGGCACCGATCATCGCCGCTGCGAGGTCGGGAACGTACGTGAAGGAGTGCGGCTGGTCGGCGCTGCCCACCACCTGCAGCGGCCGCCGGGCCAGCACGGCGGGCACCATGCGCTCGCCGGCGTGGGCCGTCCGGACGCGCGGGCCGAAGAAGTCCCCCGCCACCACCGACACAGTGCCCGTGGCGCTCGCCTCCCGCGCCTGCAGCAGCGCCGTGCGGACGCCGCGCTTGCCGCCCGTCGCCTCCCGGGGGTTGTGTTCCGTCATCACCTCCTGCGGATTGCTGTAGGAGTAAAGGCTTTCGGGAAATACGACGACGGCGCCCGCCTCGCCTGCCGCCGCCAGGACCGCCTGCTCGGCGGCAGGCAGCTCCCGCTGCCAGGCGGCGGCGCTGTAGGACGAACCGTGGATGCAGTGGAAAACCGCCGCCGCGCCCGCGAATGCTTCCCCGAGCAGGCCCGGGTTGGACACGTCAGCCTGCAGTTTCTCGACCAGCGGGTGGTTGGGGCCGCTGCCTGAGCGGGTGAGGACCCGGACCCGCTTGCCCTGCCCCGCCAGCTGCTCTGCCACCGTCCACCCCACCGGGCCGGCGCCGGTGACCACATAAAGATCGGACATTGAAAGTTCTCCTTCTAGCTGGTGCGGACGGACGGACCCGGTGGGCTAACGTTTGTCTATGAGAGCACTGCTCTCGAAGTAAGGATGCGCTTGCCGGCAGCTAAAGTCAAGAGCAGTGCTCTCAATTGTTGACAGCGCTCTGATTCATGCCATGCTGGGCTGATGTCAGCCACTTCTCAGACTGCCAGCGGGGGACTCCGCACGCCCCGTGAACGGGCCCGGGCGCAGACCATCTCCGACATCATCCGGCTGGGCCGCCAGCACCTGGCGGAACACGGGGCCGCCGCCCTCTCGCTCCGGGCCGTCGCCCGCGACCTCGGCGTGGTCTCTTCTGCCGTCTACCGCTACGTCGGGAGCCGCGACGAGTTGCTGACCCTCCTGCTCGTAGATGCCTACAACGACCTCGGGGAAGCGGTGGACGCCGCCGTCGGTTCCGTCCCCCCGGAAGATTTCAAGGCACGCTTCGCTGCGCTGGCCCGCGCTGTCCGCGCATGGGCGCTCCGTGAGCCGGCGCGCTACGGACTCCTGTTCGGCAGTCCGGTCCCGGGCTATCAGGCTCCCGCGGAACGGACTACGGCACCCGGCATGCGGGTGGTGATCGGCCTGGTGCGCATCCTGGATGGAGCGCACCGCGCCGGCCGGCTTGCCGGGCGCGGGAATGTTGCGGTGCCCGCACCCCTGGCCGCCGACCTCGAGGCGATCAGGCGCGAGCTGGGCGTGGAGGTTCCGGATGCCCTGCTGGCCCGGGGCACCCTCGTTTGGACGTCACTCTTTGGCGCTGTCAGTTTTGAAGTGTTCGGACAGTATGGCGCCGGCACCTTTTCCGCACCCGATGAACTGTTCGAGCACCACATAGCCGTACTGGCGGATCTCGCCGGGCTGTAGCCGGGCCCCGTCGTCGCTGCCGGCACGACGCGCAGGGGGGCAGCCGCTCCCGCCCCTGTTGCTGCCCGCGCCAGCTGAGTAGACTGCCACTGCGCCCGGACCAGGCGCGCCCAGTCCTTTCGAAGGAGTGATCAACCGATGACCGAAAACAGTGAGTCCGGCGCCGCGGGAAAGGCCCACACCGGTTCCAAGAATCCGGCGCTCGAGGGGGACAGCGGCCAGTACGTTGAGGGTGACTACGGTGATGCCGGCGTTGCGGGGGAGAAAGCAGCCACCGAACCCCAGGGCGAATATCCGGTGGGTGATTACGGTGACGCGGGTGCGGTCGGAGCCCCCGCTGAGCGGGACGAAGGCGAGTACCCGGAGGGCGATTACGGCCGGGCCGGAGCTGTGGGCCAGGAGCTGCCCGGGGATGAGGAGGGCGAGTACCCGGAGGGTGACTACGGTGCTGCCGGAGCCGCCCCGGAAAAGGGTGCTGGGGAAGAACTGAAGAAGGGCGACGGCGGCACCTCCCCGGAAGGTTAGGCACACGTTCACGCTGGGCGAAATCAACCACTCCCAGCTCGACAAGCCCCCGGTTATCCGCGGATTTCCGCCGGGTGCCGGGGGTTTCCTGCGTCCGGATAGTGTTGCGCCGGTGCGAAGTTGAGCGTACCTGACTCAAGTTTGGATTGACTTAAATTCCGTGCGGAGTAAAGTTGAGTGCAGATCGCTCAAGGAGTGGGCGAGCCCAAAGTTTCCACGGAAAGAAGGAAGCAACACATGTCACGTGCAGTAGGTATCGACCTCGGAACCACCAACTCCGTCGTCTCCGTTCTCGAAGGTGGCGAGCCCACCGTTATTGCCAACGCCGAGGGTGGCCGCACCACGCCGTCGGTCGTTGCGTTCTCCAAGTCCGGCGAAGTCCTGGTTGGCGAAATCGCCAAGCGCCAGGCGGTCAACAACATCGACCGCACCATCGCCTCCGTCAAGCGCCACATGGGCACCGACTGGTCCGTCGCCATCGACGACAAGAAGTACACGGCCCAGGAAATCTCCGCCCGTGTCCTCATGAAGCTGAAGAATGACGCCGAGTCCTACCTTGGCGAAAAGGTCACCGACGCTGTGATCACCGTTCCCGCCTACTTCAACGACGCCGAGCGCCAGGCCACCAAGGAAGCCGGCGAGATCGCCGGCCTGAACGTCCTCCGCATTGTCAACGAGCCCACCGCGGCCGCCCTGGCCTACGGCCTGGACAAGGGCAAGGAAGACGAACTCATCCTGGTCTTCGACCTCGGTGGCGGAACGTTCGACGTCTCCCTGCTCGAAGTCGGCAAGGACGAGGACGACTTCTCCACCATCCAGGTGCGCGCCACCGCCGGTGACAACCGCCTCGGCGGCGACGACTGGGACAACCGCGTCGTCGATTACCTGCTGAACCAGCTGAAGGTCAAGGGCATCGACCTCTCCAAGGACAAGATCGCCCTGCAGCGCCTCCGCGAAGCCGCCGAGCAGGCGAAGAAGGAACTTTCCTCCTCCTCCAGCACCAACGTCTCGCTGCAGTACCTCTCCGTCACCCCGGACGGCCCGGTCCACCTGGACGAGCAGCTGACCCGCGCCAAGTTCCAGGACCTCACCAAGGACCTGCTCGAGCGCACCAAGAAGCCGTTCCACGACGTCATCAAGGAAGCCGGCATCAAGCTGTCCGAGATCGACCACATCGTGCTCGTCGGCGGTTCCACCCGCATGCCCGCCGTTTCCGAGCTGGTTAAGGAACTGGCCGGCGGCAAGGAGCCCAACAAGGGGGTCAACCCGGATGAGGTCGTCGCCGTGGGCGCCGCACTGCAGGCCGGCGTGCTGAAGGGCGAGCGCAAGGACGTCCTCCTGATCGACGTCACCCCGCTGTCCCTCGGCATCGAAACCAAGGGCGGCGTCATGACGCACCTGATCGAGCGCAACACGGCCATCCCCACCAAGCGGTCCGAGACCTTCACCACGGCTGACGACAACCAGCCGTCCGTGGCCATCCAGGTCTTCCAGGGTGAGCGTGAGTTCACCCGCGACAACAAGCCGCTGGGCACGTTCGAGCTGACCGGCATCGCACCGGCTCCGCGCGGCGTCCCTCAGGTCGAGGTCACCTTCGATATCGACGCCAACGGCATCGTTCACGTTTCGGCGAAGGACAAGGGCACCGGCAAGGAACAGTCCATGACCATCACCGGCGGCACGGCGCTCTCCAAGGAAGACATTGACCGCATGGTCAAGGACGCCGAGGAGCACGCAGCCGAGGACAAGGCCCGCCGCGAGGCCACCGACACCCGTAACACCGCAGAGCAGCTCGCCTACTCCGTGGACAAGCTGATCGCCGACAACAGCGACAAGCTGCCGGAAGAGGTCAAGACCGAGGTCCAGGCCGACGTGGACGCCCTCAAGAAGGCCCTCGAGGGGACCGATGACGCCGCCGTCAAGACCGCGTTTGAGAAGCTGCAGGCTTCCCAGACCAAGCTTGGCGAGGCCATCTACGCCCAGGCAGGTTCCCCGGACGGCGCCACCGGCGCTGCGGGTGCCGAAGGTGCAGCTGGTGGTGCCGCAGGCGGCGACGGCAAGGCTGACGAGGATATCGTCGACGCCGAGATCGTCGACGAAGAAGAGAAGAAGTAACCATGCCGCATCACGGTAACGAAGAAGAGCACAACTCTTCCCGAGACCAGAGCAGCAGCAACCGTGACGAGCCGGTCATCCGGGACCACCGCAAGGTGGACCCGGTGACCGGGGAGGCCCGGCACCCGGAGGGCGGGCAGTCCTCGGACACCAGCCCGGCGGATTCCGACGGCGACGCCCTCGCCCAGGCTGAGGAAATCCTCAACCAGGTCGAGGTTCCCGCCGAGGAGTCCGTGGCGCAGGGGGTTTCGACGGGCTCAACCACCGGCGCCGAGGCGGCGGAGCTGAAGAACGACCTGCTCCGCCTGCAGGCCGAGTACGTCAACTACCGCAAGCGGGTTGAACGCGACCGTGCCGTAGCAGGGGAGATGGCCGTCGTCGGCGTCCTGAACTCCCTGCTGCCGGTGTTGGACGACGTCGACGCTGCCCGCCAGCACGGTGACCTCGCGGACGGCCCGTTCGCCGCGATCGCCACCAAACTGGAGAATGCGCTGAAGACGTACGGCCTGACCCGCATCGATGAGACCGGCGTGGAGTTCGATCCGACCATTCACGAGGCCCTCATCCAGCAGCCCGGCGACGACATCGAGGTTGACACCGTCAGCCAGGTGCTCCGCTCCGGCTACAAGTCAGGCGAGCGGGTTCTCCGGGCAGCCCAGGTTATCGTCGCAGTTCCCGCGTAGCATTACCCCCATCGAGATGGCAGTTCGCAGCAGTGTTGGGCAACCGCATTGCTGTGAACTGCCATTTCGGCTCAGATTTTTGAAAGGAAACGCCATTGGCTAGCCAGGACTGGGTGGACAAGGACTTCTACAAGATCCTTGGTGTTGCCAAGGACGCTTCCGACGCTGACATTAAGAAGGCTTACCGGAAGCTCGCGCGGCAGTACCACCCCGATACGAACTCCGGGGATAGTGCTGCGGAGAAGAAGTTCAAGGACATCTCCGAGGCGTACTCCGTCCTGTCGGATCCTGATGAGCGGCAGCAGTATGACGCCATCCGGGCCATGGGCGGCGGTGCGCGCTTTGCCCCGCACGGTGCGGGCAGCACGGCGAACGGCGGCTTCGAGGACCTTTTCGGCGGCCTGTTCACCGGCGGCGGCCGCCAGCCCGGCGGGTTCAGCACCGCTGGCGGCGTCCCGCCCGAGTTCGCCGACCTGTTTGGCGGCGGCTTCGGGGGCGGCCCGGCCGGCTACCAGCGCGCCCCGCAGAAGGGCGCCGACCGGACGGCCAGCACCAGCATCTCCTTCGCCGGGTCCATCCGCGGCACCACCATCGGGCTGCGTGAACCGGACGGCGAGGTCATTGACGTCCGGGTGCCCGCGGGCATCAAGGACGGCCAGAAGGTGCGCGTCCGCGGCAAGGGCCAGTACGGCCCTGCGGGCAACGGTGACCTGCTGGTCACGGTCAACGTCAAGGCCCATGACTTTTACACCCGCGACGGCGACAACCTCCGGATCCACGTGCCCGTCAGCTTCCCCGAGGCTGCTTTGGGCGCCGACATCGAGGTTCCCACGATCGACGGCGAACACGTCCGGGTCCGCGTTCCCGCCGGTACTCCGTCGGGGCGCACGCTCCGGGTGAAGGGCCGCGGCGTAAAGACGTCGAAGGCTACCGGTGACCTGCTGGTGACCATCGACGTCGCCGTACCGCAAAACCTGAGCAAGGAAGCGGAGGAGGCCGTGAAAGCATTTGCGGCCGCCACCACCGGCGCGGACGTCCGCCAGGGCCTGGCAGCCAAAGCCCGGCTTTAGCGACGGGTGCCGGCCGTGGACATCAACTTCGATCAGCCGATCTTCGTCATCTCGGTGGCCGCCGAGCTCGCCGACATGCACCCGCAGACACTCCGCCAGTACGACCGGCTGGGCATCGTCTCGCCCAGTCGGGCGCCGGGCAAGTCCCGCCGCTACTCCCAGCGGGACGTGAACCGGCTCCGTGAGGTGCAGCGTTTGTCCCACGAGGGCGTCTCGCTCGAGGGGATCAAACGCATCCTGGAACTCGAAAACCAGGTTGCTGCCCTGCAGCACCGGGTGGCCGAACTGACCAACGAACTGGCCCGCCGTCGTCAGCCGCTGGAATCCCGGATCTTCGCCGCCGGCACCGCCGGCGACGTGGTGAGCCTGGCGCGCGGCCAGCGCCCCCGGCCCCGTTCCCAGGCCGTGGTGGTGTGGCGCCCGCGGGGCGACGTCTAGCCGGCTCCCCCGGCAGCCATTCCCGGTGGCCCGCCCCATTGCCAGAATCACGTGCAGTGCCAAAATAGGGTGCAGCGCTAGAACGGGGTCCCCAGCCGCAATGCCGCGGTCCCGGCTCCCGGGCAGAAGGGACGCAGGGTCATGACCTACATCAAGGACTTTGACCAGCTGGGACGCAGCGATGTGGACGAGGCAGGCGGCAAGGGCGCCAACCTCGGCGAGCTGGCCCGGGCCGGTTTTCCGGTGCCGCCGGGTTTTGTGCTCACCACGCCGGCCTACCAGGACTTCGTCAACGCAAACGGGATAGCCGGCCGCATTCTCGACCTCGCCGCGCTTCCCGCCGGAGCTTCGAACGACGACCACGAGGCCGCCGCGCGGCAGATCCGCTCCCTGTTCGCCGAGAGCACGATGCCCGAGGAGATAGGCGCCGAACTCCGCGCTGCATACGCCCGGCTGAGCCACCAGGCGACGGACCTGGGCGAAGAGGACGGTGCAGAGTCCAGCGGCGACTACGCCGCACGGGTTGCGGTGCGCTCCTCGGCCACCGCGGAGGACCTGGCCTCGGCCAGCTTCGCCGGCCAGCAGGACACATACCTGAACGTCACCGGGCCGGAGGCCGTCGCCGCCGCCGTCATCAACTGCTGGGCCTCGCTGTGGAATGCCCGCGCCATGGCCTACCGCGTACGGCACGGCTTTGATCCGTCCACGGTGCGCCTCGCGGTGGTGATCCAGGAGATGGTCGACGCCGGGGCCGCCGGCGTGCTGTTCACCGCCAACCCGGCCACCGGCCGCCGCGACGAGATAGTGATCAGTGCCGCCTGGGGGCTGGGTGAGTCCGTGGTCAGCGGGGCCGTCACCACGGACGACGTCATAGTGGATGCCGCGACGGGCCGGGTAGGGCAGCGCCGGACGGCGGACAAGACTGTCATGACGGTCTACGACGGAACAGGCACCAGGGAGCAGCCGGTGCCCGAAGATAAACGCCGGGCGCCCGTACTCGACGACGACGCGGCGGCCGCGCTGGCCCGGCAGGGAACGGCCATTGCGCAGCACTTCGGGGTGCCCCAGGACATCGAATGGGCGCAGGCGGCAGGGGACTTTTTCATCCTGCAGGCCCGTCCCATCACCGCGCTTCCGGAGCCCTCGGCCGATGCCCCGACGGAGTGGCCGCTGCCCTATCCGAACGGGATGTACTTCCGGGCCAGCATCGTGGAGCAGCTGCCGGACCCGTTGTCGCCCCTGTTCGCCGACCTCATCGACGGCGCGGTGGTGCGGTCCCTGAACGCCCTGCTCAACGAGGCATTCGGCAAGAGCGTGGTGCGGCCCGGGGACGTCTCGCTGCCCACGGTCAACGGTTACGCGTACTACTACTACAACAATGCCGGGATGCGGCGGGTCATGGGCAAATCGCTCACGGCGATGCGGGCGCTGGCCCAGGGCAAGGCCAACATGGGCATCAAGGGATGGCGCGACCACTCGCACCCGAAGTACCGCGGGCTCGTGAAGTATTGGGCGGCCAAACCGCCGTCGGACCGTTCCGCTTCTGAACTGCTGGAAGGCATTTCCGCGCTGCTGGACGCCGGAGCTGCCTATTACACCGCCGTGCAGTCCATCATCCCGATCGCCGCAACCAGCGAGATCATGTTCCGGAGCTACTACGACAAGCTCGTCCGGCGGCCCGGCGGCCCGTCCGCGGAGGTCTTCCTCGTCGGTTATGACAGCGAACCCATCCGCGCGGAGAAATCACTGTATGACCTGGCGGTGTGGACCCGCGAAAGGCCGCAGCTTGCCTCGGCCATCACGGAGGGACCGGCGGCCGGCATTGCCGAAGCTCTCCGCAGCGGTACGCTCCCGGCGGGTGTGGACGGTGTTGCGGGGGTAGACCAGGGCCAGTGGGACGAATGGCGTTCCCGCCTCCAGCGGCACTTGGACCGCTACGGGCACGCCGTCTACAACCTTGACTTCGTGAACCCTGTGCCGGCCGACGACCCCTCCGCCCTGCTCGAGACCCTGAGGTACTTCGTGCGGGGGCAGGGGAAGGATCCACATGAGCGCCAGCAGCGGTCTGCCGACCGGCGGGAGGAGCAAGGCCGGCTGATCAGCGCCAGGCTGGGGCCGCGACGCCGCGCCGTCTTCCGCAGGCTGCTGCGCTGGGCGCAGAAGGCGGCGCCCGTCCGTGAGGACGCACTGGCCGACGTCGGACTGGCCTGGCCGCTGATGCGCCGGATGCTGCTGGAGCTGGGGGAGCGGCTTACCGCCTCGGGCGTCATCGCCGCACCGTCCGACATCTTCTGGCTACGCCTCGACGAACTCCGCAACGCCGTCGACTTCGGCCTGGCTACGCCCGGCGCGGCGATCACCGGCACGGACGGGCCCGTGCGGGCAGAGGCCGTTGAGCAGCGCAAGATGCTGTGGCGTGGCCAGCGGAAAGCCGCGGCCCCGCAGCTGCTGCCCGAAAGCCGCTGGATGGAACGCGCGTTTGGCAGCATGATGCCCGCGCGGACCCAGCAACAGGCGGGCGACGTCATCACCGGTGTCGGCGCCAGCTCCGGACACGTAAGCGCACCGGCACGGCTGCTGCACGGCCCCGACGACTTCGCCAGCATGCAGCCGGGCGAGGTGCTGGTGGCACGCATGACCACTCCCGCCTGGACACCGCTGTTCGCGATGGCGTCCGGCGTTGTCACGGACGTTGGCGGCCCGCTGAGCCACAGCTCGATCGTCGCCCGGGAGTACGGCATCCCCGCCGTCCTGGGAACGGGCGTGGCCACCCAGCGCGTGACCAGCGGACAGCAGGTAAAGGTCGACGGCGACGCCGGCACCGTCACGCTCGACGGTTCCGTTAGCTGACCCCAACTGGGTAGCAGCACAGGGCGTTCTCAGAGCTGGGAACGCCCTGATGTGCTACCTAGTTGGGTGTCAGCACCCGGATCGGCGAGCCGTCCAGCCACGCCGCGACGTCCTCGAGTGCGCCGCCGAAGAAGGCCCGGTAGCTGGCGTCGGTCACGTATCCCAGGTGCGGGGCCAGCAGGGTCCGTGGCGCCCCGAGGAGGGGATGGCCGGCGGGCAGCGGTTCCTGATCGAACACGTCGAGCGCCGCCCCGCGTATCCACCCCTCATGCAATGCCGTGACCAGCGCCTGCTGCTCCACCAGGGGACCGCGGGCAGTATTCACCAGCACGCCGTCCGGGCCGAGCAGCCGCAGTTCACGTTCACCGACTATTCCCTCAGAACGCGGCGACAGCCGCAGATGCAGGGACACGACGTCGGACTCCCGGAAAAGCTCATCTTTGCCGACCTGCCTGGCGCCTGCCGCCGCGGCGGCTTCCTCGGTCAGGTTCTGGCTCCAGGCCAGCACCTCCATCCCGAAGGCGCGGCCGTAGCCGGCGATGCGCTTCCCGATCTTGCCCAGTCCCACAATTCCAAGGGTTTTGCCGGACAGTTCGAAGCCGACGCCGGTCTGCCAACGCCCGCTGCGCAGGCAGGCCTCCTCCTGGGTCAGGTTCCGGGCGAACGCCAGCAGCAGCGCCCACGTCAGTTCGGGCGCGGCTGTGGGGGAGCCGCCCGTTCCGCAGACGGTGATCCCCAGCCGTGAGGCTGCCTCCACATCGATCGAGGCATTGGCGGCGCCGGTGGTGACCAGCAGTTTCAGCCGGGGCAGCTTTTCGAGGACCCGGCCCGGAAAGGGCGTCCGCTCCCGCATGGCAATGATGATGCTGGCCTCCTGCAGCGTCTCCACAGCCTCAGCTTCAGTGGCGAGGTGCCGGTTGAACACGGTGACGTCCACGCCACGCTGTTCGAGGGAGCTCCAGTCCGCATAACTGTGGGCCACGCGCTGGTAGTCGTCGAGAATCGCGAGCTGGTGCATGCTGTCCTTCTGCCTTAAGACCAAAAGAGGCAGGAACCCGCCGAGCGCGGGCCCCTACCTCTTGAGGCTAGTCGAGTGGTGCCTGGTTATGGGATCAGCTGGCCTTGACGGCCAGCACCGGGCAGGATGCCTCCAGCAGGATCTGCTGCGCAGCACTGCCCATGATCAGCTTGCCCACGGGAGTGCGGCGCCGGAGGCCGATCACAATGAGTTCGGCCCGGTACTTCTCCGCAGCCTCCAGCACCTCGTTGGCCGCATCGTGGCCGCGCACCGGCTGCAGGACCAAATGCTCAATCCCTTCCCGGTCCAGCCGCTCCGTCAATGCGGAGATGTCCTCCGCCTGGGCGTAGCGCTTGTCAACGATGGCGTCTCCCCGGGAGGAGTTGATGATGACCAGCCGGCTCTGGCTCTTCTGCGCCTCGGTGATGGCCCGGTCCAGGGCTGCGGTGCCCTCGGCCGTGGGGATATAGCCGACAATGATGCTCACGATTTCTCCTGTCCGTGGTTGGCATGGGTGGCGTCCGAGCGGTGGCGCCCTGCATCAGGCCCCCGATCAGCGGGTGCCTCAGCAGCGGATCCCTCAACAGGGCGTCCCTCAACAGCAGGCGCCTCGACGGACGGTGCGGCAGCGGGTCCGGCGGCGGGTCCATCAACAGCAGGTCCGCCGGCCATGACGAGCCCGCCCGTCCGGGGACGCCGGGCGCGCCAGAGCTTCGCCGCCAGCGGCCACAGGAGTACCAGTGTCACGATGATGTAGACCACGACGGCGATCGGTTCGTTCCAGAGGCCGGACACGTCGCCCGCGCTCAGCTGCAGCGCTTGGCGGAGCTGCTTTTCGAGGCGAGGCCCCAGAATTACGCCGAGGATGAGCGGCAGGACGGGCAGCCCGTAGCGGCGCATCATAAAGCCGAGGGCGCCCAGGACCAGCAGGAGCATCAGGTCGAACGCCTGCAGGTTCACCGAGTAGGCGCCCAGTGTGGCGAAGAAGAGGATGCCTGCGTACAGGTAGGGGCGCGGCAGCCGAAGCAGCTTCGCCCAAACCGGGGCCAGGGGGAGGTTGACCAGCAGCAGCAGGAAGTTGCCGATGAACAGGCTGGCGATCAGCGCCCATACCAGCGGGCCTTCATTTTGGAACAGCAGCGGTCCCGGCTGGATGCCGAACTGGGTGAACGCGGCCAGCATGACGGCTGCTGTGGCGTTGGTCGGCAGGCCAAGGGCCAGCATCGGGGTCAGGGTGCCGGCTGCGGCCGCGTTGTTGGCCGCCTCGGGCCCGGCGACGCCTTCGATGGCGCCCTTGCCGAACTCCTCGGGGTGCTTGGAGAGCCGCTTCTCGGTGACGTAGGAGAGGAAGGTGGGGATCTCGGCGCCGCCGGCCGGCAGCGCGCCGAAGGGGAAACCGAGGGCAGTGCCGCGCAGCCACGGCTTCCAGGACCGCTTCCAGTCCTGCTTGCCCATCCACGGCCTGCCGACCGGGATGATCTGCAGCGGGGTGCGGCGCAGGTGCGCCGCCACCCACAGGGCTTCGCCGACGGCGAAGATCGCCACGGCGATCACGACGACGTCGAGGCCGTCGGAGAGCAGCGGCAGGCCGAAGGTGAGGCGGGCCTGGCCGGAGACGAAGTCGAGGCCGACGAGGCCGATTGCCAGACCGAGTCCGAGGGACGCGAAGCCGCGCAGCTTGGACGAGCCCAGGACGGCGGTGACGGCGAGCAGCGACAGGACCATGATGGCGAAGTAGCTTGGGGCGCCAAGGCTCACCGCGAACTGCACGACGATCGGCGCGAAGACCACAAGGAGCGAGGTTCCGATGGCGCCGGCGACGAACGAGCCGATGGCCGCCGTCGCCAATGCCTGGGCGGCCTTGCCGGCCTTGGCCATCAGGTTGCCCTCGATGGCGGTGATCACCGAGGACGATTCGCCGGGGGTGTTGAGCAGGATCGAGGTGGTGGAACCGCCGAACATGCCGCCGTAGTAGATGCCGGCAAACATGATGAACGCGCTGGTCGGTTCAAGGACGGTGGCCACCGGGAGCAGCAGTGCCACGGTCATGGCCGGGCCGATGCCGGGCAGGACGCCGACGGCGGTGCCCAGGATGACGCCGATCAGGGCGTACAGGAGGTTCATGGGGGTCAGCGCGGTCGCGAACCCGTCCATGAGTGAGGACAGGACGTCCATCTAGAGAATCCCTTCAAGGAGCCCGGCGGGAAGGGCAATGCCCAGGCCGAGGTAGAAGCCGTAGAAGGTCAGGAGCGCCAGAGCCAGGGAGATCAGTCCGTCGCGGACATAGTGGCGGCTTCCGAGCGCCCAAACGCTGCCCCAGAAGAGCACCGTTCCGGAGATGACCCAGCCGGCCCAGTCGATCAGCAGGATGTTAGCGATGAAGGCGCCGGCCAGAGGCAGGACGGTCTTCCAGTCGGCCGGGTGGGTCAGGTCGACGTCCTCGCCGGCCTCGGCCTCGCCGCGTCCGCCCCGGAGAACGTTTACTGCCAGCAGCACGGCGCAGATGAGCAGGAGTCCTCCCACGATCATCGGCAGGGCCTTGGGGCCCACCGGATCCGACTGGGAGTACGGCACAACCAGGCGCGCTGCGTCAATGAGGACCAGGGCGCCGACCGCCCCGAGCAGGGCTGCGACGCCCAGCTCGGAGCGGCCTTTGAGGCGGGAGGCCAAGGAGGTCACGCCAGGCCGAGCTTCGTCAGGACGTCGGCAACGCGCTTGTCCTGGTCGGTGAGGAAGGACTTGAATTCGTCGCCCGTGATGAAGGCGTCGGTCCAGCCGCGCGTCTTCAGCGTCTCCTTCCAGGATGCTGATTCATGCATCTTCTCCAGGGTTGCGATCAGGGCGTCGCGGTCGGCGTCGCTGATGCCGGGAGGGGCCACGATGCCGCGCCAGTTGCTGAAGACCAGGTCGATCTTGGATTCCTTGAGCGTGGGGGCGTCCACTCCCTCAAGCCGGTTCTCGCCGCTGGTTGCCAGGACGCGGATATCGCCGGCCTTGATCTGCTGGATGTATTCACCGGCGCCGGAAGCCGCGAAGCCCAGCTTGTTGCCGATGATTGCCGGAAGCAGGTCGCCGCCGCCATCGTAGGAAACGAAGTTGACCTTCTTGGCGTCGATGCCGACGGCACCGGCGAGCTGCATCGGCAGGAGGTGGTCCGGGCCGCCGGCCGAGGAGCCGCCGCCGACGCTGACCTTGGACGGGTCCTTCTTCCACGCCGTCACCAGATCGTCGATGGTCTTGTACGGCGAGTCCTTGGACACCATGATGGCGCCGGGCTCTTCGATGAGCCGGGCCAGCGGGGTGGTGTCGGTCAGCTTCGACTCGGACTTGTTGGTGTAGCTGGCGCCGACGACGCCAAGGCCCATGAGCATGGCGAGGTCGCCGTTGCCCTTTTCGTTGACGATGCGGGCCAGGCCAACGGTGCCGCCGGCACCGGCCAGGTTGAAGACCTCGGGGTTGGTGGCAAGCTTCTCGTCCTCGAGAACCTTCGCCGCGGCGCGCGCCGTGGTGTCGTAGCCGCCGCCGGGAGTGTTCGGCACCATGATGCGAAGCCCGGCAAGGGGTGCGGTGCTTGCTCCGCTCGTGGAGGGGCCGGCGGCAGTCTTGCCGGTAGCTCCGCAGCCGGACGCCATCAGGGCGATGCCTGCGGCTACTGCGGCCACGCGCAGTGCGCTCATTCCGCGCATGTTGTTCCTCTTCTCGTTTTTCGATCCATTTGATCGGGTGCCTCCGATGCTAGGCCCGAACGTGACGGGGCTCACGCTTGTGTAACCAGAGAAAGTTAAGTTCATTTCGTTCACGTTTCCGGCTCCCAACGAGGTTGCCCGCCGAGGCGTCCCGTAAGCGGTTCAGGCGCTGTGGACTCCGCGGAACACACCGCCCAAAGTCCGGTAGCGTGTCCCGTATAGTTCACCCCCACCCGCAAACCCACAGGAAGAACAGCAGCACATGACTCGACGGCGAGGAATGTCCCTTGCGGGGCAGTATCTTCGGCTGCAGCTCCTGATTGTGCTGGCCGTGCTGGTGGCCGTGGTGGCGATTTCGCTGGCCCAGTCGGCGGCAGCTTTTGAACGGGTCGAGGGCCGGCGTGCGCTCTCGGCTGCGGAGACGCTGGCTGCTACCCCCGCAGTCCGAAGCCTCCTGCCGGATGCCCAGCCGCAAAGCGGATCGGTGCTTCCCTCAGTGTCCGAGGCGGTGCGGACGATTTCGGGGTCCTCCCAGGTTGCGTTGGCCCGGTCCGACCGGACGATGGTGACGTCGTCGGATCCGTCGCTGGTGGGCCGCCAGCTGGAACTCGGCGATAGTGCGGTGATGTCCGGGCGGGCATGGACCGGGGTGGTCGGAACCGGGGCAGAGGAGGCCGTAGTGGCCCACGTTCCGGTGCTGGACGACGCCGGCAAGATGGTGGGGATCGCCGTCGTCGGCAGGAGCTACCCCTCGGTGCTCGAGCGGCTCGGCGACGTTGTCCCGAACCTGCTGACCTATCTGGGCGTGGCCAGTGTCCTGGGCGTGGCGGGCTCGTTCCTGTTGGCGCGCCGCGTTAAACGCCAGACGCTGGGCATGGAACCGGACGAGATCACCGGCCTCGTGGAGAACCGGGAAGCGATGCTGCACGGGCTCAAGGAAGGCGTGGTGGCGCTGGACCCCCAGCAGCGGATCACAGTGGTCAACGACAGTGCGCGGAGCCTGCTGGGTCTGCCGCACGACTGCGTCGGGAAGAACCTGGCCGCTCTCGAGGTGCCGCCTGCGCTGCGTGAGGTCCTCACCCAGGACCAGCCCGGCCCGGACCGGCTGGTCCTCGTGGGAGAGAAACTGGTGGTGTTGAACCGGATGCCGATGCGCTCGCACGGGCGCGTGATCGGCTCCGTCACCACCCTCCGCGACCGGACGGAGCTGGCTTCGCTGGAACGCGAGCTGGGCACGACGCGGACGGCCACCGACACCCTCCGGGCGCAGGCACACGAGTTCGCCAACCAGCTGCACACGATCTCGGGCCTGATCCAGATCGGCGAGTATGATGCCGTCGTCCAGTTCGTCAACGGCACGACGTCCAACCGGACCCGCCTGAACGACGACGTGACCAGCAGGATCGAGGACCCCGCCCTCGCCGCTCTGCTGATTGCAAAATCGAGCCTCGCCACGGAGCGCGGGGTTTCCCTGCAGCTAGCTGCGGAATCCCGGCTGGGCAAGGTGGATGAGGAATTGTCCCGTGACCTGACCACAGTGGTGGGCAACCTGGTGGACAACGCGCTCGACGCCGTCACCAACACCTCCGAAGCGAAGGTCGAGGTACATATCGGGGAGAACGACGGCGGCGTGCGGGTTGACGTGCGGGACTCGGGACCGGGGGTCCCGGTGGAGGTCATGGACGATATTTTCCGGCAGGGGTTCAGTACCAAAAATTCACCCGACGGCGGCCGCGGCTACGGCCTGGCGCTCGCCAGGGTGGTCTGCCAGCGGCGCGGCGGCCGGCTCGCGGTGCGGAACGACCACGGTGCGGTGTTTACGGCACTGCTGATGCGCAGAACTGCCGATGCTTAGGGAGGAGCGGCCTTGATCAAGGTACTTATCGTCGACGACGACTTCATGGTGGCCAAAGTCCACGCGGGCTTTATCCAGCGCACGCAGGGGTTTGCCGTCGTCGGGGTGGCGCATACGGGAGCACAGGCGGTGCTGGAGACCGAACGGCTGCAGCCGGACCTGGTGCTGCTGGACATTCACCTGCCCGACGTCAACGGCCTGGACCTGATGCACCAGCTGCGTGAAGTGGCGCCCGAGCTGGACGTGCTGGTGATCAGCGCTGCGCGCGAGGTGGAGACGGTGCGGAAGGCGCTCCGCGGCGGGATCGTGCACTACCTGATCAAGCCGTTTTCCCAGACCGACCTGCAGGAGCGGCTGCAGCACTACCGCACCACGTACCGGAGCCTCGATTCGTCCAAGGACGTGGCGGAGCAGTCGGACGTCAACCGCGTGTTTGGGCTGGAACGCGCGGACCGGCCGCTGCCGAAAGGCTGCAGCGCCGAGACCCTCCAGGTGGTGGAGAAGGCGCTGCGTGCCGCCGGCGGCGACGTGTCGGCCGCCGAACTTGCTGTGCAGGTGGGAACGTCGCGCGTCAGCGCGCGGCGCTATCTGGAGTACCTCAACGACGAGGGGCTGGTGGACGTGACACTCAAGTACGGCGTCGGACGTCCCGAGCGGAGGTATGTGTGGAAGGCGGCGTGAACGGCGCGCTGTTTAGGGCTGCGGCTTTCAGGGCTGCGCCCTGACCGTTTCGATGCCGTGAAGTGCGCTCACGGTGACCGCATCGATGTCCGCCGTGCCGTCGACGCTGACCAGCAGGCTGCGCCGGCCATAGCGGGCGATGACGGGCTCGGTTTCCTGCCGGTACAGCTCCAGCCGGTGGCGGATGACGTCTTCGGTGTCATCGCTCCGGCCCTCGGCCTCGGAGCGGAGCAGCAGCCGCCGGACGATCTCGTCGTCGTCGGCGGTAATTTCAACCACGGCATCGAGCCTGGTCCCGGTGGCGTCCAGGATGCCGTCGAGGTCGTCCATCTGGCTCACGGTGCGGGGGTAGCCGTCCAGGAGGAAGCCGTTCCTCGCGTCCCGTTCCTGCAGCCGGTCCCGCAGCATGGCGGTGGTGAGATTGTCCGGGACGAGGTTGCCGGCGTCGAGGAATTCCTTGATGTCCCGGCCCAAGGGCGACCCCTCGGAGAGATGTCTGCGGAACATGTCCCCGGTGGAGATCTCCGGGATGTGCAGCTGTCCGCTGAGCCGATGCGCCTGGGTGCCCTTGCCGGAGCCGGGCGGGCCGATGAGCAGGATGCGGGTCATGCTTTTTGGTCCGATCTGCGGGGAAGCGGATAGGGCCATTCTTCCGTCCCGGCCGCTCCTCCTGCAACGCCTCACCGGATCTTCGGGGTGTTCACAAGGCTGGCCACGGCCTCTAGGCTGGGACCCACCAGCGAACAAAAAGGAGCCCTGAATGTCCACTCCAGACGAAGAGCAGGCACCCGGCGTCGACGATGTCATTATTCCCCAAGAGGATGCGCTGCCCACTCCCACCCGCACGGGCCACGGAAAGATGCCGGAAGACATTGACGACGACGCGTTCGAGAGGGCCGCGGAGCAGGAGCGCGTCGCCGCAGGTCTGACAGACTATGCGCCCAGCGATGTACCGCCGGCCACCGACCCCCTGCCGCCGGAGGCGTCAGAGGCAGCCGATGCCGCCCAGCGCGGACTGCTGGAGGACGAAGGCGGCGAAGACCAGACCTGACACCCGGGGAAGGAACATCCACATGACCACGCTGCCGGACCGGCCCAACACCGCCCTGATGGTGCTTGATATGCAGAAGGGAGTCGTGGCCGAAGCCCACCAGCGGGACGCAGTGGTGTCCAACATCGCCGCGCTGGTGGACAGGGCCCGCGAAGCCGGGTCCCGGTCATCTGGGTCCGGCATTCCGACGACCGGCTGGAGCAGGGGAGCGAGGCCTGGGAGTACGTGCCCGAACCGGGACGCCGCGAGCAGGAACCGGTGGTGCACAAGTCGTTCAGCGACGCCCACACCACGGAGGACCTGACCGAATGGGGTGCCCCTCCGCCGGAACAGGTCATAGCCCACACGAACCTCTACTGGAAATACCATGGAGGGCCCGGCCGGACCGCTACGGTGGCAGAGACCAAGGACATCTCCTTCAGCGGCTGAACCGGGCAGACGGCGGTGCCGGTCAGGTGCCGGGTGCCGGTCCTAGGCCGGTGGCCCGGTCCTCCAAGAGCTCCCGTGTGCGTTGGTTCCTGGCCAGACCCGCCGCCGTCATGAACTCGGTGTGCGCCTCCCCGGTTCGCCCGAGCCGGACCAGCAGTTCCCCGCGGACGCTGGGCAGCAAGTGTGTTCCGCGCAGAGCCCCTCCGGCGGCGAGGCCGTCCACGATGGCCAGCGCGGCCGCCGGTCCGGTGGCCATGGATACTGCCACGGCCCTATTCAGTTCCACCACGGGGCTGGGAGCGATCCTGCCCAGCGCCTCGTAGAGCAGCACGATGCGCTGCCAGTCAGTGTTGTCGACGCTTGGCGCCATCGAGTGGCATTCGGCGATCGCGGCCTGCAGCGCGTAGTTGCCGCGGCCCCGGCCCAGCCCGTCGCAGCGGCGCAGGGCGGCACGTCCCCGGCCAATCTGGGCCCGGTCCCATCGGGTCCGGTCCTGGTCCGCCAGCAGGACCGGAGACCCGTCGGGAGTGGTGCGGGCAGGGAATCGGGAGGCCTGAAACTCCATCAGGCCCACCAGCCCGTGGGCCTCGGGTTCGCGGGGGACCAGCCCGGCCAGGATGCGCCCGATCCGCAGGGCCTCGTGGGCAAGGTCGGGCCTGATCCATGCATCTCCCGTGGTGGCGGCGTACCCTTCCGTGAACATCAGATAGACGACGCCGAGGACCGCTCCCAGCCGGGCTCCCCACTCGTTGGGCTCGGGAACCTCGAAAGGCACCCGCGCCGCCGCCAGCGTTTTCTTCGCCCGCACGATGCGCTGCTGCACGGTGGCGACGGGAACGAGGAACAGCCTTGCGATCTCCTCGGTGGTGAGGCCGCCCACCACCCGCAGCGTCAGCGCCATCTGCGCCTCCCGGGAGAGGACCGGGTGGCAGGCGGTGAAGACGAGCCGGAGCACGTCGTCCTCCAGCGGAACCCAGGCCACGCCGTCGTCGTCTTCCAGGTCCCGGGCGATGGCCCCGTACCGCTCCTCGAGCCGCTCGGAACGGCGCCAGGCGTCGATGGCCTTGCGCTTGGCGACGGCGGTGAGCCAGGCGGCAGGATTGTCCGGTGTCCCGGATTCCGGCCACTGGACCAGGGCCTCGGCCAGGGCTTCCTGGGCCAGATCCTCGGCGAAGCCAACGTCCCGGGTGGCACGGGCGAGGGCAGCGACGATGTGTGCGCCTTCGATACGCCACAGGGCATCAATCCGGCGCCGCACCGCAGCTCCCGCCTCGTCGCTCACCGCCTGCTCCGTTCCTGCTGGGTCTTCGCCCGGATCCCTCCGTTGCTCACCTGCCGGCTCAGGGCTGGTTCAGCTCTTGGCGCCACACCGCTTCCTTCTTGATGTACTCGTTGTCCGCAAGATCGGCGAAGTCGTCGGCCTCAGCAATCCGGCGCACCTCAAGCTTCGAACCGGGACCAAGCGGGCAGCGGCTGGCCCACTCCTTGGCCTCTTCCTTGGATGCCACCTGGACAATCCAGAAGCCGTTGAACAGTTCATGTGTTTCGCCGTAGGGGCCGTCCGTCACCACCGGAGGTTCCTCGTCGAAGTTGACCACGAAGGCCGAGCCTTCGGACAGGTCGGTCAGGCCCTCGCCAGCGAGCATGACACCGGCCTTGATGAGTTGCTCGTTGTAGGCGCCCATCTGGTTGAGGATCTCCTCGAACGGAACCTGCTTCGACGCTTCGATGGCTTCGTCCGTGGCGCGCATGATGAACATGTACTTCATGGTTCTCTCCTTGCGTTGACGCGGACGCCGTGTGCGTCCGTCTACTATCCCGTCGAACGGGCCCGGCGGAAATCGACAGGTCGCCGGAAAAATTTTTTGCGGGTTCGGTTCGGCCGGATTGCAGGCCGGACCCCGGCCTCGACCCGGACTACGATTCAGGCAGTGCCGAACGGGTTGTCGAGAACGATCTTCCAACCCTCGTGTCCTCTGCGCAGGACGTCGGCCGTAGTGCCGTGGAGGTCGACCTCGCTGCCGTCGGCCGCTGTGCCTTTGATGGCCCAGTCGGCGATGGCCAAGGCAAGGTCACCGATGACGTAGACATGGCGCGTAGTCAGACTGATAGGCAACCCTACCTGGAGGAATCCCATCATGGCGTTAACGCTGTCTTCGCCCGTGGTGGGCATGCCCGGCTGGGGGACAAAGACCGCATCCGGCTCGAACATTTCCAGCATTCCGTCGACGTCCCTGGCATTGAAGCGCGCCGCCCAGGCCATCTGCATGGCGTGCGGATCCGTTATTCCCATGGTGCCCTCCCCAGGACTCCTGCCGGTCTGAGGTGGGCAATCTATCAGCAGCGGGGTGCGGAAGCTAGGGGGAACTGCGCGTTCCCGGACGGTCTCAGCTAGCCGCGCCGGCGGACTTCGATCTGGCCGCCATTCACCCTGGCGTCATAGCTCGGCTGGGGCGTGGTTGCCGGCCCGCGGACTATATGGCCGTCCTCAAGCCGGAACATGCTGCCGTGCCAGGGGCAGGTGACGCAGCCGTCTGCGACTGTTCCCTCCTCGAGCGGACCTCCCATGTGGCTGCACACGCTGTCCAGGGCCAGGATCCGGGACCCGGAGCGGTACAGCAGAACCGAGACCTTGCCCGCGTCCACCTTCCGGTGCTCGCCGTCTGCAAGTTCGGACTCCGCCAGAACGGGCTTCCAGTCCCTCGGGCCGGTCCTGGCTGCCGTCTTGTTGACGTTGACTGCGTTGCCGAAAACGAGGTGGCCGCCGAGGAAACCGCCAAACATCAGTACCCCGAAGCCGGCCAGGCTGAGGGCTTTTCCCATGGTCCGGCTGCCGGAGGCCCGGGCCACTGCCGAGGACGAGAACAGGCAAAGCGCCGATCCGTTGGCTACGGCATGGACCAGCCCCACCCGCCGTGACTTTCCCTGCGTGTCGGACCAGTCGTTGAGGCCGGCGGCTGCGGTTGGAACGGCCGTTGCAATTCCGACGGCGACCAGGATGTCGGCGGCCGGCTCGGAAGCGGGCCCGCCCACGGTGTCCAGGACGGTGGCCATGGTCCAGGCCCCGATGGGGAAATCGGTCAGGACGGGATGCAGCGGATGGCCCAGCGACGTGCCGCTGAGCGTATTGCGGACAGGCCGCGGCTGGACGGCTTTTCCAACGGCCTTGGAGATGGCGGACGCCACCCCGTCCAGCCGGTCGAAGTGTTCGATGGCATCAACTAGCGCGTGCAGCGGGTTCATGGTGGACTCCTTCGGCCTGGCAGTCAGGACAGGTGGTGCACCAGTCTGCATCGCCGGGGGCACGATGACAAGATGCCGGCAGACAGTCTCCGGTAACGTACTTTCACATGCCGCTGTCATCGCCCCAACTATCCCGCCACCCCGTAACCCCTGATTCCGAGGGGCTGGTAAGGCCGGTCATGGCGGGCATAGTGACGGCGCTTGTGGGCTTCACCTCGACCTTCGCCGTGGTCCTCTCCGGCCTCCGTGCCGTCGGGGCAAACCCGCAGCAGGCGTCGAGCGGCCTCCTGGCCCTCTGCCTGATGGTCGGCGCCGGGGTGGTGCTCCTCGCCTGGCGGAGCCGGACCCCGGTGACCCTCGCCTGGTCCACGCCGGGGGCCGCCCTGCTGGCCGTCGCGGGAGTCCCCGACGGTGGGTGGCCGGCCGCCGTCGGCGCCTTTCTGGTGACCGGGGTTCTGATCGCTGTGACCGGACTCGTCCGCCCTTTGGGGCGGCTGGTCAGCAGCATCCCGACACCCCTGGCGCAAGCCATGCTGGCCGGGGTACTCCTGCCGTTGTGCCTCGCCCCGGTGGAGGGCCTGCAGAGCGCTCCGCTGCTGGTGGTCCCGCTGTTGCTCTGCTGGCTGGTGCTGGCACGGTTCGCGCCCCGCTGGTCGGTCCCTGGTGCGCTGGCCGTCGCGCTCGCCGGCATTCTGGTTCAGCTGGCCGTTGAAGGACGGGCCGTGCCGACGGCGGGCCTGCTGCCGGCGATGGTGTGAACAGCGCCTTCCTGGTCGCTCGGTGCGGTGGCGGGCATCGCACTGCCGCTGTACATCGTCACCATGGCGTCCCAGAATGTGCCCGGGGTGGCGGTGCTGGGGTCCTTCGGTTACCAGGCGCCGTGGCGGGTCTCCATGCTGGTCACCGGTACCGGCACGCTGCTGGCCGCGCCGTTCGGCGGCCACGCCATCAACCTTGCCGCGCTCAGCGCCGCCCTGGCCGCCGGGGAGGAAGCAGGCGCGGACCGCGGCCGGCGCTGGGTGGCAGGTTTCGTGTCGGGTCTGGCCTACCTGGTCCTGGGAACCTTCTCCGCGGGGCTCGCCGCCCTGGTGGCTTCGGCTCCTCCGGGGGTGCTGGAAGCCGTCGCCGGACTGGCCCTGCTGGGCACACTCGCCGGCTCAATCGCGTCAGCGCTGGCTGAGCCGGGCGAGCGGACAGGCGCCGTGGTGACCTTCCTCGTCGCCGCCTCAGGGCTGAGCTTCCTGGGAATCGGGGCGGCGTTCTGGGCCCTGCTGGCGGGGCTCCTGGTTCGAGAGGTCCTCAAGGTCCGGAACCGGCCGCAGGGCAAGACTGCGGCTTAGTTGCTGGCCGCCCGCTCTGTTCTGTGGTCTGCGGCCGGGTAGACCCCGAGGATCCACAGTTCGGTGGTGAAGAAGCCCAATTCCTCCAAGGCCAGGCTGAGCGGCAGGTCCTCGGGGTGGCCTTCGACGTCTGCCATGAACATGGTCGCGGCAAACTCGTTACCCACCATGTAGCTTTCAAGCCGGGTCATGTTCACGCCGTTCGTGGCGAAGCCGCCCAGTGCCTTGTAGAGCGCAGAGGGAACGTTCCGGACACGGAACACGAAGCTGGTGACTGCAGGTCCGGGCAAGGCTTCCCGGGCCGGCAGTTCCGTCTCCCGGGCCAGGACCACAAAGCGGGTGGTGTTGGAGGGGTCGTCCTCGACCGCTGAGGCCAGGACCTCCAGTCCGTAGAGTTCGGCAGCGAGCGGCGGCGCGAGGGACAGCTTGGTGGGATCGTTCCACTCGCGCACCTCGCGGGCTGACCCGGCGGTATCGCCGGCGATCACGGGTTTGAGCCCGGCCGCGCGGATTAGCTTCCGGCACTGGCCCAGAGCGTGAATGTGGCTGTGGACCTCGGTGGCCCCCTCGATGGTGCTGCCCGGGATGCCTAGCAGGTCGAAGTGGATGGGCAGGAAGAACTCTCCCACGATCTGCAGGCCCGAGTGTGGCAGCAACAGGTGGATGTCGGCCACCCGGCCAGCGATGGAGTTCTCGATCGGGATCATGGCCAGATCCGTCTCGCCGCTGGACACCAGCTCGAACGCGTCCTCGAAGCTGGCGCAGGGAACGCTCTCCAAGCCGGGGTACATCTGCTTGCAGGCTATGTCTGAGTTGGCGCCGGGCTCACCCTGGAACGCAATTTTCTGGGCCATGCTCCGTATGATGTCACGCCCGGTGCCGCCTCACCCAAACGCGGGTTGGCGCGGCACCGGCGTGCTGCTCACCTCTTCGCGTAGTCCGAGAACCCCTGCCAGTCGATTACCACGCAGGCTTCATCGCCCACGGTCCAGGCATCATGTCCGGGCTGAATGATGCCGAAATCGCCCGGCCCGAACTCCATTTCCTCGCCGTCATCCATGACCACCTTCATCCGGCCGGAGATGAAGTAGCCCATGTGGGCAGCCTGGCAGCTGTCGGTTCCTGAGATCGGTTTTACGTGCTCGGACCACCGCCATCCCGGCTCGAACGTGGCACGGCCGACGCCGCCGCCCTCCATGTTGACCAGTTGGAGTTGACCCTTGCCGTCCTCAAACGGTCGGGTCTCCTCGGGCGAGTCAAAATTTTTGCGGATTAAACCTGGCATCTGGACCTCCTGTTGTGGATATTTCTGCTCCGGGGATGAAGGCTTGAATTGCAGTTGCCGCTGCTTGTTATGCCACGTTGTAGGCCTGCCCGGACGGCATGTCAAGGACCGGATACATACGCCTCTTCCGCTCGCCGGAATTTCTGCCACGCTTGAGATCGGAAGGGAGTTTCCCCATGTCCGTCCTGGTTGCCTATGCAAGCGCGTTCGGGTCCACGGCCGAGATCGCGGAGCGCATTGCCTCGCGTGTGCGGGATGCCGTGAACGACGTTGAGTGCCGGCCGGTGGGCGACGTCGAGGCCGCTTCCGGGTACGACGCCGTCATCCTGGGCAGCGCCATTCATAACCAGGAATGGCTGCCCTCGGCCGTGTCCTTTGTCAGCCGTTTCTCCGCTGAGCTGGAGGGGATGCCGGTGTGGTGTTTCAGCGTGGGAATGTCCGATGGACTGCCCCAGTTTCTTCGCGCGCGCGGGGCAGCGCTGCAGCAGGAACGCCTGGCACAGTATCTGCTGCCACAGGTCCCGCTTCGAGACCACAAACTGTTCTCCGGCGTCTACCAGGCTGCCCAGATGCCGGCCGTGCTCCGGGGCTTGTTCCGTCTTACCGGCGGGAGGTTTGGCGACCTCCGTGACTGGGACGCCATCGACGCCTGGGCCGGCGAGGTCAGTGCGCAGCTGGCCGCACCTCCCGCGCCCGGCCCTTAACGCCCCGACCGATGGCCGCGTGGCTACGGAAGGCTCTGGGCAGCGCTGCGTTGGTCAAGGAGCCGGCGCAGGGCCCGCAGCGCGGCAAGCGCCCGGTGGTTTACCGAGTCGGCGGGAATACCCAGCTGCACCGCCGCTTCGGGCACCGTGAGCCGGCAGTAGTGAAGTGCCACCAGGACGTCCCGCTGCTCGCTCTCAAGCTTCGTCAGGGCTTCCCGGATTCCGTGGTCATTGAGCATGGGATCAGACTCGCGTCGCGGCCTTCGAGAATTCCTAGGGACGCACCCCCACAGTTGGGCAGCATCGCGCGCCCTACTGGGCGGCGTCAAACCCCGCGAGCAGCCGCCGGGTGGCAGTCTGCATGTGTGAACGCATGGTAGCCGTGACGGCACCGGGATCATGGGCTTCGAGGGCGGTGAAGATGTCGCGGTGTTCCTTCAGCGCCGCGGCCGCGTGGCCTTCGTCCGTAAGCGCCCGGTCCACCCAGATGCGGAGCAGCGAGCGGATGCTTTGCAGCAGCTCGCGGAGCACCTGGTTACCCGAACTGGTGGCGATCTCCCGGTGGAACGCGGCGTCCGCCTCGACGAACGCGGCCAGGTCCTCGAGGTTGTCTTCCATGGTCTGCAGGTTGGCGCGCATGCGGTCCAGCGCCGCATTGTCGATGCGTTCAGCCGCCAGCTGCGCCGCCTGCACCTCGAGCCCGCTCCTCAGCTCCACCAGCTCGCGGGTGCGGGGAGCGCCCAGCATGAGCCCCCAGCTCAGGGTCCGGGGCAGCAGTTCGGAGACGCCGTCCCGCAGATACGTGCCGGAGCCTGGCCGCACGATCACGATGCCCAGGATCTCCAGGGCTGCCAACGCTTCGCGGACTGCGGACCGGCCGACGCCGAGGGATGCGGCAAGCTTCCGTTCGGCAGGAAGCCTGGTGCCAGCCGCTATGTCTCCGCTGGTGAAGTAGGCCAGCAGGCGTTCCGCGACCTCGGATACCACCGACCCCTGTTCCATGGGGCCAAGGGCGGCGCTGATCTTGGCCGTGGCGGCTGCGGAGTTATCGGACATCTTCAAAGGGTAGCAACCGGCTGACCAATTTCCGGGGCCGGCGGTGAAGCGCAGGACAATCCATCAACCGGTTGACCAATTCACCTCGACGGTCCTATGGTTGATGTCACAACGCGTAGCCAATGCCGGTCTCCTCCGGCGGACGGCATTGAGACAACCCCCAGGCATCCAGAGCAGGACGCGGCCGGGGTAACCAATATCTAGGAGTCAATGTGGACACCACACAATCGGTGGTCGAGAGATCTGCAATCAGGAAAGTGGCTATCCGGCTGGTGCCGTTCGTCGCTTTGATGTTCTTCATCAACTACCTGGACCGCACGGCCATCTCCTTCGCCGGCCCCAACGGCATGAACACCGACCTCGCGCTCTCCGCGGCTCAGTTTGGCTTCGCTTCCGGCGTCTTCTTCATCGGCTACATCCTGCTCGAGGTCCCCAGCAACCTGGCCCTGCACAAGTTCGGCGCCCGGCGTTGGCTGGCCCGCATCATGGTGAGCTGGGGCATCGTTTCGCTCCTGTTTACCTGGGTCGGAAACGTTGAGCAGCTCTACATCCTGCGCTTCATCCTCGGTGTGGCCGAGGCCGGCTTCTTCCCGGGCGCCATCCTCTTCCTGAGCCTCTGGGTTCCGGCCCGGCACCGCAGCAAGATCCTTGCTCTCTTCTACCTGGCCCAGCCGCTGACCACCGTCATCGGTGCCCCGCTCGCCGGCCTCCTCATCCAGCAGCACGGCCTCTTCGGCCTCGCAGGCTGGCGGGTCATGTTCTTCGGCGTTGCCGTCCCCGCCATCATCATCGGCATCATTGCCTGGTTCTACCTCGCTGACTCCCCGGCCAAGGCCAAGTGGCTCACGTCCGAAGAGAAGACCTGGCTGACCGGTGCCCTGGAGAAGGAAAAGAAGGAAACCGCTGCCAGTAACAAGCACGTCAGCGTCCGCACGGTATTCGGCAACGGCCGCGTCTGGATGCTTGCCGCAATTTACTTCGGCTTCATCTATGGCCTCTACGCACTGGGCTTCTTCCTCCCCACCATCATCGCCGGCTTCGAAGGCATTTACGGCGCCAAGTTCGATGTCTTCCAGAAGGGCCTGATCACCGCGATCCCGTACCTGCCGGCAGCCATCGCCCTGTACTTCTGGTCCAAGGACGCCACCAAGCGGGGCGTCAAGACCTGGCACATCGCCATTCCTGCCCTGGTCGGCGGACTCAGCATCCCGCTGGCCCTGTTCGCCGGGTCCCCGGCAGCCACCATCGCCGTCATCACCATCACGGCCATGTCCATCTTCGCCGCGCTGCCCAACTTCTGGACCGTTCCCACGCAGTTCCTCACCGGCGCAGCCGCCGCGGCAGGCATCGCCCTGATCAACACGGTCGGCAACCTGGCTGGCTTCAGCGCCGGTTACATCACCGGTTGGCTTAAGGACTTGACCGGAAACTACACCGTCCCGATGTTCGTCGTCGGCGGCTTCATGCTCCTGTCCTGCGTCCTGATGGTGGCGCTGAGCCGCTCCGGCAAGGTCAGTGAGGGCATCGCCGCCGAGGCGCTGGACCCCACGGGCGCCGGACACCACTCCGAGCCCTAAGCGCGGCCCACCCAACCGACTCGCAGTTGTTGTCGTTTTGGACGGCCATAATGACAACAACTGCCAGTCAGCTGGGTCACCACAACCCCGAGGCGGCTTCAACCGCAGCTTCCCAAGACTTCCACTGATAGGCCCAGGAGAAACCGGAATGACCCGCTTGTTCAATGAACCCGCAGCGTTCGCTGATGAGATGATCGAGGGCTTTGTCGCCTCCCACGGCCGGTGGGTCCGTCGCGTGAGTGGCGGGGTGGCCCGCAGCACGAAGAGCACCCCGGACACGGTGGCACTGGTGATCGGCGGCGGTTCCGGGCATTATCCGGCGTTCGCCGGGCTGGTGGGCCAGGGCCTGGCGCACGGTGCCGCGATGGGCAACCTCTTCGCGTCCCCGTCGGCGCAGCAGGTTTACAGCGTGGCCAAGGCCGCTAACAACGGCGCCGGCGTCCTGCTGGGCTACGGCAACTACGCCGGCGACGTCCTGCACTTCACCCAGGCACAGGAGCGCCTGCGCCGTGAGGGCATCGACTGCCGCAGCATCGCCGTCACCGACGACGTCTCCTCCGCCCCGCTGGCCGAGCGGGCGAAGCGGCGCGGCATCGCGGGGGACCTGACGGTCTTCAAGGTCGCGGCCGCCGCCGCCGAGGCCGGCTACGGCATGGACGCCACGGTGGAAATCGCCGAACGCGCCAACGACCGCACCCGGTCCTTCGGCGTCGCGCTCACCGGCTGCACCCTTCCCGGGGCCGAGACCCCGTTGTTCACCGTCCCCGAGGGCCGGATGGCCGTGGGCATGGGCATTCACGGTGAACCCGGCATCGATGAAACCGACGTCCCGACGGCGGACGAGCTCGCCGAGCTGCTGGTGGCCAAGCTCCTCACCGAGGTCCCGGAGGGGCTTGCGTCGCCTCGCGACACCAACGAACGTGCGCGGGTGGTGCCGATCCTCAACGGCCTGGGCAGCGTCAAGTACGAGGAACTGTTCGTGGTCTACCGCCGCGTCGCCCAGCTCCTGGCCGAGGCCGGCCTGGAAGCGGTTGACCCGCAGGTCGGCGAGCTGGTCACCAGCTTCGACATGGCCGGCACCTCGCTGACCCTCTTCTGGCTCGACGAGGAACTGGAAACCCTCTGGAAGGCACCGGCCGACGCGCCTGCCTTCCGCCGCGGAGCCGTCACGGCCGCTGCCCTCGACACTGCTGCCCTGAACGCCGACGAACTGTCCGCCGAAGCCACGGTCATTCCGGAAACAACGGACGAGTCGCGTGCGGCTGCGGTCCGTGTCCTGGCCGCCCTCGCCGCCGCCAAGGACGTCGTCGACGCCAACGTCGAGGAACTGGGACGCATCGATGCGGTCGCCGGCGACGGCGACCACGGCATCGGCATGGAGCGCGGTGTCCGGGCCGCGGTCGAGGCCGCAACGGACGCCGTCGAACGCGGCGCCGGCGCGGCCACCACCCTGCACCTGGCCGCCGATGCCTGGGCCGACCGGGCCGGCGGCACCTCCGGTGCGCTCTGGGGCATGGCCCTGCGGGCAGTCGGGGACGCGATCGGGAACAGCAACACGCCCGACGGCGGTGCTGTCGCCACCGGAGTGGCCGGGGCCGCCGCCTCGATCATGGGCTTTGGCAAGGCCAAGGTGGGCGACAAGACCCTCGTGGACGTGCTGGTTCCGTTCCGCGACGCCCTGTCCGCCGGCGTCGGCTCGGGGCAGTCCCTCACCGACGCCTGGGGCGCTGCCGCCACGGTGGCCCAGCAGGCGGCAGAGGAAACCGCCAACCTGCTGCCCCTGATGGGCCGGGCCCGCCCGCACGCCGAGAAGAGCCTCGGCACCCCGGACGCCGGGGCCGTCTCCATGGCGCTGATCGTCCGCGCCATCCACAACACCCTCGCCGAGGCGAAAGCTGCAGCAACCACCACTAAGGAGAACGCATGAGCGTCAAACTGCGCCTGATCGTCGGTTCCGATGACGCAGGATTCGAGTACAAGGAAGCCCTGAAGGCGGACCTGGAAGCCAGTGAACTGGTCGAGTCCGTGACCGACGTCGGAGTGGACGCCACCAGCCACACCCCGTACCCGTCCGTGGCCATCGCCGCCGCCGAACTCATCGCCGCCGGCAAGGCCGACCGCGCCCTGCTGGTCTGCGGCACGGGCCTGGGCGTGGCGATCGCGGCGAACAAGGTTCCCGGCGTCCGCGCCGTCACCGCGCACGACAGCTTCTCCGTTGAACGCTCGGTCCTGTCCAACAACGCCCAGGTCCTCACCTTCGGCCAGCGCGTCGTCGGCCTGGAACTCGCCCGGCGCCTGGCCAAGGAATGGTTGACGTACACCTTTGATGAATCCTCGGCCTCCGCCGAGAAGGTCACCCTGATTAAGGACTACGAAGGTGTCACTTCCTGCTAACCCCTCCGCCGCCGGCTCCGGGCACCCGAAGGCGATCATCGGCGTCAGCCTGAAGATGTACTTCGGCTACGAGCGCACGCTGGACTGGTGCCGGGACGTGGCCGCGATCGCCTCGGCCCACCCTGCCGTCCGCCGCGGCGACATTGAACTGTTTGCCCTGCCCGCCCACCCGGTCCTGCCCGAATGCGCGCGGATCCTGTCCGCCGCCGGTGCGGCAGCCGGTGCCCAGGACATCTTCTGGGAGGACGAGGGCGCCTTCACCGGCGAGGTCAGCGGCAAGATGGTGGCCGAAACCGCCGGCCGGTACGCCGAGGTGGGCCACGCCGAACGGCGCCGCATCTTCGGGGAGGACGACGACGTGATCGGGCTCAAGACCGCGGCGGCCTACCGCAATGGCCTCACCCCCGTGCTGTGCGTGGGCGAACCCGGCCGCGGCACCGCGGCGGACGCCATCAAGCACTGCATCCGCGAAATCGACGGCGTCCTGAACCGCGCCGGCAGCCTGGGTAGCACCGGGCGCACCATCGTGGCGTACGAGCCGCAGTGGGCCATCGGAGCACCCGAACCGGCCTCGCCGGAGTTCATCAGCGACGTCATCACCGGGCTGGACGCCCACCTGCGCAGCCGGCCCGGCCAGGAAGACAGCCGGGTCATCTACGGCGGCAGCGCCGGCCCCGGCCTCATCAGCCAGCTCGGCCCCGCCGTCGCCGGACTGTTCCTGGGCCGCTTCGCCCACAACCCGGCAGCCGTCCGCGACATCCTGGACGAGGCCGCAGCCCGCCTCGGGCTCCTGGAGGTGGCAGCATGAGCCGGATTGGGCAGGGTTCAAGAATCGGGCTCAGCAGTTACGCGTTCTTCTGGCAGCTCTCGGACCAGGTCAGCAAGCCGCTCAGCATCCATGAAGCGCTGGAGCGGACCGCGGCGCTGGGCGTGGACCTGTTCCAGATCTGCGACTACGCACCGCTTGAAACCATGAGCGACGACGACCTGCTGGCCGTGCGGGCCACCGCGGACTCGCTCGGGATCAGCCTCGAGCTGGGCACCAAGGGCATCCGGCCGGCGCACCTCCGGAAGTTCCTGCACATCGCCAGGATCCTGGGCGCACCCCTGCTGCGGACCATGTTCAACGTCCCGGGCCACACCCCGACGGCGGACGAGGCCGTGGAGATCTTCACCGAGGTCCTGCCAGAGTTCAAGGCCGCCGGAGTGAAGATCGCCATCGAAACGTATGAACAGGTCCCCACCTCCCGGATCCTGGAGGTCGTGGAGCGCGTCGGAAGCCTGTACCTGGGCGTGTGCAGCGACCCGGCCAACACCGTGGCGGCCCTGGAGTCCCCGCGTGAGGTGATAGACGCCGTCGCACCCCACGTGCTGAACATGCACATCAAAGACTTTGCGTTCAGCCGCAAGGAGGGGTGGGTCGGATTCACATACTCCGGCGCACCGCTCGGCGAAGGCCTCCTGGACTACGACTACATGGTCCGGAAGCTTCAGCCCAAAGAAAGAAACATCAACCAGATCGTCGAACACTGGCTGCCGTGGCAGGACTCCGAGGACGAGACCATCCGCCTCGAAAACCAGTGGACCCAGCAAAGCCTCGATTTCCTAAGGAGCAAATGAAATGTCTGCAGAACAGTTGACCGTCGCCGTTATCGGAGCCGGAGGCAAGATGGGGATGCGCGTTTCCCGCAACCTCCAGAAGTCCAGCCACACCGTGTTCTACTCCGAGAACTCACCCGCCGGCCAGGACCGCGTCCGCGCCGAAGGCCGTGAAATCACCGCCACCGACGAGGCCGTCAAGGGTGCCGACGTCGTGATCCTCGCCGTTCCGGACACCGTCCTGGGCGTCGTGTCCGAAGGCGTCGTCCCGCAGATGAAGTCCGGCGCGATCCTGCTCACCCTGGACCCGGCCGCCGCCTACGCCGGCCTGCTCGCCCAGCGCGAGGACGTCGTCCAAGCCGTGGCCCACCCCTGCCACCCGTCCGTATTCCTGGAGCGCACCACCAAGGAGGAATGGGCCGACACCTTCGGCGGCGAGGGCGCCCCGCAGAACGTCGTCGCAGCCATCGACGAGGACGCATCCGAGGCCACCCGGGCTGCCGCCGAGGCAACCATCAAGGTCATCTACGCCCCCGTGATCGACGTCCACTGGGTCACCGTGAAGCAGCTCGCCATCCTCGAGCCAACCCTCGTGGAGACCGTGGCCTGCATGATCGGCACCCTGCTCAACGAGGCGCTGCACGAGACCGTGAACACCTGCGGAGTGCCCGAGGAGGCAGCCAAGGCCATGCTGTTCGGCCACGTGCAGATCGCCCTCACCAACGCCCTGCGCGGCTCCAACCCGTTCTCCGAGGCCTGCGAAATCGCCATCCAGTACGGCAAGGACACCATCATCAAGGACGACTGGAAGAAGATCTTCGACGACTCCCAGCTGGACCACGTCATCGCCAAGATGCTGAAGCTGGACGCCGTCAAGCGCTAAACCGCCCGCCGGCAAACCGGTTTTAGGCAATGGATCCATCCCCGGATGGATCCATTGCCCTTTAAGCGCGCTGCCAAAGATTTCCGGCAGGTTAAATCTTGGTCGGCTGATCCGGCGCCGGACGTCTCCGGCCTCCATGTGACTTGAACGGCGGCCGGTTTTCCTTCCCGGCCGGGACTCCTTGCGCCATGGGAAACTGCCCCGGACGAAGTACCGCGGCATTATGCAAACGAATGGATTAGTGCACTAGTTTTCGCATTATGTCTCCCCTGACCTCGTGTTTCTTCTCACGGGCCCTCTCCTTGCGGCCTCTGGCGGGGCGTCAATAGCGTGGATAAGGACCCTTCGAACGAGCTAAGGACTTATATGCCCTCGCCAGCCGCCACGGATCCACAACCCATCCACCCCGGCAGGAGCCGGATACCAGTCCTGGCTCGCCTGACATCGGGCCTCCGCTGGGACCTGCCCGCGTCCCTCGTGGTGTTCCTCGTTGCCGTTCCGCTGTCGCTCGGCATCGCCGCCGCGTCCGGGGCGCCGGTCATGGCCGGACTGATCGCGGCAGCGGTGGGAGGCATCGTTGCCGGCAGCCTGGGCGGCTCGCCGCTGCAGGTCAGCGGACCGGCAGCAGGCCTGACCGTTATTGTCGCCGGCCTCATCGAGCAGTTCGGCTGGCCCGTCACCTGCGCCATCACCGTGGCCGCCGGCGTCCTCCAGGTGCTGCTTGGCATGGCCAAGGTGGGCCGGGTGGCGCTTGCCATTGCGCCGGTGGTGGTGCACGCGATGCTTGCCGGGATCGGCATCATCATCGTCCTGCAGCAGCTGCATGTGATGCTCGGCAGCGAAGCCGGCGAAGCGGCGTTGCACAATATTGTGGCACTGCCGGACAGCCTGGCCGCCGTTGATCCGCAGGCTGCATTCCTGGGGGCTGTGGTGATCGCACTGCTCGTCGCATGGAAGCACATGCCGGCCGCCATCCGCCGCGTGCCCGGCCCGCTGGTCGCCGTAGTGGCCGCGACGCTGCTGTCCCTCCCGTTCAATTCCGACGTCGACCGGATCACCTTCGATGGTTCACTGCTGGATGCCCTTGCCCTCCCGCACCTGCCGCAGGGGGAATGGACCGCCATTGCCGTCGGCGTCGTCACCATCGCCCTGGTGGCGAGCGTGGAGTCGCTGCTGTCCGCCGTCGCCGTCGACAAGATGCACCACGGCGAGCGTACGAATTTCAACCGTGAACTGCTCGGCCAGGGCGCTGCCAACGTGACGTCAGGCATGCTGGGCGGCCTGCCGGTCACCGGTGTGATCGTCCGCAGTGCCACCAACGTCGAGGCCGGGGCACACACCCGCAAGTCCGCCGTCCTCCACGGCATCTGGGTTCTGGTCTTTTCCCTGCTGCTGGCGGGAGTCATCCAGCTGGTGCCCCAGGCCGTGCTGGCCGGCCTGCTCATCATGATCGGCATCCGCCTCGTGAAGGTGGCCGATTTCCAGACGGCCCGCGTCACGGGTGACCTGGCCGTCTACGCCGCCACTCTGCTCACGGTGGTGTTCGTCAACCTGCTGGCAGGGGTACTGATCGGGCTGGCGCTGGCAGTGCTGCTGGTCCTGTGGCGTGTGGTCCGGGCGAGCATCCACGCGGAGCCCCTCGGCGGAACCGCCGAAGGCCGCTGGCGCGTGGTCATCGACGGCTCCTGCACGTTCCTGTCGCTGCCCCGCCTGAGCAAGGTGCTGGCCGCGGTGCCGCCGGCGGCTGTTGTCACGGTGGAGCTCGACGTCGACTACCTCGACCACCCGGTGCACGACACCCTGGAGGCCTGGCGCGTGCGGCACGTAAAGAACGGCGGCAGCGTCGAGATCGAGGAATCCGGCACCGCCACGCTCCACGCCGCCGTGGCGGGAACTCCGGCACGCGGCTCGTCGCGCTCCGCACTGCGCGGCGGCTTCGCGCCGTGGCGGAGCTGGCAGCGGGACGGGGCGCCGCTGGCCACGGAGGCAGCCGGGCACGTCCCGGCCCCGGTACGGTCAGTGCTTAACGGCGTGGACAGCTACCACCGCCGCCACGCCCACCTGCTGCGTCCGCACGTCCAGGAGCTCTCCACGTTCCAGGACCCCGACACGCTGTTCATCACCTGCGCCGATTCCCGGCTGGTGCCCAACCTGATCACCAGCAGCGGCCCGGGTGACCTGTTCACGGTCCGGAACGTGGGCAACGTGGTGGGTAGTGACCGCCTCGAACCGTCCGTTGAGGCGTCGCTGAAGTTCGCCCTCGACGAGCTGTCGGTCACGTCGGTGGTGGTCTGCGGCCACTCCGGCTGCGGCGCCATGACGGCCCTGCTCGCCGGACCTGGCCCGCACCAGCAGGCCTCAGGCCAGCAGGCCTCGGTCCAGCAGGGCTCCGGCCAGGGTACGGAAGGGCAGGAGGAGCGTTGCCCCGTCGAGTCCTGGCTGGACCACGGACGGCCGAGCCTTGAGTCGTTCCATGCGGGCCACCCCGTCCAGGTTGCAGCCGAGCAAGCCGGGTACGGCGCGGTGGACCAGCTGGCCATGGTCAATGTTGCCGTCCAGCTCGAGCGGCTGCAGCAGCACGCCAGCCTGCAGGACACCGTCCGGAGCGGTGACGTCCATGTGACGGGCCTGTTCTATGACATTGCCACGGCACGGGTCCTGCAGATCACGCCCACGGGCATCAGCCACCTGGACCCGCTGCCGCGGGCCGAAGAGCTGGCCCCGGCCTGACGGGGGAGAAAAACCGGCGGCATTGGCAGTCCACACTGCCAATGCCGCCGGTTTTTTCTAGCCTGGGTGTGCTAAATGTTTCCTAGCGGACGCCGGTCTGGGAAGTTGCATTCTCCGAGACCGGCGAATCCTGCTGCTGCGCGGCCTCAAGGCTGCCGCGCACGCGCTTCACCGTTTCCGGCGCCAGGATTGCGGAAGCTACGGTGATGACGCCGATGATGCTGAAGTACAGGATCACCCAGCCGGGTTCGCCGTTGCCTGCGTTGAGCAGGGCCACCGCGACCAGCGGCGCGATGCCTCCGGCCAGGACCGATCCGAACTGGTAGCCCATGGAGGCGCCGCTGTAGCGGAGCTTTGTGGAGAAGAGTTCGGCGAAGAAGGCGGCCTGCGGGCCGTACATGGAGTTGTGGAAGACCGCGAGGCCGATGATGATGGCCAGGGTTGCCAGCAGGGCGCTGCCGGTGTCCGTCATGACGAAGTAGAGCGGGAAGAACAGCAGTCCGCCGATGGAGCCGAACAGGTAAAGCGGCTTCCGGCCGATCCGGTCGGACAGCGCCGCCCAGAGCGGCACGGCGATGACGCCGATGGCGGAAGCGATCAGAACGGACATGGATCCCTGGTTGGCGCGTTCGGGGCCGAACGTCCGCATGATGTAGACAACCGAGAAGGTGGTGTACAGGTAGAAGGCCGAGTTCTCGGCGAGGCGCATGCCGACAACCAGCCAGACGCCCTTGGTTTCCTTCTTGAGGGCCTCGCCAAGCGGGTTGTGAGCGGTCTGCTTCTTGGCCACGAGCTCCTTGAAGTCCTCGGAGTCCTCGAGCTTTGCCCGGACCACCAGGCCCACGACGATCAGCAGTACGCTCAGCAGGAACGGAATGCGCCAGGCCCAGGCATCAAAGACATCCGCAGGGACGCTGGCCTTCACGGCCAGGACGGACGAGTTGGCAAGCAGCATCCCGGCCGGGACGCCCATCTGGGTGAAGCTGCCGAAGAATCCGCGGCGGCCTTCCGGGGCGTGTTCGGTGGAGATGATGGCGGCCCCGGCCCATTCGGCGCCCGCACCGAACCCCTGCACGAGCCGCAGGACGGTCAGCAGGATCGGAGCCCAAACGCCGATCTGTGCGTAGGCGGGCAACAGGCCCATCGCCAGGGTGGCGAAGCCCATCAGGAGGAGCGACAGCACCAGCATCGGCTTGCGGCCGATCTTGTCGCCGTAGTGGCCGGCGAACATGCCGCCGAAGGGCCGGGCAACGAAGCCGACCGCGTACGTGAGGAAGGCCAGCAGGAGACCGGTAGCGGGGTCCTGCTCGGGGAAGTAGAGCCTGCTGAAAACGCCGGTGGCCGCAAGGAGGCCGAAGATGTAGTAGTCATACCACTCGATGGTGGTTCCGGCGAAGCTGGCGAGGGATACCCGCCAGGGCACTCGACGTGCGTTGCCGGCAGTTGCTGCAGAGAGCGTCATTGGTCTTCTCTTTCGAAGGTCAAATAGGGACGTGGGGAATGATTAGGGGGAGTGAACCCGGTTCACCAGTCGACGGCGATGTATTTGGTTTCAGTGAAGTCCAACAGGCCCTGATGGGCGCCTTCGCGTCCCAGGCCGCTTTGCTTGACGCCGCCGAACGGTGCGGCCGGGTCAGAGACGAGTCCCCGGTTGAGGGCCACCATTCCGCTTTCGATGCGCTCGGATACCCGCAGCCCCCGGCGCAGGTCCTCGGTGAACACATACGCCGCGAGGCCGTACTCGGAGTCGTTGGCAGCCGCGATGACTTCGTCTTCGGTGTCGAAACCGATAACCGATGCCACCGGCCCGAAGATTTCCTCACTGACCATGCGTGCATGGAGCGGCACGTTGGTTACCACCGTGGGCGGGTAGTAGTAGCCTTCCCCTTGCGGCATCTGCCCGCCGGTGAGCAGGCGCGCACCCTGGTCGAGGGCATCGCGGACCAAGGCGTCCACCTTCAGGACACTTGCCTGATCCACCAGCGGACCCACGTCGGTGGACGGATCCGTGCCCGGCCCGACCGTCAGGGCGGCCATGCGGGCGGCCAAGCGACTTGCGAACTCCGACTGGATTCCGCGCTGTACGTAGATCCTGTTGGCTGCGGTGCAGGCCTGGCCGCCGTTGCGCATCTTGGCAATCATGACGCCGTCGATAGCCTTGTCCAGGTCGGCGTCCTCGAACACCAGGAAAGGGGCGTTGCCGCCCAGTTCCATGGAGCACTTGAGGACGTTGTCCGCCGCCTGCCGCAACAGGTGGCGCCCGACTCCGGTGGAACCGGTGAACGACAGCTTACGAACGCGGGGGTCAGCCAGGATCGGCGTCATGACGTCGCCCGTCTTGCTCGTGGTGATCACGTTGACGACGCCGGCCGGGATGCCCGCATCGGCCATCAGCTGGGCGATGGCCAGTGAGGTCAAGGGGGTCAGCGTCGCTGGCTTGAGCACCGCGGTGCAGCCCGCGGCAAGCGCGGGTGCGAGTTTGCGCGTGGCCATGGCGGCGGGGAAGTTCCAGGGCGTGATCAGGACGCAGACACCGATCGGCTGGTGCTGAACCAGGATGCGGTTTGCACCTGACGGCGAGGTGGACACCTCGCCGATGATCCGGACGGCCTCCTCGGCGTACCAGCGGAAGAACTCTGCGGCGTAGGCCACCTCTCCCCGGGCATCGGGAAGGGCCTTGCCGTTCTCGAGGGAGATGAGGCGGGCCAGTTGTTCGCTGCGCTCCGTCATCAGTTCGAAGCAGCGGCTGAGGACTTCGGCGCGGCGCCGGGGCGGCGTCGCCGCCCACTCGGGGAATGCCGCGGCGGCGGCATCGACGGCGGCGAGGCCGTCCTCGACGTCGGCGTCCGCGATGGTGGTGATTATGGTCCCATCGGAAGGATTAACGACGTCGACGGTGTGGCCGGCGGTGGCGTCCTGCCAGCCTCCGGCGATGAGCAGCTGGCGGGGGACCGCAAGCTCATCGACGTCGAGCGGTTCCTGGGCGGAAAGAATTGTCATGGGGGATCCTCGGGTTTTGATCAGGTGCTGATAGGACAGCGAAGCGTTTTAGCGGATGGTACGGTCGCCGTCGTAAGCGGCCTGCACGATGGACATAACTGACTCGAGGTCGAGCGGCACCGGGTTGTTGTCGATGAGCCGCTTCGAGTTCAGGGACAGCCTGGCGATCTGGCCAAGGTCGGCCTCCTGGACGCCGAGGTCCTGAAGCGTTGCAGGCAGTTCAATGGTGGCGATGATTTCGTCGATGGCCTCCACTCCGGCAACCGCCGCGCTCCGGGAGTCCAGGCCTTTGATGTCGCGTCCGAGCGCCTCGGCAATCTGCCCCAGCTGCGGTTCGATGGCGCTGAAGTTGTGGCGGACAACGTAGGGGAGCAGCAGGCCGACGCCCACGCCGTGTGGAGTGTGTGTCAGCGCGCCAACGGGGTACTGGATGGCGTGCGCCGCCGCCGTTCCGGCGTTGCTGAGGACTATGCCGCCGTAGAGTGCGGCGAGCATCATGTCGGCTCGGGCATCGGTGTTGCCCGGGTCCTTGTAGGCGGTGGCCAGACTTCTGCCGAGGAGCCGGATCCCGTCCAGTGCCAGGGAGTCGGTCAGGACATTCTTGCCCACGAACACGCGCTCGCTGGCGAGCGTGCGGGTTGGTTCCCGGGTGATGGCGGTGAACGATTCGACCAAGTGGACGAAGGTGTCCGCGCCGGTGGCTGCCGTCAGGGACGGCGGGCAGGTGTAAGTCAGTTCGGGGTCGCACACCGAGGCGAAGGGGATGATGTGGGGGCTTGAGATGCCCATCTTCATGCCGAGTCCGGGGTCGGAGACCACGGCAATGGCAGTCGCTTCGGACCCGGTGCCCGCCGTGGTGGGCAAGGCGATGACGGGCTTGACGGGACCGGGAACGGCGAATTCGCCGTAGTAGTCGCTGGGCTGGCCGCCGTGCGTCAGCAGCACCGAGACCACTTTTGCCATGTCCATGCAGCTGCCGCCACCGAAGCCGATGACGACGTCGACGTCCTGGCCCTTGAGCTCTTCGATGCACGCCATGATGCCTGGGGTGGGCAGTTCGGCCTGGGTTTCTCCGTAGACCCGGACGGACAGCTGCCGGCTCTCAAGGCTTGTAACGAGGCTCTGCAGTTCGTCCGAAGCCGCGAGCCGGGGGTCCGTGCAGATGAGGACGCTGTCACCGAGCTCTGCTGCGATATCGGCGATGGCAAAACGCTGCTGGGCGCCGACGACGATGTTCCGCGGCAAGCGCAGGACGCCGAAGGTTGCGGGACGGATGCCCGCTGCATGCGCACACGACATTGTTACTGACTCCTAAGGGTGGGGATCGCCGGCTACCTGACAGGTGCCGCAGATCTCATCGTTCCAGAGCGGTGTGACGTGGCCTATGGAAGTTTTTGCCACATTGGCGGCGGAAGCATGTGCTTGGAAACCACATGCAGGGTGCGCCGGGCCAGTGCTAGTGGCCCCGGCTCCCGGCGGACTGCAGACGCCAGAGCCGCAGTGCCACGTGGATGTCCAGGGACCGGCCGCCCCTGCGCCAGCTGGCCCCGAGGACACTGTCGATGCGTTCTAGCCGTTGGCGAAGCGTGTTGGGATGAATGTGCAGGGCCTCCGCCGCAGCGGTGCCGGAGGCGTCGTTCTCAAGGAAGGTCCAGGCGGTCAGAACCAGCTGTGTTCCCCGGCGGCCGTCATAGTCCAGCAGGGGTCCGAGCTGAGCCGCCAGCAGCTGGGCGGCAAAGGGGCTGTCCATGGCGCCCAGCAGCATGCCGGCTGTGCCGAGGGCAGCCCGGTCGGCTGCCTCCCCGTTTCGTGCCAGCGCCTGCAGCGCACGCAGCACGGCATCAGCCTCGGCGTGAGCGTCCGCCAGCCGGGAGAATCCCGCCACCGACTGGGACGATCCGACGCTGGCCTCGATGCGCTGGTGCTTCAGGGCATCAACGAGTGACTGTCCGTTGTCCTCGCCCACGTCAACACCGGAAGTGCCGCCTCGGCGCGCGGGCGGCTCGATGACGCACAGATGGGACTCGTGAAGGGCAGTGATGCCGGGACGGTCCTGCGAATGCCGCTTCAGTACTGCCAGAGCCCTCTGCCGCTGGTCCTCCCGGACGCCCACCACCCGGACCACCAGCGGGATGTTGTCCGCCAAGCCGAATCTGCCGGCCCGCCGTTTCAGCGCTTCGGTATCCTCGGACCGCGGATTCAGGAGTTCGTCTACGAGCTCGAGTTGCAGCCGGTACTGCGCGTCCTGGAAGGTTCTTTCAGAGAGCAACGCCGCACTGAGGACCAGGGCGCTTCGTTCCAGCACTGCAAGCCGGTCCTGGCTGACGTGGCCGGCAACGATCAGCGAACCCAGATGCTGGTCGCCGGCCACCGCGGACATCACGGTGTAGTGCCGGCCCCTGACTGTAAAAGGCATAGGCAGCGTCCGCGCGGCGGAGAGTTCCGCGGCGCTTAAGGCCGCGGGACTGCCAAAGTCGGGGTTGGCACCGAGTCCTGCCAGGGTCTCGCCCATGGGTGAAACGACGGACACCTCGCTGTCCATGGATTCGGCGAGAAGCATCATGAGGTTGGGCAGGCTGTTGGCGGACGCGAGGGTCTCCATCAGCCTCTGGTCAAGGGAGGAGAGCTCTTCCAAGGCTTTCAAATGGGCAAGATTCTGCCGCTGTGCCTGATCCAGACGGGCCAGGGCATCAGCCATTTCAGTGAAGTGACGCGCGTTCTCAAGGGCCACAGCAGCGTGGGTGCCGATGGATTCCATGAGTGCGACGTCGTCGCTGCTGAACGTGTGCGCGTGCCGGTCCGCCACGAGGAGCGCGCCTATGACCTTGCCCTCGGCCCGCAAGGGAACGCCCATGATGGCCCGTACGCCTTCGGCCGCGACCGCCGCGTCACTCGACTCAAGGTGCGACTTGGTCTGGTCCACAAGGTAGTCCGCGGATTGCGAAGGGGCTTCGCCGGTGGCCACAGCACCGAGGACGCCCTCGCCCAGGGGCATGCGGATGTTCCGGAACAGGGCTGTGGCGGCGCCGTCAGTCACCCGGATGTACGATTCCCCGGAGTTGTAGTCGTTCAGGCTCAGATAGGCGATGTCGCTGCCGATGAGCGAGCGGGTTCTGCGGACGATGGCCTTCAGGACGGCCTCGACGTCGCGGATGCCGGTGAGGTCCGTGGCGGTGTCGTACAGGACGCGGAGCAGGCCCTCCCTCCGGCTCGCCTCCCGAAGCCGTGCATGGAGGCTGCGGGCCGCCGCTGCCGTCGACGGGTCGAGGAGGTGCTCCGCCTGCATAGCAGCCAGTTGTGTCTCAAGAGCTTCGGCAGAGATGCCTTCGCCCAGAAGAGCCAGAAGCCGCCCCAGCGTCATCGCTTCCTGCGGGGGAGCGGCGCCCGCACGGGCTGGCGGACTGTCTTGGGCACCCATAGGCCAATGGTAGTGTCTGCCGCCAGTTGCTCGAATGGAAATGGAACGGCCCCTCCGATCAGGAGAAGGGCGGTAAAGCAGATGGTCCCGGGCAGGAATTCCTGCCCGGGACCATCTGCGTTTACGTTGTCTTGTTCTACTTGCCGCTTGCGATCAGGGTTTCGACTTCCTTCTGTTCGCGGCTGCTCCAGGTTTCCCTGGTTGACAGTGCCGCGATGAGGCCGATGACTCCGCAGGCGATGTAGACGATGGACACTCCGCTCCAGCCCCAGGCCGCCGCCGTGGCTGCGGCGATCAGCGGGATGAAACCGGAGATGGCGGCTGAGAACTGATAGCCGATGGATGCCCCGGAGGTGCGGGTGTTGGCGTTGAACAGTTCGGAGAACCAGGCGCCCTGGGCGCCGGCCAGCATGTCGTGGAGCACCGGCAGGCCCACGACGTACACGAGCACGATCAGGAACGGGACGGCGGTGTTGACCATGAGGAACATGGGGAACCCGAACAGGATGATCCCGGCGCAGCCGGCGAGGTAGAGCTTGCGGCGGCCGATGCGGTCCGTTACCCGGCCCCACAGGATGGTGGCGGCGACGCCGATTGCGGCTGCGAGCACCAGGCCGGTCAGGCCCACCTGCCGGTCAACGATCTTGTTCGTGCTGATGTAGGAGAGCAGGTAGGTAACGATGACGTAGAAGCCGCCCGACTCGGCGAGGCGCAGCCCGATGACACGGAGGATGTTCCGCCAGTCCTCCCTGACGACTGTCAGCAGCGGGTTCTTGACGAGTTCGCCGCGGGCCTTGGTCTCTTCGAACTCGGGGGATTCGCTGACCTTCATGCGGATGATGATGCCGGCGATGATCAGGATGGAGCTGGCCAGGAACGGCACGCGCCAGGACCACTCGTTGTTCCAGCCCGTGGTGCCGAGGAACACGAGGTTTGCCAGGAGCAGGCCGAGCGGAACGCCGGCCTGCGGGATGCCCGTGTACTGCCCGCGTTTGCGCCACGGGGCGTGCTCGAAGGTCATCATGATGGCCCCACCCCACTCGGCGCCAAACGCCAGCCCCTGGATGATGCGGATGGCCACGAGCAGGATCGGTGCCAGGACGCCCACCTGCTGGTAGGTGGGCAGGACGCCGATAAGGAACGTCGCGGCGCCCATCACCAGCAGCGCGCCCACCAGGACCGGCTTCCGGCCGTACTTGTCGCCAAGGTAGCCGCCGATCAGGCCGCCCAGCGGCCGCATGGCGAAGCCACGGCCAGGGTGGCAAATGCGAGCAGTGTGGCGGCGAGCGGATCCTGTCCGGGGAAGAAGGCGCTGCCGAAGTACAGCGCTGCCGCCGTTCCGTAAGCGAGGAAGTCGTAGTTTTCAATAGTCGTGCCGACGGCGCTGCCGATGGCCACCTTCAGTTTGTCCGGCGATCCGTGCTCTGCCTGCTGGGCGTGCGTTTGCGTGAGGGTGCTCATCGCGTTCATATCTCCTTCGATATGGGACAGGTTGCTTCCTGCCCCTGCGGTTGCCGCAGGCGCTGTCCCCATGGACACCGGCCCCGGCGTCACCTGGGCTGGTTCAAGGCCTTGGCGTTGTCAATGTTGTAAAAGCTGCGGATGTGGTTGCCCACGGCCCGCCGGGCCCCATCGGCTTCCTTCCGGCGGACCGCCGCAAGGATCTCGCGGTGTTCGCTGCGGACCACCTTGGCCGTTTCCCGCCAGTTCTCCAGCCGGGCGTAGGCCTCGATCATCTGGCGGTTGATGGCGGTCCGGAGGGAACCCATCAGGTGTGCCGTGAGCGAGTTGCCGGTGGACTCGGCGATCCGCACATGGAACGCCGCATCCAGCCGGTTGAACTCCGGGGTGGAGATCTCCGGGTCGTCCATCTGGTCCAGGATCTGTTCCAGTTCCGCCAGGTCCTCTTCAGTTGCCCGCTGGGCAGCCTCCTCACAGCACCAGGTTTCGAGTGCGATCCTGGTTTCGAGTACCTCTGTGTGGTCGAACTGGCCGAGCGCGAGCTGGAGTTTGAGGAGGTTGATGAACCCTGACCCGGGCTCCTCAACCAGGACCGCGCCGCCGTCGGCTCCTCCGCCGGGGCGGATGTCGACGATGCCCAGCGCCTCAAGGACCCTGAGCGATTCCCGCAGGGATGGGCGGGAAACGTTCAGGAGGGCGGACAGGTCACGTTCGCTGGGGAGCTTGTCCCCGGCCTTGAGCCTGCCGTCCAGGATGCGATCTTCTATCTGGGCCATGACCTGTTCGTAGGTCCGGACCCGCTGTACCGGTTCCCATGCTTCTGCTGTCACGCCGATCACCCCTCTGAGTTTTTGCCTGCGGCAGACGGCCGCGGCTATTTCATGGTAGTTGCTCGGCCTGACCGTCTTACCGCTGTGCTTGGAACAGTTCGGCCCGGGCTTCGTTCTCGAGCTGGCGCCGGATCTGGACGGCAAGCAGGCTCTCGTCGGCGTCGACGTCGTCCCAAGAGACGGTGCGGTCCTTGGGCACGTCCCGCTTGAGCTTCATTCCGTGGGCGAGGCCAAGGGGGAGGGCGTTGCGTTCCAGCGAGATCCGCGCGGGGGCGAGCTTGCCGAACGCGGTGTAGCCGCCCTCACCGTCGAGGATTTCGCCGGCCTTGAGGTCCTTCTTGGCGGTGGTGACGACGTCGCCGCGGAACCCGGTGGGGGCGCCGGTGGCTTCCCCGCGGAGCACCGCGGACGCGATGCTGACTCCGAGCTCCAGCCCGATCATGTGGTACGGCCTGTACAGCGAGCCGTAGCGGCCGGTGGAGTCTGTCTTCACACCGTATTCAGCGAAGCACTGCGCAGCGTAGTCGGTCTTGGCCTCGAAGGTTACGTAGACGCCCCAGCGGAGGTCGCGATCCACTTCTGTGCCGTCACGGTTCAGGCTCGAGGCGATTTCCACGGTGCCCCGGCGGGTCAGAGCGCCGCCGACCGACTGCTCGCGGTACACGTGCGGAAGGTCGTCGACGCCGGCAGGCGGGAAGAAGAGTCCCTCATCCTGTGGGGTGAGGCCGGTGCCGTTGGCGACGGCGGCCATCTCGATGGCGGACTTGGTGCCGTCCAGGAACGAGTTGAACATCTTCGGGTTGAAGTCGCCGCTGGCGAGCTGTTCGTCGGTGAAACCATAGTAGTTCCAGACGGTGTCCGGAGTGGAGTAGTTGTATTCGGGCAGGTACTTGGTGCCCTTGCCGGCGGCCACGACGTCGAAGCCCACCGTGCGGCACCAGTCGACCATTTCGCAGATCAGGGCCGGCTGGTCTCCGTAGGCCATGGAGTAGACCACCCCGGCTGCCTCGGCGCGCCGCTGCAGGAGCGGGCCCACCATGCAGTCTGCCTCGACGTTGACCATGATGATGTGTTTGCCGTTATCGATGCTCTGCACCGCGTGGGCGGTGCCGACGATCGGGTTGCCGGTCACCTCGAGGATGACCTCGATCTGCGGTTGCTGGATCAAATCGGCTGAGCTGTCGGTAACAAACGTGGTGCCGTTGCGCAGCGCCTCGGCAAAGCTGCCGGCGGCGTAGCGCTCCGCGGGCCAGCCGGTCCGCTGCAGGGCGCCCTTGGCCTTGGGGACATCGATGTCGGCCACGCCGACGACGTGGATGCCTTCTGAATTGAGGGCCTGGGTCAAGAACATGGAGGCGAACTTGCCCGCGCCTATGACGCCCACGCGGATGGGGCCCTGGGTGGCTGTTCGCTTTTGCAGGAGCGAATGAAGGTTCATGGACTGCTTCCTCGTAACGGTTGTCGCGGTGGTTAGTTGGTCTGACCATCTGATGTTGCAACCACGATGACATGCCATCGAAACTGTGTCAAGCGTCACTTCCAACTGCCTTTACGCCGGTAGCTGCGTACCGCTGTACGAATCCGGGTACTTCAACCACGAAAGACGGGTAGCGGCTGCCCGTGACAGGGGCCGTACGGGGCACTTGAATGGTCGGACACGTGAACCGCCCAGAGCGACGGAGGAGACAGCATGCACTTTTCAGGGAAGCCGGCCGCGCCCGGGTACGGGCCATGAGCGCCGGACTGGCCTCAGCGGTACAGTTCGCCGGGTCCCTGCCGGGGTCGATCCTGCTGACGCTGGGGCAGGCCCTGGTCCTCGTCTGCGCCTGTGCCGACATGCTCCGGCTGCTCTCCGTGCCGCGCTCCCGCGGGCGCTACGTGGCCAACACCGTCTTCAGGACGCTGGCGCCGCCAGCGATTCTGGTCATGGCAATTACCGTCCTGATTGATGCGGCCTCCGGCGTCTGGGGGGACGTTACGCTCGGGATGTTTGTGCTGGTGGTGGTGACGTACCGGTGGCGGACGGACACGGACGAGGAGAACTGGTGGAAGGGAAAGGGCAAGGCGCTGGGGCGCTGGCTGCGGAAGCAGGCTGCGCCGCGGATCTTGCCGGCGCCGGCCTGACGGCGTTTGGGGGACCGGTCAGTCGTTGAAGAGCCCCGCCAGGTCCTCCGCGGTGAGCGCACCGCCGGAGAGCGCATCGCCCTCCATCACGTCGGCGAACAACTGCGACTTCTTGGCCTTGAGCGCCATGACCTTCTCCTCGATGGTGTCCTTGGCCACCAGCCGGTAGACCATGACGTTCCTGGCCTGGCCAATGCGGTGCGTGCGGTCCACCGCCTGCGCCTCTGACGCAGGATTCCACCACGGATCGAGCAGGAAGACGTAGTCGGCCTCGGTCAGGTTGAGGCCGAACCCGCCGGCCTTGAGGCTGATCAGGAACACCGGCGCCGTGCCGTTCTTGAACTCATTGACGACGTCGGTACGGTTCCGGGTGCCGCCGTCGAGATAGCAGAACTCGATGTTCTCCTCGGTGAGGCGCTCGCGGACCTTGCCCAGGAAGCCGGTGAACTGGCTGAAAATCAGGGCGCGGTGGCCTTCGGCCACGAGGTCCTCCAGCTGCTCGAACAGCACGTCCAGCTTGCTTGACCGCACGCCGGACAGCGACTCGTCGACCAGTGTGGCGTCCAGGCTGAGCTGGCGCAGCAGCGTCAGCGACTGGAAGATGGTGAAGCGGTTCTTGTTCACGTCCTCGATGAGGCCCAGGATCTTCTGCCGCTCGCGCTGCAGGTGCGTCTGGTAAACCTTCTGGTGCCGCGGGTTGAGCACCACCTCAAGGATCTGCTCCTGCTTGGGCGGCAGATCCTTGATGACCTGCTCCTTGGTCCGCCGCATCATGAGCGGACGGACCCGGCGGCGGAGCTTGTCCAGCTGCCCCTTGTCGCCGTTCTTCTCCACCGGCTTCTGGTAGTACTCGGCGAACCTCGACGGGCTCGCGAACAGCCCCGGCGCCACGATGGAGGTCAGGGCCCAGAACTCCATGAGGTTGTTCTCCAGCGGCGTGCCCGTGATGGCCAGCTTGAACGCCGCCGGAAGCTTGCGGGCGCACTGGTAGGCCTTGGACTGGTGGTTTTTGACGAACTGCGCCTCGTCCAGCACCAGCCCGGCCCAATGCCGTCCAGCGTAGGACTCGTAGTCGATCCGGAACAGCGCGTAGGACGTGATGACGATGTCCGCGCCGGCCAAGGCCTCGGCGGGGTCGGCGCCGCTCTTGGCGAACGTCTCGCCGACGGCCCGGACCGTAAGGCCGGGTGCGAAGCGGGCGGCCTCGGCCTCCCAGTTGCCCACGACGCTGGTGGGCGCCACCACCAAGAAAGGCGCGTCGTCGTTCGCCTGTACGCCGTCGGCTGTTGCGGCGTCCACTTCCTTATCGCCCGCGGCAGACGCGGCGTGTTCCTTGGCCGCGCACATCAGGGCCAGCGCCTGCACGGTCTTTCCCAGGCCCATGTCGTCGGCGAGCACGCCGCCGAGGCTGTGGCGGTACAGGAAGCTCAGCCAGTTGTAGCCCTCCAGCTGGTACGGGCGCAGCTCGGCGTTAAGGGTGGCCGGCATCGGCAGGCCCTGGACGCCGTCCTCCAGCAGCCCGCCCACGGCTGCGCGCCAGGCGGATGCCTGCTCGTCCACGATGCCCAGCTGGGCAAGTTCATCCCACAAGCCGGCCTGGAACCGGCTGATCTGCAGCGGCGCGTCTTTGTCGCCCGAGTTATCCTGCAGCGCGCGGGCCTCGTCGATCAGGGCCCGCAGCTGGTGCAGCTCCGGAAGGTCGAGGGAGAAGTAGGCGCCGCTGGGCAGCAGCATGCGCGTCTGCCCGGCGGCGAGGGCGGAGAAGAGCGCCGCGAAGGACACCGGCTGGCCCTCGAGGGTGATCACGATGCCAAGGTCGAACCAGTCGCGCTGGTCGGTGGCCTTGGTGGAAATCGCCACCACCGGCGCCTCTTCGGCCTCGCGGTAGTCGGCGATGTCGCCCGAGGTGTCCACGTCGACGCCGGGCGTATTCCGCAGCCGGGGGAGCACCTCCTCCGTGAAGGCGAGCGTGTCCAGCCCGCTTAGCTCCGCGGTGGCCGCGAGGCGCGGCGTGCCCCAGCCGCCGGTGGCTGATTCACCCAGCTTGGGCACCACGTCCCACGGCTGGCCCACAGCCTCCAGGATCCGGGCCTCAGCCGGATCGTCACGGTAGCCGTGGTCACCGGGATGGCGCCAGAGCGGCTGTGCGGTGACGATGGAGCCGGACTTGTAGTGCCATTCCCAGTGCAGGCGCACACGGTGGTCGGCGCCGTAATTGGCCAGCAGCGAGAGCGTCGGGAGGGCGAGTTCGGGCAGCTCGACGGACTCGTCCGCCGCCGTCACGCGCGCGGTCTGCTTCAGCTTGGGGTAGAAGCCCGTGAGGAAGCGTCCCTCATCGCGTGCCGGGATGTGCAGGGTGCTGCCCGCCGTGACGAAGGACAGCAGCTCCTCGCTCAGTCCGCTCTCCAGCGGGGCGAGGGTGATGGTCTCGTCCGCGGCGACCCCCGGCAGCGCGTCCCCGCTGGAGGTGAGGAAGATGCCGTGCGCCGGGCGTCCGATGGTACCCACCGACGCCGGATCAACCTCGGTGCCGTCAATCGTTATGGTGGACGCGAGCTCCAGGCCGCCTTCCTGCCCGTCGCTTCCGTAGCGGCCCAGGTTAAGGCCCACCGCCGCCGGCTCCGCCGCCACCTTCACCGGCTCCGGGCCGCGGCTGTGCACCAGCGCGACGCCGATCTGCCGGGCTTCCTCCAGCAGGCCCCACAGGTTCTTTCCGGCGAAAGTGTTCAGCCCCAGCCAGAGGGACGACGACGAGTACGAGCGGTTGGCGCCAGCGGTATGCGCGGCGAGGAAGGCCTGCAGCCACTCCACATGCGCCTGGTTGCACTCGCGCTTAAAGTTCAGGTAGCTAAGGGTGTTCCACGAGACGTCGCCGCGGATCCATTTGCCCTTGGCCCCCATGATCACCGGGCGGGCCTTGAGCTGGCGGACGCTGCGGAGCGGATCCCGGCGGCCGGTGTAGGAGAAGTGCGGGGCCGGTTCCTCCACCTCGAACTGCAGGGCCAGGGGAGTGCCACCGCTTTGCTGGGCGGGGCCGGCCTGCGAAATCAGGGGGCTGAGCGCCTGCTCCCAGTCCGAGAGCGCCGGCACGGACTTTTCCCGCGACACCCTCGAGACGTCGGCGGGGGACAGGAGCTGCACCCGCACGGCAGGGTTGTCCTCGGCAGCGAACAGCAGCGCGGCCACGTGCTTGCAGTCCTTGCGGACCGGGCAGCTGCAGACGCCCACCGTGCAGCTCCAGCCGCCGCCCTTCCGGACCAGCTTGGCTGTGGTGGAGTACGGCAGGTCGGAGCCGCCGCGGACCTTGCCGAGCATCAGGCCGGTGGCGGAATCGAACGAGATACCGGAGACGCGGCCGCCCATGGCATAAGCGAGCCCGGCCGCGAGGGAGCGGTCGTTGATCGCGGGGGTCTGGATTGCCAGTGCCGCACTGTCGTCCGGTTGGGAAGGCATGGGTGCGCGCTACTTTCGGCAAGTCGAAAATCTGCAGGTTATCTGATCCATCTTAGTCGGGCGGAAGGGGCCCTCAAATTGCGCAAACTTCGCCTGACGTTCACTTCGCCCTCAACCTGCGGGCGCAGGCGGCGCGTACGTTGAGAGAGTCCTGAGCACCACCGGCTTTCTGCAGTGAGGATTTCCCATGACTTCCAGCGAATACCCCGTTGTCCTGACCGTCGAAGCCACCCCGGGCGGCGGCATTGCCAGTGACGCGGAGATTGTTGATTCCAACGTCGCCGTGGTGAACAGCATGTACCAGGAGCTGCTCGGCCATGGGGAGATCGCACCCAACGCCCTGCGCAGCTACTTCGTGGACTTCTACCTCACGCAGTCCCTGGGCGGCGGCTTTGCCCAGTATGTCTTCACCGCCCCGGACCGTCAGGAGCTTGACGCCTACATCCGCGAGGGCCTGGAAGGCATGGGCGCCGCCGGGCATGTTGCGCTCTTTGACCGCACCGCGGAGGCATTCGACTCCCTGTCCGAGGAGGAAGCCGACATCTACCTCGACGGCGAGGCCGACGCCGAGCAGGACGGCGAGCTCCCGGAACGCGTACAGGCCATGGAGGACCTCGACGCCGAATTCGAATCGCTCCTCGAAACGGAGGACATCGTGGCCCTCAATGCGGCGTGGCTGCGTGTGCAGGAAGGCTTGCTGGTCTTGAGCGACGACGAGCTCACCGCACACATCGCCCAGCGCGTGGCGGCGCTGCCGGACCTCGAAGAGCGGCGCGCCGAGGCCGAGGAAGAAGCCTTGGAGAATGCCCCCGAATTCGAGGTCATCATCCGCGAACTGTGCGACATTGCAGGGTACGAGCTGCAGAAAATCACCATGGGCGACCCGAACTACAACCACAACGGCGAGGCCGTGCTGGCGTGGCACTTCAGCACCAGCCACGGCGACTTCCTGATGATCGAGGACGACGACGAGGCCTTCATGCTCAACCCGGACACCAGGGAAATCGTGGCCGCCGTCGAGTTCGAAGAGCTGGACGAGGACCTCGTGGAGGCGTAGCGCAAAGCGGGCTGCTGGTTGGGCCTGCTGAGTGCAGGCTCAACCGGCAGTTAGACCCCGGTGCCTGGTTACGGTGATGAGCCACCGGAACCCCCACCTTCAACTACAGGCGTGACGCTTGACACATGCAAAACGTTTTGTGTACTCTCGTGCACACCGAACCAAAACGTTTTGCAAAGGAAGTCGATGACGACGCGAGTAGGGATACGCGAAGTGGCCAGGGCCGCAGGAGTCTCAGTGACCACTGTGTCCCACGCCCTTAACGACGCCACCAGCTCCCGGGTCAAAGCGGAAACCCAACAGCACGTCCGGGACGTGGCCAGGAACCTTGGCTACGCTCCCAACCGGCTCGCCAGCGGATTGCGCAACCAGCGCTCCCAGATCCTAGGCCTGGTCAGCGACGAGATCACCACCACGCCCTTCGCCGGGGCAATGATCCGCGGAGCGCAGGATGCGGCCTACGAGCGGGGCTACGTGGTCATGGTGGTGAACTCGGGCCTGGACAGCGAGCTCGAACACCGCGAAATCACCATGCTTCAGCAACACCAGGTGGACGGCGTGGTGTACGCCAGGCTGTACCACCAGGGAGTCGACCTGCCGCCGGCGCTCTCGGGGATTCCCACCGTGCTGCTGGACGCCGTCACCGGGGATCCGGCGGTCTCCTCCATCGTGCCGGACGAGATCGCTGCCGCCGAAACCGCCGTCGAAGCCCTCATCAAGGCGGGCCACACGCGGATCGGAATGATCAATAACGTGGACGACATTCCCGCTACGCACGGCAGGCTGGAGGGCTTCCACAACGCGCTGCGCCGCCACGGCATCGGGCACGATCCGCGGCACCTCGTCATCGCGCAACCGATAACTTCCGGTGGCCGTGCAGCGGCACTGGGTCTGCTGAGCCAGCCGGACAGGCCAACGGCCCTGTTCTGCTTCAGCGACCGGGTGGCCATGGGCGCCTACCAGGCGGCCGCAGCTCTGGGACTGACCGTCCCGGAGGATGTTTCGATCGTCGGCATCGACAATCTGGAGCTCATTGCGGACTCGCTGTGGCCGGGGCTCACCACGGTGGCCCTGCCGCACTACGACATGGGGCGATGGGCGGTCAACCGCGTTCTTGACGACATTGAGAACCCGGGGGTGCCGCCACAACAGGTGCGGCTCGCCTGTCCCCTGATCGAACGGGGATCCGTAGGACCGCCCAGGACCTGACGGCATTTCTCGAAACAAACTACCCGGTGCCCGCCGGAAAAAGGGACGCAGCCGTTGCAGCGGCCGCGCCCCTTCCGGACCCCGGGCCAATCATCCACGCGCAAAATCAGCAGAAAGACTGGACCTTCATGAACAAGCGATTCACACGGATCCTGGCCACCAGCATAACCGCGGCGGCGCTGATGGGCGGCCTCGCCGCCTGCGGCAAGGGAAGCGCGTCCGCCACCTCCGAGGACGGCAACGAGATCACCATGTGGACCCACAACGCGGGAAACCCTGACGAGCTCGCGGCCATCAAGTCCGTTGTCGACTCCTACAACAAGAGCGGCGCGGCCAAGGCCCAGATCAAGGTGCAGGCATTCCCGCAGGACTCCTACAACGACTCGGTGGTCTCGGCCGCTGCTGCCGGTAAGCTCCCGTGCATCGTGGACATCGACGGGCCCAACGTGCCCAACTGGGCGTGGGCCAAGTACCTGACCCCGCTCAAGCTCACGGCCGACCTGTCCAAGAACCTCCCCAGCACCGTCGCCAAGTGGGAGGGTGAAACGTACGCGGTGGGCTACTACGACGTCGCCCTCGCCATGCTTGCCCGCGCCTCGGACCTCAAGGCGGCCGGTGTCCGCGCCGCCACGGTGGAGAAGCCGTGGACCAAAGAGGAGTTCCAGGACGCGCTGACCAAGCTTAAGGCTCTCGGCAAGTGGCAGTACCCCCTCGACATGGGGACGGCCGGCACCGGTGAGTGGCTGCCCTACGCGTACTCGCCGCTGCTGCAGTCCTTCGGCGGGGACCTCGTCAACCGCGACGGCTTCCAGTCAGCGGACGGCGCCCTCAACGGCGACAAGGCCGTGGCGTGGGCCGAGTGGTTCCGCGGACTCGCCGACCAGGGCTTCATGGCCAAGAAGAGCGGCAAGGACTCCACCCAGGACTTCCTGAACAACAAGAGCGGCCTCGTCTACACCGGCTCGTGGGCCGCGGACAAGGCGCGCAAGGCGCTCGGCAAGGACCTGGCGGTCATGCCCTCCGTGGACCTCGGCAACGGCCCGAAGATCGGCGGCGCTTCCTGGCAGTGGGGCGTGACCAGTGGCTGCAAGAACTCCGAGGCCGCGATGGACTACCTCTCCTACTCGCTGAAGCCGGAAAACATCGCCGCCGTGGCCAGGGCCACCGGAACCATCCCGGCCACCGATGAAGCGGCGGCCCTGATCCCCGCCTTCGCGGAGGGCGGAGAAAACCGGATCTTCATGGAACTCTCCCGCCAGCAGGCCGTGATGCGTCCGGAAACGCCTGCCTACCCGTTCATCGCGACGGAGTACGGCAAGGCCGTCCAGGACATCCTGGCCGGCGCCGAGCCCAAGACTGTCCTGGACAAGGCGGTCAAGGCGATCGACGCCAACATCAAGTCCAACGGCGGCTACAAGAACTAGCCAGCCGCCGGACGGAGGACGACGGCGGGCGGCACCTGCCGCCGTCGTCCTCCAACCGGCACTGACTGTCAACGGAGACTCCCATGACAACCACCCAGCTTCGCTCCCGTCCCTCCGCCACACCGGCGCCGGGCGGAACCATCCCGGCGGCAGCCCGCCGAAAGCGCCCGGGCCACCTGCGCGAACAGCTCAGCGGCTGGGGGATGATCGCGCCGGCCGCGGTCCTCCTGCTCGCCTTCGTGTTCCTGCCGGCGATCCTCGGCTTCGGCCTGGCCTTCACGAACGCCCGCCTCATCTCCCCGCGGCCGGTGGAGTTCGTCGGAATGGACAACTTCGCCCGGCTCTTCACCGACCCCACCTTCTGGCGCGCGCTCCTGAACGTCAGCTACTTCGCCGTGGTGGTGGTGCCGGTGCAGTCCACCCTCGCCCTGGCCATGGCCCTGCTGATCAACAAGAAGTTCCGCGGCGTGAACTTCTTCCGTACCGTGTACTTCCTGCCCGTGGTCACGTCCATGGTGGTGGTGTCGCTGCTCTGGCTCTTCATGTACCGCAAGGACGGCCTGATCAACGAGCTGCTGTCCACGTTCAGCTTCGGCCTCATCCAGGGCGCCGACTGGCTGAACGACCCCGCCACCGCCATGCCGGCCATCATCGCGCTGTCCATCTGGCAGGCCGCGGGCTTCCACATGATCATCTGGCTCGCCGGACTGCAGAGCATCTCCGGGGAACTGTACGAGGCCGCCCAGCTGGACGGTGCCAGCCGCTGGCACCAGTTCCGGTACGTGACCTGGCCGGGCCTCAAGCACACCCGCAGCCTTGTCCTGGTGACCATCACCATCCAGGCCCTCGGCCTCTTCGACCAGGTGAGTGTCATGACGCAGGGCGGCCCGCTCGACTCCACCACCACCATCATCTACGAGGCGGTCCGCTCCGGCTTCAAGCAGCAGGAGACCTCCTACGCTTCGGCCATCTCCCTCGTATTCTTCGTGCTCGTGCTGCTGATCTCCGCAGTGCAGCGCTATCTGACCCGAGAGAAGGACTGACGTGAAAAACGTGCTCCGCCTCAATTCGATCGGCGCCATGGCCGTGCGCATCCTGTTCGCCGCCGTCGCCGCCTTTCCCATCGTGTTCATGCTCGTGTCCTCGCTCAAGCCGGACCAGCAGATCTTCGGCGACATGTCCTCGGTGGCGGCCTTCCTGCCCATCGGCAACATCTCGCTGGACAACTACACCGCCGTCTTTGACCGGGTTCCGGCCGCCCGCTTCCTTATCAACTCCGTCGGTATCTCCGCCGTGACAGTGGTGCTGGGAATCTTCATCAACAGCCTGTGCGCCTTCGCGCTGTCCCGCATGCAGGTGCGCGGCAAGCGCGTGGTGTTCACGGCGATCCTGGCAACCCTTATCGTGCCGTTCCAGACGCTCGCCCTGCCGCTGGTGTGGTGGGTGAACCAGCTGCCCTACTTCGAACTCAACGGTTTCAGCCTGGAGATCTCGAAGGGCTGGCTGGACACGTACCAGGTGCAGATCATCCCGTTCATCGCCAACGCGTTTTCCATTTACCTGTACCACCAGTACTTCGAGTCCATCCCCAAGGAACTGGACGAGGCAGCCCGGATCGACGGCGCCGGGTGGTTCAAGATCTACCGCCAGGTGGTGATGCCGCTCGCCGGTCCCGCCACGGCCACGGTGGCCATCCTGACCTTCCTGCCCGCCTGGAACTCCTACCTGTGGCCGCTCATGGTGGTCCAGTCCGAGGAGCTCCGCCCGGTGATGATCGGCATCCAGTACTTCTTCCAGCTGAACGTCTCCTGGGGCGAGGTGATGGCCTACGCCTCCCTCATCACGGTTCCCGTGGTGGTCCTCTTCATCGCGTTCCAGCGCTCCTTCATCAACAGCATCGCCTCCAGCGGTGTCAAAGGCTGATCAGCCCTCTTCCTAGTTCGAAAGCGAACCATGACTTCCCTGAATGCAACGCCAGCCCTCGACTGCCGCTACCGCCCCAAATGGCACTACGCGGCCGAGCGCAACTGGCTCAACGACCCGAACGGGCTGGTGTACTCCAACGGGGTGTACCACCTCTTCTACCAGCACAACCCGCTCGGCGACGTGTGGGGCAACATGTCCTGGGGCCACGCCACCTCGGCGGACCTGCTGACCTGGGACGAGCAGCCCGTGGCCATCCCGTGCGACGAGCAGGAGGCCATCTTCTCCGGATCAGCCGTGGTGGACACGCTGAACACCAGCGGTTTCGGCGTCGGGGGAGTGCCGCCGCTGGTGGCGGTCTACACCAGCGCCTACTCCCCGGCGTCGCCGCTCGCCGGGCGGCAGGCGCAGTCGCTCGCGTACAGCACCGACGACGGCGCCACCTGGACCAAGTACGCTGGGAACCCCGTGCTGGACCGCGCGTCCGCTGACTTCCGCGACCCCAAGGTCTTCTGGTACGACGGCGATGCCGGCAGCTACTGGGTGATGGCCGCCGTCGAGGCCGTCCGGCGTGAGGTGGTGCTCTACAAGTCCGCCGACCTCAAGTCGTGGGAGCACCTGAGCACCTTCGGTCCTGCCAACGCTACGGGCGGGGTCTGGGAATGCCCGGACCTGTTCGAACTGCCCGTGGACGGCGATCCCGGGAACACCCGGTGGGTCCTCGTGGTGAACCTGAACCCCGGCGGGATCGCCGGCGGCTCGGCGGGCCAGTACTTCCTGGGAACGTTCGACGGCGTGACGTTCAGTTCTGAAACCACCGTCACCGAGGGCATGCAGACCGACGACACCCGGATGCCCGACTACGGCTGGCTCGACTGGGGACGGGACTACTACGCCGCCGTCTCGTTCAGCAACGCCCCCGGCGGGCGCCGTCTCATGATCGGCTGGATGAACAACTGGCAGTACGCGGCTTCGACACCCTCGCAGGGCTGGCGCAGCGCCATGTCGCTGGTCCGCGAGGTCCGGCTGGAGACCCGGGCGGGGCGCCCTGCGCTGATGCAGGCTGCGGTGGACCCGTTCGCGGCTTCGGGGACGGAGGTGTTCGGTGCCGGGCCGGCGCCGCTTGCGGACGGCGTGCAGTGGCTGCCCGTGGAGGCATCCGGGGATGTGCTGCGCATCGACGCCGAAATCCGTCCCGGGACGGCAGGCAAGGTGGGGCTGGTGCTGCGTGCCGGCGAGGCCGACGGCGTGCAGGAGCGGACGGTGCTGACCTACTCTTCGCCGTCGGGCGAGCTCACTTTGGACCGGACGGCGTCGGGGAACGTCGGGTTCCATGCCGACTTCCCGTCCGTGGAGTGCGTGCCCGTTTCGCTGGACAGCAGCGGCCTGCTGCGGCTCACGGTGTTCCTGGACCGCTGCTCTGTGGAGGTCTTCGCCCAGGACGGACTGGTAACCATTACGGACCAGATCTTCCCCGCGGAGTCCAGCACCGCCGTCGGGCTGCTGGCCGAAGGTGACGGCGCCACCCTGGTAAGCCTCAGCATCACCGGCTAGTTCCTCAAACATATGCAACGCGGGGTCACTTACAGCCCAATAACCGCTCCGGAACGGGCTGTAAGTCCCCACCCGCTCCCTAGCCTCGCAAGCTCGGCGAGGGAACCCGGCGGGCGTGGGCCCAGGCCACGGTCAGCTGTTCTGCCCAAGTGCCGTCTCGAGGATGTCCAGGAATTCCTGGTCCACATCCTCTTCCGACATGAGCCGGACCTTGCGGTCGAAGAAATCGCCCGCACGGACCTTGACCGCCTTGAGGCGCTCCCCAATTGGCGCCTCAATGCGGAGAGTAACGTCCACTGATGTGCGGTTCGCCCGCGTCACCTGCGCGAACTTCCGGCGGCTGGTGTGCAGCGATACGTAGCCTTTGCGCATCTGGATCTCCACGCCCGGATGGGCTGCGGCCCATGCCAGGAGGGTGTTGGCGATGGGCCGCAGGTTCGGATGGTCCGTGTACTGGCCATCAAGGAGTTCGTCGGCGTCCCGCAGCATGAACTCGGGATAGCCGAACATCTCCCAGGACACGGCGTATTGGGCGTAGCCGGTGATTCCGTGCTCGGTGCGCATCCATTCGCGCAGCTCGGTATCGCTCTTCACTCCGGCGGAGTGTCCTCGCTCCGCCCACCAAAGGACGTCGTGTCCTGACTTCCGCAGCAGCAGTGCCTGGTTGCTGTCCACCATGGACTTCCAGGTTCTTGCCGCTGATTTCAAATTGTGTGGATCCGCCATGCTCCGATGGTAGTGCCGGCACCTCCGTCAGAGGTGCCGGCCCCAAACCTGCGGGCTTTACTTGATCATCGTCCCGTCGGGTGCCACGAGGTACCAGACGTTGCCGACGCCCTGGCCGGTGATGTCGCCGGGGGCCTTGTCCTTCTCCCACAGGTAGACGGGCATGCCATTGACCGTCACCTGCTTCTTGCCGTCCGGCGTATCAATTGTGCCAACCGTCCCCGTTACACCCTCGACCTTGGGGGTGTCCGTGGCAGCAAACACCGGAGGCCACTTCACGAGGCAGTCGCCGGTGCAGTTGCTCTTGCCGGAGTCCTTCACGTCCTTCGTGAAGTAGTAGACGCTCATGCCTTTGCCGTCCACCAGGATGTCACCCTTGCTGGACGACGCGGTCTTCAATTCGACCGTGGCGCTGTCGCTGGTGGCCGACGCGCTTGCGGTGGTCGCCGGCGACTCGCTGGCCGGGGCGGCCGCCGAGGTGGTGGTGGTTGTGCCGGATCCGCCGCCACAGGCCGTCAGTGAGGCGGCAAGGGCCATAACTGCAAGGCCAACGCTCAGTTGCTTCTTCATGTGCTGCTCCTTGGCTCGGGCCGGCAGACTGAGAGACCGGCGCTATCTGGAATGACGCACAAAGGTGAAGAATGGTTCAAAGAAAATCTGACGCTGGCTGGAATTGAACTTTTCGCCACCTGCCGGCGTCGTATTTGCCAGAAAGGCCGGCCCTCGGAGCCGACTTTATAGGTCATTGCAGGGAGGCCGAAGGTGCCGCTGGATGAGGATTTGGTTGCAGCGATATACCGCGAGCACGGAACGGCGCTGCGCCGGTTTGTGCTCAGCGCCTCCCGCGACCCGCATCTTGCCGACGACATCGTGCAGGAAACAGTGCTTCGCGTCTGGCAACAGGCGCCCACGGTTACGGGCAGCATGCGCAGTTACCTTTTCCGGACTGCCCGGAACATCATGATCGACAACTACCGGAAGGCCCAGCGCCGGCCGGTGGAAGCCGAGGACCGTGAGGTTGCGGATCCGGAGGAAGCCACGGGGCGGGTTGACGACCTGCTGAACAAGGTGCTGATGGAGGAAGCGCTGCTCCGGCTGAGCGCGGAGCACCGTGATGTTCTGGTGGCCCTGCACTACCGGCGGTTCACGGTGGGCGAGGCTGCGGTCCAGTTGAACATTCCGAGCGGAACGGTGAAATCCAGGGCTTTCTACGCGGTGAAGGCCCTGCGAACAATACTCGATGAAATGGGTGTGGAACGGTGAACGGCAAGGAAGTCCATGAGCTGCTGGGGGCATACCTGCTGGGAGGGCTCGACGACGCAGAGAGGCTCCGCTTCGAGGACCACCTCAAGCAGTGCGGCACCTGCCGCAGCGAACTGTCAGACCTGGAATCCCTGCCGGGACTGCTGGATGCCGTGCCGGTCCCGGACGCCGTGGCGCTCGCCGTTCCGGCGGCAGGCCGGCCCGGCTCCGAAGCCGCGTCACCTGCCCCGTCCCCCGTCCCCCAGCCGATACTGGACCAGCTGGCGGCACGCCGTCGTAATTCCCGACGGCGGCTGACGGCCCTCGTTGGGGTGGTGGCCGCGGCCTGCCTCGCCCTGGGATTTGCGGCGGCGCCCCTCTTTGACCCCGCCGACAAGCCCGATGCCAGCTATTCGGTCAAAGCCGATACCGGGATGCAGGTCACGGTGGGAATGGTCAAGAAAACCTGGGGCACCGAACTGGCCGTCGATGGACGGAGTCTGCCCCAGAACGGCCGGCTTTCACTGTGGGTGAAGGACCGTGCCGGGGTTGCGGACCGGGCCTGCGCGTGGATGGCGACGCCCAGCGGAAGGGTTCGTGTCACCAGCGCGACGCCGCTGCAGTACACAAGCATCGCCAGCGTCGAACTGCGGAACGACCGGCAGCAGACCATTGCCGTCATTGCCGTACCCGGAACCTGACGGACCCGCCTGACTCACATTTGTGGCGAGCTCACATTTTGGCGAGCCGCGCCCGCACCACCGTGTAGGCCCCGTAACAAATAAGTCCGGCGCCCACCGCGGCCAGCACGTACACACCGTAAGGCTGTTCCCGCAGTGCGCGGAGCCCGCCGTCAAGACCTGTCGACTGCTCGGGGTGGACGGTGACGGTGGCGATGACCACCAGCAGGCCCGTCACAAAGAGGGCCACGCCCTTGGCCACATAGCCCACCATCCCGAGGGCAGTGACCGCTTTGCGCGCGCCCGGCCCTGACGGCGGATTGATGTGCTTCTCAAAGGACTTTTTGAACCCGCGGACCGCGTAGATGATCCCCACGACGGCCACCCCCGCACCGATCAGCACCAGGAGCAGGACGCCGCCCGGTGCCTTCATCAGATTGACCGTGAAGTCACTGGTTGATTCCCGGTTGTCCTTGCCGGCGCCGCGCGCGAAAGCGGCCAGCGTGAATGCCAGCCCGGCATACACGACAGCCTGCGCTGCGGCCTGCAGTTTCTTGCCGGCCTTGTGCTTGGTGGGCAACCGCTCGAAATCGAAAATCGCATCGCCGGCCTGCCACAGGGCCAGCGCCACACATCCGGCAAAGCTGCACCACAGAAGCACCGGGCCGGCCGGCTGGCTGGCAAGTTCGGCGACGGCGCCGCTCACATCAGCGCGGCCGCCACGGCCCCGGGCGAGCCCGAAGGTAATGAGGCCGACCAGGATATGGAGCACGCCGCTCACGGCAAATCCGCCGCGCGCCAGCATTTCGAGGGGCTTCGAGTTCGTGACGTCCTCGGCCCTGCCGGCTGCGCTTCTCAGTTCTCGTTTGATGATCGTTCCTTCGCGCCGGCAGCTGCTGTGGCACTGCGCCACACGCTTATCGTGCCACGGCGTGGCGCCGGGGAACAGAGGCCCCGGACGGGGTTAAACCCGCCGGTAGCAGAGGTCGAAAATCATGCGCCCGGCTTCGTGCGCCTTGCTCTCGAAGCTGGTGCGGATACGGCCCTCGAAGCGGGGCGCCCACCCGCCCCTTTCGTCGATGCCCTCGTTGGGTCCCGTGTGTTCCGTGCTCACGGGCGCCCGTCCTTCCTTGACCGGCGCGCCGCCCACCAGCGACTCGACGCCGGTCTGCCACACGTGGGTGAGGGGGCTTTCGGGACCGCTGCGCTCGCCGTTGTGAAGGTTTTCGAACGCCTCCGATCCGGCGAGGACGTCGCGCACATGCACGGCATAGTTGGACCAGTCTGTGGCGATGCGCCAGAGGCCGCCCGGCTTCAGGGCCTTCGCGGCGAGCTCGGCGAATTCGGGCTGGATCAGGCGGCGCTTGTGGTGCCGGGACTTGTGCCAGGGGTCCGGGAAGAAAACCCACAGCTCGCTGACCGAGCCGGCCGGGAGCATGGTGGCCAGGACCTCGGGAGCGTTCGCCTCGACGACCCGCACGTTGGTCAAGCCACGGCTGTTGATCTTGATCATGGTGTTCGCCAGGCCGGGGGTATAGACCTCCACGGCGAGGAAGTCCGTGTCCGGGTTTTCCTCCGCGGCATGGCAGACGGCATCGCCCAGGCCTGAGCCGATCTCCACGATCAGCGGTGCCTTGCGCCCGAACTCGGCTTCGGCATCAAACGTGTAGTCGGGGTGGACCGAGGTGTTGGCAATATGGCGGGGCACGTCGATGGCCCATCGGCCCGAGTGCTCTTCCCAGGCCGCCTGGCGGCGCCCCTGCAGCCGGGTCCCGCGGCGGACGAAGCTGACCGGCCGTCCGCCGTAGGTTCCGTAGGATGCCTGGCTTCCCGGCGTGACTGGCCGGGGCTGGTTCGGGTCGGCCGACGGCTGGGGGGATTCGGGAGATTCGCTCATCCCTTCCAGAATACCGGCGGTTTTTGGCGGCCTATGCCAGTTACGCCGTGCAGCAGGGCGGCGTACAGTGTTGCTATTCCGCCGGCTGCCCAAGGGAAACGGTCATCAGCCGCCGCCCGTCCCTAGGGACGTTTTCCCGCCGTGACGGCGGATGAATGCAAAACAACGCAGCTTCAGGAAACGCCATGGAACCATCTGCATCCCTCGCTGAACCCGCGAATTCACCGGGCACCATAGCCATCCTCGGTGCGGGACCGGCAGGGCTGGTACTCGCAATCTCCCTTGCCCGGCGCGGGTTATCTGCCACCGTCATCGAACGCGACGTCCCTCCAGACATTGCACCGCGCTTCAATCCTGACCGTTCCTACACCATCGACATCTCGGGCCACGGGCTCAAGGCACTCCGCCACATCGAGGCCGTGGCCGAGTTCGACCGCCGCATGTTCCGTTTTAAGGGCCTCAAAATCCCGGGTCGTGGAACGGAGGAGTGGACATTGCCCGGGTGGACCGGATCGCGGGGCGACATCCTCCGGGCGCTTATGGCGGTCCTCGACCGATATCAGGACAGGGTGGCACTCGAGTTCGAAACAAACGTGGAAGGCGTCGACCCAGTCACAGGTTCACTGACATCCCGGCAACGATCCGGGGAATCGAACATCAGGACCTTCGGCCTGCTTGTTGGGGCCGACGGGGCCGGATCCACAGTTCGGTCGGCGCTTCAGGCCCGAATTCCCGGGTTTACGGTCACTTCCAGGTCCTTTCCCAACTACTGCACGATGATTGAGCTCGATAACGTCGGGGACCGGCTGGACAAGAACTATCTCCACGGACTTTCGACCCGGCCCTTCTGCGTGGCAGGCGCCATAAAAGGTGATGCCGGGCAGGAGTCGGCCCGGTGGTTCTGTGCCATCGGAACCAAGGAGAAGATCCGCTTCTCTGGCACGGAGGAGGCGCGCAGATTTCTGCGGACGCGGTGTCCCCGGGTTTTTGAATTCGCTGGCGACGAGCAGGTATCGGCCTTCGCCAGCCGGACGTGCTACCACATCGGACGCAGCCTGACCTGTTCCCAGTTCCATGGCGGCAAAGCAGTCCTGATCGGGGATGCAGCCGCGCCTTACCCGCCGATCGGACAGGGAGTGAACGGGGCCATGGAATCAGCCATGGTCCTGGACCAGTGCATCCGGGACACCGGCAGTTCGCCGGATCGGTTGCCGCATGGAGCCGAAACGTACACGGAACGGTGGAAGCCGGAAGCCGACGCGGTGTCCTGGATCAGTGAACGAAGCCTCTTCGAAAACCGGTTCCACACGGTCCGTGCGCTTGCCACGTCGATGCTGGGCCTGAGCATCTTCGAGCAGGCCAAAAGTGCGGATGTGCCCTACTCCCAGGTCCGCCGCCGCGCCGAGCGCCTGTGGCCGCTCTGGGCGCACTGACCCGGTCGATGGGTGAGGATGGGCTTTCAGGTGGGAGGCTGCCGGTTCCCTTAGTATCCACGCACGATCGCAGGCAAGAGGATGAAGACGGCCTCCAAGCTTGCGAGTAAGAGGCCGGCAGCGCCGGTTCTGAATCCCGTGGAATGCAGAGGTCCCCGTCCCAGTGCGATGAGCCCAAAAATCAGGGAGAGCAACGTAAGCATCACCGGCGCCGTAAAGAAAACAGCGCTTGCGACCCATTCCCTGCCGCTTCGTCCGCTGTCCGGACGCGTGACCAACGAAACGAACGCGGCAGGAAACATCGTCACCGCCGCGCTGGGCAAGGCCAGCGCACCACACACGAGGCTGGCCACGCCCATGCCCGAATCGTCAGGCGGCCGGTAGCCTAAACGGCGTCCGGACGGTTGACCTCTGGAGTCCGGTGTTTTCTGAAAACTCATGTTTCTCCTCGCGGACTCAGACCGCTGGCGGATCAGATCTGCACGTGCTGACCAGACTATTGGCCGCCGGATGCAGGAGATACCGTCCTGGGTCCTTATGTGGATAACCCCCACGTGGGGAGGCGCGGTCCGGTGCCCGTCCTGGCCCTCGACCGGTCAGCACAGCACAGCGCGACTGCAAGAATGGGCGGGTGATCGATGCCCAGAATTCCCGCAGCCACGGCAGCCTGCCGCAGCGCCCAGCCGTTAGCCCGGACACCCTCGTGGATGCAGAGGCCGACGACGTTCCCGCCGCCGAACCCACCCGTGTGGCCGGCCGCCGGGAGTTGGCTTACCTGGGCCTATGCCTGGTGCTGATCGGACTGAACCTCAGGACTGTGTTCTCCAGTTTTTCGGCGGTGCTTCCCGAGGTGACGTCCGACGCCGGCCTGCCCGGCTGGGCAGTGGTGGTGCTGACCACGGTTCCCGTCACCCTGCTCGGCGTTTTCGCGCCGCTGGCCCCGGTCCTGGCCCGCCGGTTCGGCGCCGAACGGGTTCTGCTGGGCGCCATGGCGGTCCTGACGGCCGGTCTGCTCCTGCGGCCGGCCGAGGTCCCGAGCGCCGGGCACCTGCCGGCGCTGTTCGCCGGGACGGCGGCGTGCGGTGCCGCGATTGCGCTGTGCAACGTGCTGCTGCCCGGTCTGGTGAAACGGGACTTTCCGCACCGGCTCGGCCTGATGGGCGGGCTCTACACCACTGCCATCTGCGCCTCCGCCGCCCTGGGCGCCGGCTTCACCTACCCCGTTTTCAGCGTTACCGGCCAGTGGACGTCGGCGCTGTGGTTCTGGGCGGCACCGGCCGCCGTCGTACTTCTGCTCTTCCTGCCGGTGGCCATACGACAGCGGCACGGACAGCACAAAGCGGTGCGGGACGGCGTGAACGTGTGGCGCTCGGCGGTGGCCTGGCAGGTCACCATCTTCATGGTGCTGCAGGCGATGATGTCTTTCAGCGTCTTCGCCTGGCTCGCGCCTATCCTGCGCGAGCGCGGGGTGGACGGCGGAACAGCCGGGCTGATTGTGTCCGTGTCCATCGTGCTGCAGATGCTGGGCTCGCTGTTCGCTCCGGCGCTCGCCGCGCGGTTCCGTGACCAGCGGATGATCAATACCGTGGTGGCGCTCATGACCGGCGGCGGCTTTGCCCTGAGCATCTTCGGCCCGCTTGAGCTGATCTGGGTGTGGACGGGCCTGCTGGGGCTGGGCCAGGGAAGCCTCACCGCATGCGCCTTGACGATGATCATGCTCCGCACCCGCGACGGACACACCGCAGCCCACCTCTCCGGCATGATGCAGGGGGTGGGCTACGGGCTTGGTTCCACCGGCACGCTGCTGGTGGGTCAGTTGCACCAGGGCACCGGGTCCTTCGCTGCAGCGGGGCTCCTCTTCCTGACGGTGGGAATGCTCGCGGCGGTGTTCGGCTACCGGGCGGGGCGGGACAAGTTCATCGGCGACTGAGACCCCCATGTAAGTAGCAGCAGAGGGCGTTCCCAGCCGTGGGAACGCCCTCTGCTGCTACCTAGTTGGGTCAGTGCGCCAGGTCCTTGCCCTTGGTTTCGGGGATGGTGAAGATGAACGCGACGCTGATGGCCAGCAGCACCACCGCGTAGACGTTGAACAGGTCCGGCATGTGGATGGTGGTGCCCAGCCACTGCTGCAGGTACGGCGCAGTGCCGCCGAACACCGCCACGCAGATGGAGTACGGTACACCCACGCCCACCGTGCGGATGCTCGTGGGGAACAGCTCGGCGTACACGGCCGGAACGATGGCGGCGCTCGCGGCGATGAAGATGAGCATCACGGACATGCCCAAGGCCAGCTGCCAGGCGGAATCCTTCAACAGCCACGTCATCGGGAAATGCATGACGGCGGAACCGATTGCGCCGGCCCACAGCACCTTCTTGCGGCCGATCCGGTCGGACAGCTTGCCCCAGACCGGAAGCGCGGCAATGAACACGATGTTGCCGATGACGCCGGCCCAGAGAGCCTCGCCGCGGTCGATCTTCAGCGCAGTCGTGGCGTAGCTGGGAGCCACCACACCCCAGATGTAGTAGATGACCGTCAGGCCCACGGTCAGGCCGATCACCTGCAGCGCCTGCTTGCGGTACCGGACAATCTGCGGCCAGAGCGGGGCGCGCTTCTCCGTGGCGGTCTCGCCCTCGAAGACATCCGTCTCGTGCAGCCGGGACCGCATGATCAACGCGTACAGGCCCATCGCGGCTCCGATCAGGAACGGGATGCGCCAGCCCCAGGCGTTCATGACCTCCGTGGTCAGTGCCATGTTCAGGACGGCGCCCAGCAGGGTGCCGAACAGGATCCCCACCGTGCCGGAGGTGTAAATTAGCGTCGCCCAGAAGCCGCGGTGTTCCCGGGGCGCCATCTCGGAAAGATACGTTTGCGACGACGGCAGCTCGCCACCGTGGGCCAGGCCCTGGACCAGCCGGGCCACCAGGAGCATCAGCGACGCGAACGCCCCGACACTGGCAAAGGTGGGGGCAATGCCGATCATGAGGCTGCCCAGCGACGCCAGGCCGACGGCGAGCGTCATGGACGCCTTGCGGCCCACCCGGTCACCGATCCAGCCGAACAGGAAACCGCCGAAAGGACGGGCAACAAACCCGACGGCGAAGATCGCCAGCGTGGACAGCACAGCCGAGGCTGGGTCCGACTTGCTGAACAGCTGGCTGGCGATGAACGGGGTGAAGGTGGCGTAGATGGCCCAGTCGTACCATTCGACGGCGTTTCCGATGCCGGTGCCGATGATGGTCTTACGGGTCGTGATCCTGCCCTCTTGGGCGTTGATGATGGCGGTCATGGTTGTCTCCCTGGAATGGGCGGGCTAAAGAGCCGGAACGGAAGCGGGGACCCGGGCGCCGGCGGCGGCCAGAGCATCCAAGCGGTTGATGGCGAGTTCGGCGTAGAGCGCGGCCCCGTCAGCCAGAACGCCGTCGTCGAACGTTGCGTACGGCGAGTGGTTGAACGGGGAAGTGGCGTGGTCCGCGTCCCGGGGGACGGCGCTCAGCCCGACAAACGTGCCGGGCACCTCGGCGAGGACCCGGGAGAAGTCCTCGGAGCCGCTGAGCGGCGTGGCCCACCGCGAGAGCCTCGAGTCGCCGAACAGTTCGGTGATGACGTTTTCCGCGGTGTGTGTCTCGTCCTGGTCAGTGATGGTGAGGGGGTATTCCCGCTGGTAGTCCACGTCGACGTCGAGGCCGTGTGCCGCCGCGATGCCCTTGAGCAGCCGCGGGACGGCATCCATCATCCGCTGCCGGTTCTCCTCGGAGAACGTGCGGATGGTGGCCTCGATGCGCGCCGATTCCGGGATGACGTTTCGCTTGGTGCCCGCATGGAGGACGCCGACGGAGAGGACCACGGGATCGAACATGTTGAACTGGCGCGTGACCATGACCTGCAGGGCCGTGACCATCTCGGCCGCGGCCGTCACCGGATCCTTGGCCGAATGCGGGGCGGAGCCGTGGCCGCCGGCGCCGAGCACGGTAACCACCAGGCCGTCGGAGGCACTGAGCATCACGCCGGGCTTGGTGCAGAACGTCCCGTGCGGCTCGAGGGAGGAGAAGACGTGCATGCCATAAGCCGCGTCGACGCGCCGGCCGGGGGCGTCCAGGACGCCTTCGCGGATCATGTAGCTCGCGCCGTCGAAGCCTTCCTCGCCGGGCTGGAACATCAGTACGACGTCGCCCGCCAGCCGGTGCCGCCGCTCGGCGAGGAGGGTGGCCGCGCCGGTGAGCATGGCAGTGTGGAGGTCATGGCCGCAGGCGTGCATCGCGCCGTCGATGGTGGAGGTGTAGCCGACGCCGGTCGTCTCCTGCACGGGAAGCCCGTCCATATCCGCCCGGAGGAGCACGGCGGGCGGGAGCACAGCAGGCGGGAGCACGGCAGGCGGGAGCACAGCAGGCGCGGTGCCTGCGGCGCCAGCGGAAGCGCCGCCGTCGTAAGCCCCGCCGCGGAGAACTGCGGTGACCGACGTCGTCTCCTTGCCCAGCGTGATTTCATACGGCAGGCCCTCCAGGGCCTTCAGCACCTTCTCCTGCGTCCGCGGCAGCTGCAGTCCGATTTCGGGTTCCCGGTGCAGGCTGTGGCGGAACCGGGCAAGGTCTTCCTGCATATGGCGGGCGTCTGCGGCTATCGGCACGTGTTCTCCTCGTTGGTGGTCCGGTGCTGTGGGTCTATTCTGGAGTGGCCTGCTTCACATTCCGCCGAAGTGCTGGAAAGATGCAAAAGCCCCGGCCAATATGCAGGATTCATGCAGGGCCCGACCGAAGGGAGGACCGCTGGACGTCACGGAGGAAGACCTCGCGCTGATCAACGCCCTGCAGATCGCACCACGGCTGAGCTGGGCCGACGCCGCGGAGGTCCTGGGTGTGCACGCCACCACCCTGGCCGCGCGGTGGGAGCGCCTTACCGCCGCCGGTGCCGCCTGGGTCACGGCTCATCCGATGGGGGATCCGCAGAAGATGTGCCTCGCCTTCGTTGATGTCGAGTGCGAGCTCCACCGCCGGGCAGAGGTCACCCGGGCACTGGCGGCGGTGCCCGAGATCGTCACCGTGGAGGAGGCAGCGAGCAACCGGGACCTGATGCTGACGGTCATCACCGGCTCCCTGCAGCACTTCACCGCTGTGGCGTCGAAGCTGCACGCCATCGAAGGGCTGGTCAAGTACCAGACTTCGCTGGCCACACGGCTGCACACTGGCGCCTACGCCTGGCGCATCAACGTCCTCAACCGGAGCCAGCTCCAGGCGCTCCGGGCGCTCGCCGGTCCCGAGGCCGCAGGGTCGGCACCCTCGGCGGCGGTGGGGGAGCCGCTGCCCGCCAGCCACCTGGCGATCCTGCCGTTCCTGTCGACGGACGGCAGAGCGACGGCAGCGGAAATCGCCCGGGCTCTGGACCGGCATCCGGCCACAGTGCAGCGCCAGCTGAACAGGGTGCTTGCCAGTGGTGCCCTCTCCTTCCGCTGCGAGATTGCGCAGAGGTATTCGGGCTTCCCTGTCACCTGCCACTGGTTTGCCAACGTCCCGCCGGGCCAGCATGAGGCGGCGGCCGAGGAGCTCCGCAGTTTCCGGAACGTGCGGCTGAGCGCCTCCACCACCGGGCGCACCAACTTCGTCATCATCATGTGGCTGCAGTCGCTCGCTGATGTCATGACTGCTGAGCTGGCCCTTCAGCAGCGCATCCCGGGCATCGAGCTGGTGGAGAGCGTGGTCATGCTGAGGACGGTCAAAAGGGTGGGCTGGATGCTCAACCCCGATTCGACGGCCAGCGGTGACGTTGTCGCCGTGACCACCGGCGCCCCTGAGCTGGTGGGCTGACCGTGCACGAATCTGCAGTGTCCGCCCCGCCCGGCGCCGGAATCCTCCACCGGCCTTACGTGCTGGTGACGGTGGGGGCGTGCGCCCTGGTGTTTCTCGCCGCGTTCGAGTCCCTCGCCGTCACCACCGTCATGCCCGTGGTGAGCCGGGAGCTTGGCGGGGCCAGCCTGTACGCGCTCGCCTTCGCGGGCCCGCTGGCCACCGGCGTGATCGGCATGGTGGGCGCCGGGAACTGGTCCGACCGGCGCGGACCGGTCGGCCCGCTGCTCGTCTCCGTGGCCGTCTTCGCGCTGGGATTGCTCGTGGCGGGGACAGCCGGCACCATGTCGGCGGTGGTGGCCGGCCGGCTGGTGCAGGGGTTGGGCGGCGGCGCCATGACGGTGGCCCTGTACGTGGTGGTGGCCAGGGTCTATCCGCCCGTCCTGCATCCCAAGATTTTCGCCGCCTTCTCCGCAGCGTGGGTCATCCCGTCCCTCGTGGGGCCATTCGCCGCCGGGCTTGTGGCCCAGCTGGCGAGCTGGCACTGGGTGTTCCTCGGAGTCGTGGTGCTGGTACTCCCGGCCCTGGCGATGCTCCTTCCCGCGCTGCGCGGCGTCCGGTCCGGCAACGCGAACGGGAACGGCAACGCCAACGGGAACGGCAGTGAGAACGGGAACGGTTCAGATGCTGCGGGTGACTCGGCCGGCTCGGCCCCCTGGGCGCTGGGACGGCTGGCCTGGGCGGCCCTCGCCGCGCTGGCGGTGCTGGGCCTCAACCTCTCCTCCGGATTTCCGGTGGCCGGACCGCTCCTGGCGGGAGCCGCCGTCGTGATTGCACTGCTGGCCGTCAGGCCGCTGGTGCCGCGCGGAACCCTCACCGCCCGGCGGGGCCTGCCCAGCGTGATCCTGATCCGCGGACTTGTTTCGGCCGGCTTCTTCGGTGCCGAGGTCTACCTGCCGTACCTGCTCGTGGAGCGCTACGCCTTCTCGCCCACGTTCGCCGGCCTCACCCTGACCGGCGGAGCCCTCGCCTGGGCCGCGGCGTCGGGCGTCCAGGGCCGTCTGGGCGGGCGGCTGGCCAGCCCGGCCGCCGTGCGGATCGGCTCGGTGATGGTGCTGCTGGCGATCGTCCTGGCGCTGGTGACGACGGCGCTCAGCTGGCCGGCCGCCGTCGCGATTGCCGGCTGGGTCCTTGCCGGCGGCGGCATGGGACTGGCGTATCCACGGCTGAGCGTGATGACGCTTGCACTTTCCACGCCGGACACGGAAGGCTTCAACAGCTCCGCGATGTCCATTTCCGACTCCCTGGGCGGTGCCCTCGCCCTCGCCGCCACGGGAATCGTGTTCACGGCGTTTACGACGACGGCGGCGTCCTTCGCCGGCGTCTTCGTGCTGACCGCGGTGATCGCCGCCGCCGCGGTCGCCATAGCGCCCCGCGTCGCCCACTAGCCTGGCCAGTCCAAGTTTTGGTCCAGATATTGCGAGTTAAACCCCCTCGAAGTCGCGGTAGGTGGACAAAAACTCCGGTGGGCACGTCAGATGCGGGGGAGGACCTTGTAGTACAGGTGGGTCACGGCGTACCACGATGGGCTAGGAGCGCGCCTGCAGGCGGGTGGCGCGCAGGACGGCGTCGGCGAGCGTGGCCAACTGCCCGTCCGGACCCGTGGCCTCCCGTTCCCGGCCTGCCGCAACCTCCACTCGCCAGCCGGGCGGGGCGATGCCGAGCTCGGCCGCGGCCTGCTCCGCAGTGAAGAACATCTCCGCACCCGCGTGGCCGTCGCCCTCGTGTGAATGGCTGTGCTCGTCCGATGCGCTCCGCCAGGGCGGCAGGCCGTCGGGATGGTGGCCGACGATCAGCAGTGTCCCGCCCGGTCGCACCGCATCAGCGGCCACCCCGTGCGGCCGCTGCCATGGGGCCTCGGTGGAATGCAGGAACTGGGCGGACACGAGGTCGAACTGCTCCTCCGGCGCCCATGCGTCGAGGTCGCGCTGCAGCCACGTGATGCGGTTCCCGGCCGCCGAATCCGCAGCGTGCTGCTTGGCCCGTTCCAGTGCGACGGCGGAAACGTCCACTGCGGTCACCGTCCAGCCCTGCTCAGCGAGCCACAGGGCGTCGGCGCCCTCGCCGCACCCCAGGTCCAGGGCAGTGCCGGGCTCCAGCCCGGTTGCCTCAGCCACCAGCTGCGGGTTGGGCCGGCCACTCCACACACGCGGCCTGCTGCGGTACATGTCGTCCCAATGGCGCGCGGCGCCGTCGTGCCCTTCGTGGTCCATGGGGATTACCCTGCCACAGAAACCGGGGGCCCAACCAGGGCAAAGAAAAACCGCGCCACGGACCACCGGGGTGGCTGCAGCGCGGTTTTCTGGGGTGCGGGGTGAACCAGGCCCGAAGGATCTAGGCCTGGCCGGAGCTCACCGCAGGCGCGGGGACGCTGGTGCCCTCGGCCTTCCATTCCTCGATCCGGGCCTGCTGCAGCGGCGTCTGGCGGTTGAAGTACCAGGCCGCGCCCAGCAGCAGGAACCACACCGGGGCAACCACCAGCGCGAGGCGGGTGTCCTCGGCCTGGGCCAGGGCTACGAGCATGAACACGAAGAAGGCCAGGACCACGTAGGGCATGAAGGCCGAACCCGGCATCTTGAAGGCGGACGCCGCGTGGAGTTCCGGCCGGCGGCGGCGGAACATGATGTAGCTGATGAGGATCATCGACCAGACGAACATGGTCAGCACCGAGGCCACGGAGGTGACGATGGTGAAGGCGCCGATCACGGAGTCGCCCGCGTACAGCAGGACCAGGCCGGCCAGCAGGAAGACGCAGGAGAACAGGAGTGCGTTCTGCGGAACCTTGCGGACGCTGAGCTTGCCGAAGGCCTTCGGGGCGTTGCCGTCCTGCGCGAGCCCGTAGACCATGCGCGAGGTGGAGTAGATGCCGGAATTGGCGCTGGAGGCGGCCGAGGTGAGGACGACGAGGTTGATCACAACGGCGGCGATGCCCAGGCCGGCGAGGGTGAACATGCCGATGAACGGGCTGCTGGCGGCGTCGATGCTGCGCCACGGGTTGACGGCCATGATGACCACCAGGGCGCCCACGTAGAAGAGCAGGACACGGATCGGGATCGAGTTGATCGCCCGGGGAAGGTTCTTTTCCGGGTCCTTGGTTTCGGCGGCTGCCGTGCCCACGAGTTCGATGCCGGCAAAGGCGAAGATGGCGATCTGGAAGCCGAGGATGAAACCGAACATGCCGTGCGGGAACATGCCGCCGTCGTTCCACATGTTCGCCAGGTTGGCCACCGCGCCGCTCGGCGAGGTGAAGTTGGTGGCGATCATGACCACGCCGGTGGCGATCAGGGCGAGGATGGCCACCACCTTGATGATGGCGAACCAGAACTCCGCCTCGCCGAAGGCCTTGACCGTGGGAAGGTTCAGCAGGATGAGGACCACGGGCGTGATCAGTGCCGGGATCCAGAGGGGAGTGCCCGGGGCCAGCTTGTCCACATAGCCGGCGATGGCCACGATGTCGGCCACACCCGTCACTACCCAGAAGAACCAGTAGGACCAGCCGGTGAAGAACCCAGCCCAGGGGCCAAGGATGTCGCCGGCAAAGTCGCTGAAGGACTTGTAGTTCAGGTTGGAGAGCAGGATCTCGCCCATGGCCCGCATGACGAAGAACAGCATGAAGCCGATGATCATGTACACGAAGATGACGGAAGGGCCGGCGAGGGAGATGGTCTTGCCGGAGCCCATGAACAGGCCGGTGCCGATGGCGCCGCCGATGGCCAGGAGCTGGATGTGGCGGTTGCCGAGTCCACGGGCGAGGTGCGGCTCCCTGCTTTGGCCGGATTCAGCACGCTCTGCGGACGGCTGATCGGAAATGCTGGTGGTGCGTTCAGACATCAAGTCTTCTTCCTTGTCACAGGTGCCGGCACGTCCGGGGAGTTGCCGTGCCGGCCGCGTCGGTCCGCCATGGATGTGACGGAACTAACAGTTGGGATGGTGTTAAGACTATGAGCGGCGGGACGCGGCAGGGGGTGCAACCGCCACCCGCACTGCTCGGCAGCGGACGGGCTGGGTGTCCCCGTACCGGGCGGAGTGGTCCGCCAGAAAAGCGCATTCCTGCAGTCCAGCCGGTGGTTAGCCGCGCTGGCAGGAAATTCGCACTGAGGGCGAAGCGCCGCAATAGTCTTCGACATATGTCCAGCATGCCAGTCCCAAATGTCGCCCATTGTTGTCCGTGAGCTGCATCACGCCTTGCCGGGCGGTGCCGAGAGGGGCAAGAGCCGCGGCCGGCGACGGGTTGAGGCCGCAAAGGGGGCAGCGAAAGTTCCGGCATAGGCGGCAGCAAGCGGGGCGGGAATGGCTGGCGGGGCCCTGATGGTAGACTGGTGGGACTTGATGTGCAGTGATGCCCGCTTTGCTCTGAAACTTGGAGAGTGGGCTTTTTTCATGTGAGAGGCACATCCTGCGTCGATGAACGCTATTGGTCCCGGCGGCCGCTGTTTGAACTCTGGCAGCAGCCCGGTTGATCACCTGACTTTTCTTCGGCGACCCCCTGAGCCAACCGGCGTCGGGGGCCGATATCCGCTGGATACCGCCTGAAAGACCCTGATAAACGCATATGACTACTTTTGCTGCCCTCGGCACGCCCAAGGCACTCACCGAAATCCTGGCCGCCCAGGGCATCGAATCCCCGTTCCCCATCCAGGTCAAGACCCTGCCGGACACCCTGGCCGGCCGCGACGTTCTGGGCCGTGGCCGCACCGGCTCCGGTAAGACCATCGCCTTCGCCATCCCGCTGGTGGCCCGCCTCGCCGAGCGCGAAGCCGCCTACTTCCGCAAGCCCGGGCGCCCCATGGGCCTGGTCCTGGCGCCCACCCGTGAACTGGCCACCCAGATCAACGCAACGATCGAGCCGCTGGCCAAGGCCATGGGCCTGAACACCACCGTGATCTACGGCGGCATCTCCCAGGCCCGCCAGGAGAAGGCGCTGCGCGCCGGCGTCGACATTGTCATCGCCTGCCCGGGCCGGCTGGAGGACCTGATCCGCCAGCGCATCCTGACCCTCGAGGCCGTCGAGGTGACGGTGCTGGACGAGGCCGACCACATGGCCGACCTCGGCTTCCTGCCCGTGGTCAAGAAGCTCATGGACATGACCCCGAGCCAGGGCCAGCGCCTGCTGTTCTCCGCCACGCTGGACAACGGCGTGGACAAGATCGTCCAGCGCTACCTGTCCAACCCGCTGACCCACTCCGTGGACGATCCGCAGGCCGCCGTGACCACCATGGAGCACCACGTGCTGGTGGTCAACGACCAGACCGTCAAGAAGCAGCTGATCGTTGAACTGGCGTCCGGCGCCGGCCGCCGTGTGCTGTTCATGCGCACCAAGCACCACGCCCGCAAGCTGGCCAAGACCCTGACCGACGCCGGAATTCCCGCCGTCGACCTGCACGGCAACCTGTCGCAGAACGCCCGCGACCGCAACCTTGCCGAGTTCTCCTCCGGTGACGTCCGCGTCCTGGTGGCCACCGACGTCGCGGCCCGCGGCGTCCACGTCGACGACGTCGAACTGGTCATCCACGTCGACCCGCCCACCGAGCACAAGGCGTACCTGCACCGCTCCGGCCGCACCGCCCGTGCCGGCTCCGACGGCACCGTGGTCACGCTGACCCTGCCCGAGCAGCAGACGGACGTCAAGAAGCTCATGAAGGCTGCCGGCGTCGAGGTCAGCTTCGAGCGGGTCACCGCAAGCTCGCCGATCGTTGCCGAGCTGGTGGGCGCGATCGCCGACAAGGTTGACCCTCGGACCCGTGCGGCTCTCCTCGCGGCGAAAGCTCCGCAGCAGGGTGCCGGCAAGTCCACCGGCGCCAACGCCGAGCGCAAGCGCGCACGCCGCCAGGCATCACCCACGGCCGGCGGCCGTGGCGGCCGTGGCGGCCGCGGGCGGGTTTCCGCTGAGGCTCCGCGCACGGACCTGCCCCGTGCCGAGCGCCGGGCCGCGGCCTACGAGGGCCGCACCGAAGCTCGTGCGGCTGCCGACCGCGTCGCCGAGCAGAACGAGGACCGCGCCACTGCGGCAGCTGCTGCCCGCCGCAACGCACGTGGCCGTGGCACTGCGTCCACGCACCGCAACGATGTGCCTGCGGCTGGTGGCCGTTCATCGGCCGGACGCGGTTCGGACGGACGGTCCGAGTCCCGCTTCACCCGCAGCGAATCCCCCCGTGGCGGCACCGGCCGTCCGGCCAGCGGCGGCCAGCGCAGCGGACGTCCCGCCACCGGGCAGCGCGCAGCGGCCGGCAGCAAGGCCGGCGGCAACGCTCCGGTCTGGTCCTCCACCACCGGTGGCACGTCGGGCGGCTCATACTCGGGTGGTTCCTCGTCGGGCGGCAGCGGCCGCTCCGGTGACGGACGTCCGGCCCGGAAGGCCCCGCGCCGCGCGTCGGCCCCGGCGTCGAACGAGCGCCGCGGCCGCTAATACCTGGCCGACGACACGCCAAGTCACTGGCGACACGCAAAATGCCGGTCGCTACGGGAATTCCCGTAGCGACCGGCATTTTGCGTAGCGCAGGTCACTGAGCGCAGCGCCAGCTACCAGCCGCGGGCGCGCCACTCCTCAAGGTGCGGCCGCTCGGCGCCGAGCGTGGTGGGCTTGCCGTGGCCCGGGTGCACCACGGTGTCATCCGGGTAGACGCCGAAGATCCGCTCGGTGACGTCCGTGAGCAGCTGGTTGAACCGCTCGGGGTCCTTCTGCGTGTTGCCCACGCCGCCAGGGAAGAGGGAGTCGCCGGAGAAGATGTGGGCCGGTCCCTCCGGGTCCTGGTAGACGAGCGCCACCGAGCCGGGGGTGTGGCCGCGCAGGTGGACGGCGGTGACGTCGAACCCGTCGAAGTTCCCGACGTCGCCGTGGTCCAGCAACAGGTCCACCGTCACAGGCAGTTCCGGGGCGTCGTCCGTGCCCGCGGCGGTCTTGGCTCCGGTGGCTTCAACGAGGCCCGGCAGTGCGCGCACGTGGTCCCAGTGCTGGTGCGTGGTGGCGATGAGCGCCAGCTTGGGCTCGCCTGGGGTGTCCGCCGTGGCATCCGCCAGCAGGCTCTGGATGGCCGGCAGCTCATCCGCGGCGTCAATCAGCAGCTGCGCTCCGGACCCCTTTGCCGTCAGTAGATACACGTTGTTGTCCATCTCGCTGACCGAGATCCGGCGGATGGTGATGTCCCGAAGTGAGTGAATGAGCGTGTCCATGAGGCCAGTCTAGGGATGAGACCCAGCCTAGGGAGGCGAACCGGCCCCGCGCTGAGTCCCGCGCTGGCGGGCAGAACCGGCCGGCAGCATCTTGAGTCCGGCCGCGCATCCCACAATCCCCGCGATGAACAGCAACTTGAGCAGGCTGAAGGGCTCGACGCCGGTGGCCATGGCCCAGCCGACCGTCAGCGCCGCGCCGATCCCCACCCAGACGGCGTAGGCGGTGCCGAGCGGGATGTGCTTCACCGCCATGCCCAGGCCCTGCATGCTGAACGCGGCCGTCACCACGAAAACAACGGTGGGTAGTGGCCGGGTCAGGCCGTCGGACAGGCCCAGTGCCGTCGCCCAGACGGCCTCCAGGACGGCAGAGGCGAGCAGGATAATCCACGCTGTGGCAGGCTTCGTGAGCATCAGGCCACCACCTTCAGGCCAACCACGCACGCGGCGATACCGGCCAGCAGCAGGAGCCGCGCCGCCGTCGGCCGTTCTACTTTGGCGACGATCGCGTAGGCGGAGGTCAACACCACGCCCACGCCCACCCACACTGCGTAGGCGGTGCCGGTGGGAATGGACTGCATGGCGATGCCGAGGCCTGCGGTGCTGGCCACGATCGCGACCAGGAAAAGTGCTCCGGCCGCCATCCGGCGCCGGCCGGAGGACTGGGACGCCCGGTGCAGCGCTGCCGCCCACACCGCCTCGAGGGCACCTGAAAAAATGAGGATGAACCACGACATGACAGATCCTTTGGCCAGTCTTGTCGCGCACCGGGTACTGAACCGTCGTCCGGAGGTCCGCGGAAGGGGACCTTGGTTTTCACCCTAGCAACGCCCGACGGCGGCAGCCACCGTTGGTGGCAAAGCTCACCGCCAGCGGCCCCCGGTCAGAGGGCGCCGCCGGCCGCCTCCGGCGCTGCGGCATCGCGGCCGCCGTCGCCGATGGTTTCCCGGGCGACAAAGTTCTCGATGTCGAAGGTGTTGTCCGCCCGTTCGGCGATGTTCAGGAGGGTGGTCATCGAGGCGACTTCCTCCACCTGCTCTTTGAGGAACCAGAGCATGAACTGCTCGCCGAGGGCGTCATCCTCGGCCCGGGCTGCGCGGAAGAGGCTTTCGATGCTGCGGGTGACTTCCTTCTCCTGCTGCAGCGCGAGTGCCAGCGGGTCCGTGACGGAGGCGAAGTCGTTGCGGACGGCGGGCACGCCGGGGATGCTGACGGAAACGCCGCGGTCCACCATGTACTGCACCATCATCATGGCGTGGTTGCGTTCCTCCACCGACTGCCGGTAAAAGTACCTGGCGAGTTGGGGGAGATCCTGGTTGGCGAACCAGACGGCCACGGCAATGTACTGCTGCGAGGCTGCGAATTCGTTGCCTATCTGCAGCAGCAGGAGGTCGCTGAATTTTGACTTGGTCATGGCACCGAGTCTAGGGTCCGGCACCTCCTGCGGACCAGAGCTGTTAGCTGGCCACGGGATCGATGGACACCACGGCCAGGAACCCGCGGCCCAGGATTTCCGGTGTTGGGCTGTCCGAGCCCACCACTGAGTCGTAGCGGTTGAGCGCCACGGGCGCGCCGTCCTGCCCGCCGCCACTGTCCTGCCCGCCGCCACTGTCCTGCCCGGCATTCCCAGGACTGACCGCTGCCTGGCCCTGCAGCAGGATGCCCAGCTGGCCCTCGAACACGGGATGGGCCCGCTTCTTGGACAGCTCCACGATGGAGGTGTACGCCTTGAAGGCGCCCTCCCGGGCGATGACGTTGAGGTTGCGGACATCCCCTGTGGGCAGGGCCGAGGAGGAGGCCGCACCGCCGGAAAACCGGAAGGGCCTGTACTTTTCGAGCGGGTGCTCGGTCCCGTCCACGGCCAGCAACAGCAGCTCGCCCTCGACCACGGTCAGCAGTCGTTCCATCCCCGGAAAGGGGGAATACTCCCCGGCACTGGTGACGTCGGCGATGCTGACCCTCCAGTCCCACGCGCCGCCGTCCGATGACGTGGCCCCGGCTGAAGCGCCCCCGGCTTGGCTGGCGAGCTCGCGGGTGACACCGCCGCCGTTGCGCCAGGGCTGGGGTTTGAGGTCGGCGAAGCGGATGATCTGCATCTGACCAGCCTATCTGCGCGTTGCCCGCACGCTCTTTCCCCGCGTAAAGTCGGCGACGGATCGCTGCAGAAAGTGGTCGACGCTTTCAACAACAAGGAGCCGGGAATGTTCGTCAAAGTCTGCGGCCTGAGCACGCCTGAATCTGTCCGGGAGGCCGTGGAAGCCGGAGCGGACGCCGTCGGCTTTGTCCTGACGGCCAGCCCCCGGGTGGTGTCACCGCATCTGGCCACCCAGCTGGTGAAGGCTGTACCGGAGGGTGTGGCCGCCGTCGGCGTCTTCCGCTCCGAATCGGCCGCCGACGCGGTGGCCATCGCCCGCGCCGCGGGACTGGGCTGGATCCAGCTTCACGGTGACCGCACACCGGATGACGTCAAAACAGCGCACGACGCCGGCATGAAGGTCATCCGCGCCGTCACCATGGGTGCCGTACCGGACGCGTTTGCCGACTGGGGCGAGGAACTGCTGCTGATCGACGCCGCGGTTCCCGGTTCCGGCGAGGCCTGGGACTACGGTTCCGTGCGCGCCAAAGGCCTGGCGGGACGGCAGTGGCTCCTGGCTGGCGGCCTCGATCCCGCCAACGTGTCCGAAGCCGCCCGTGACGCCGGGGCGTGGGGCGTGGACGTCTCGTCCGGCGTCGAACAAAGCAGGGGAGTGAAGGACCTGGCCAAGATCAGGGCCTTCGTGACGGCAGCCAAAGGCTGACCGGTGGCCCAAGCGGCGCGCGCCCGGACGCCCGCGGCTCCCCTCTACGCCGCCGGATTCGTGACCGCGTTCGGTGCACACAGCATTGCAGCCGGCATGGGCGCCCAGAGCGGCAACATCGGCCTGACCCTGCTTAACCTGGGAATCCTGCTGGCCCTCTACGACATCTCCGAGGTGTTCCTCAAGCCGGTCTTTGGCGCGCTGAGCGACCGGATCGGCGCCAAGCCGGTCATTGTCGGCGGACTCATCGGCTTCGCAGCACTGTCCCTGATCGGACTGGGGGCCGCGGATCCGCTGCTGCTGGGCCTTGCCCGCCTGGGCCAAGGGGCCGCCGCATCGGCGTTCTCCCCGGCGTCCTCTGCGATGGTGGCCCGGCTCTCGGCCGGGAAGAACGCCGGGACCTTCTTCGGCAGGTACGGGTCCTGGAAGAGCCTCGGTTATGTGATTGGCCCTCTGCTCGGTGCCGGGCTGATCGCGGCCGGCGGCTTTGCGCTGCTGTTCGGGGCTCTTTCCGCGCTTGCCGCAGCCACCGCCGTGTGGGTCCTTCTCGCCGTGCCGCACCTGCCGCCGCTCCCGCGCCAGCGGTACACGGTGCTGGACCTGGCCCGGCAGGTTGCGGAGCGCAAGTTCCTGGTGCCCACGCTGGTGCTGGCGGCAACGATGGCGGCCATGGGAGCGGCTATCGGTTTCCTTCCAGCCCTGGCCGTGCGGCACGGCCTTGATCCGGTGGCCGGCACCGCCGCCGTCAGTGTGCTGGCCGTCGCCTCCCTGCTGGTCCAGCCGCGGATCGGAGCGATGCGCGACATGCACCGCATCGGCGACGCAGGCGGAATGCGCACCGGCCTGTTGCTCACCGCCGCCGGGGTGGCCCTGGTGGCCGCCGCCCCGGGGCCCGCCACGATCTTCATCGCCGCGGCCCTCATTGGGGCCGGCGTCGGCGCGGCCACGCCGCTGGGCTTTGCGCATTTGGCCGACAGCACACCGAAGAACCGGATGGGGCGAACCATGGGCTCGGCCGAGCTCGGACGCGAACTCGGCGACGCCGGCGGCCCGCTCCTGGTGGGAGCCGTCGCCACCGCCGCCTCGCTCCCGCTGGGCCTAGGGCTTCTCGCGCTGCTGGTCGCGGCCGCCGGGGTCCCGCGCCTCAGCCCGAGGCTGAAGGTGCCCAAGGCCGAAAGTTCGCAGGCTGAAGGTTAAGGGTTAATTCAGGGCAGATCCCGAGGCGCTGCAGCCTTCCGGCCCGGCAGAATGGACGGATGAAGACACTCCTGAACATCATCTGGCTGGTATTCGGCGGCTTCTGGCTGGCGCTGGGCTACTTCGCCGCCGGCATCATCTGCTGCCTGCTCATCGTGACCATCCCCTGGGGCATCGCCTCCTTCCGGATCGCGTCCTACACCCTGTGGCCCTTTGGCCGGATGGTGGTGGACAAGCCGGGCGGAAACGGCGTGTTCTCGCTCCTCGGCAACGTGATCTGGCTGTTGGTGGCCGGCATCTGGATTGCCATTGGGCACGTGGTCACGGCGTTCGCCATGGCCATCACCATCATCGGCATCCCGCTGGCCATCGCCAACCTGAAGCTGATCCCGGTTTCCCTCATGCCACTGGGCAAGCAGATCGTGCCCACGGACAGGCCGTTCATCACGGCCTACCGCTGACTCACATACAGTCCGGCAGCGCGGTCAGGCCAGCTCAGCCTTCAGGTTCCGCCGGGCGGCCTCCAGCCACAGGCTGCGGGCCCGCTCGGTGTGGAAGAGCGGGTCCAGTGCCAGCAACTGGCGGACGACGGCGGCCCTCCCGGCCGCAAAGTCGGCGTCGCCGATGTGCGCATAGTCTTTCCGGACGGCCGCCACATACCGGGCGTAGCGCTCCGGTTCCCCGCCCAGAACCGACAGGTCCGCGTCGCAGAGGAGGGCGCCGTCGTCGTCCCCGTCCTCCGGCCGGTGATCCGAGGTGAGCCGGACCAGCCGCGCTACCTCATCGACCTCGGCTTCCGGCAGTCCGGCCTGGCTGAGCCTGAGTTCGGCGAGCCGGGCGGACTCCTCCTCGTCCTGGCCCGCCACTCCCCGGTAGACGGCGTCGTGGAACCAGGCCGCCAGCAGCACGGTGCGCGGCGGCCGCGCGGGTGCGGTGAGCAGGTCCAGGGCCTCCAGCACGGCGAGCAGGTGCGTGCAGCCGTGGTACCTGCGGTGGCTCTCGCTCCAGCGGTCCAGCAGGTCCAGGAACAGGGCGTCATGGCCGGGCAGCACCATGTTCCAGCGGTGGAGCAGGGGAGTCTTGAGGGACTTCGTGCGGCTGCGCGCGGGGATCCGGAGCCCGCTGGCAATGAGTTTCCGCACGAGGACCCGCGCCTCAACCGGAATGGCACCGGCAGCCACCAGACCGTCATAGCGGCGCTGCGGCACGTCGTAGTGGTCGCCGTCGAATGCCCGCTCAGGGATGCCCGCCGCAGCGGCGAAGGCGTGCAGCTCCGCCAGGGAAGTGTCCGAAATCAGATGCGAAAAAAGTGTTTCATGGGCAGGCCAAAGCGGCGGATCGATGTAGACGGCCATGGGAGAGAGTCTAGTCCGGTGCCGTGCCCGCCATCCGCGTCAGTGCAGCTGCGGCCCGGCTACTTTCGTCCAATCTCGAAGTTGTCCGTAAAGGTATACCCCTCCGCCGGGACAAACTTTGCTGCGAGCCGGTCAGCGGTGGCCGTCACGTCCAGCGTGCCGAGGGCGGCGTCGCGGTTGCTCCCGGACCAGGCGGCAAAGTAGCCGGATTCCGAATCCTGGTCGTTGACGTCATACAGCCCCCTGCCGCCCGTTCCGACTGTGGCGAAGACCGTTCCGGCACCCTGGACCATGGTGGCGTCCGAATCGGCGAGGCAGCCTTGGGAGAATGTGTCCGGCACCAGTGCAGGGCAGCCCCGGCCCCCACCCAGTTGGTGGCTCCGTTGGTAGATGTGGTCGTGGGCGCTCAGAACAAGATCTGCCTTCTTGTCGATGAGCATGTCCGTGAAGTCGGCTCCAGCCTGGCAACCATATTTGCCCACGCTGAGACAAGGAGTGTGCATGCCCACCACGGTCCACGGGATGTCCTTGGACTTGGCACCGTCCAACGCGGCTGCTGTCCAGCGCCACCGCTCACTGCCCCGCGAGTAGTCCAGGTTGTTTCCGTCATGGAATTCGATCCCCGGGGACACCATGATGAAACGCACCAGCGGGTTCCGTTCCGGGTAGTCGGCGTACCACTGCACTCCGTACTCGCCCTGCAGCCCCGGCAGCTTGTTGGGCAGGCAGTTGACGATGTTGGCGATGTCGCCGTCATGGCCGTCGCTCTCGTGGTTTCCGCTGACCACCTGGTAGGGAAAGTGGCCGCCCAGCTTGCCGGTGACCATGTCACAGAAATCCTGCTCGCGCCCTGCCTCGTAGGGGAAGTCCCCGAGGGCCAGGTTCAGCTCAGGCCGCAGGCCGCCGATTGTGTCAAGCACCTTCCTGGCCCCCGCGCCCAGCCCGATGTCGCCCTGGGCCGTGAAGTGGACGGCGGCTGGCGCTGTGGTGGAGGAGGACTCTGCGTCTGGGGAAGGCCCTGCAGGGGAGGAGGATTGCCCGGAGCTGGATGACGGGGTTGCCGGTCCGGTCCCAGCAGGCGAAACCGGCGTCCCGGACGACGATGGCGGCGGCGGGGGTGGAGCGGGCTGGCACGCTGTAACCAGCAGCGCCATCGAAAGTACGGCCGGAGCAACGCCGGGCCATCTCCGTTGTTTCGACAGTCCAGTCATGATCCCTCACACCGCGGAACTGAGCCTGATGCCGCCGCAGGCTGGCGAAAAAGTGATTCCTGCTTGGCCCTCAGGGTAATCCCCCCGGCGCTTCGGGGCCATGCGCCGGCGCCGGCGCGGACTGCAGTGACTTTTTCTGTAATGGATATGACATCCGTTGTCATGACACGTACGCTCGCAGTCGGACCCCTCGCCCCCGACGCCAAGGAGCCTCACGTTGAAGATCGCCAAAATCCTGGCCGCTGCCACGGCCAGCGCGGCCATGCTGGCTCCCGTACTCGGCGGTCCGCCAGCGCAGGCCGCCGCGGCCCGGGAAACGCGCGTCAGGGACGTGCCGGCCCCCGACGGCGACGGTACGTTGAGCCGGGACATCGCGGGCGGCGGCATCACTGCGGTTTCAGCAGCCCCCTTCGCGGCGCAAGTTTCCTTCGACTCCGCAGGCGTCAACGTGGGCTGTACCGGCAGTCAGATCGCTGCGGGCTGGGTCATTACGGCCAAGCACTGCAACTCCACGAGCCTTAGGTCGGTCCGGCTCGGCACCAGCTACCTCGGAACCGGAGGTGCCGTCCGTTCGGTGGCCGCGCGCTACCCCGCCCCTGCCGGGGACGTCCTGTTGCTGAGACTGTCCGCGCCGTACTACGGCTCCTACGTGGGCCTGTCCAGTTCCTTTCCTGCCACCGGAACTCCCGCGAGGGTTTATGGCTGGGGCGATCAGTCCGAGGGGTCCGGCGCCATGTCCTACTACCTCAAAGCGGCGGACGTCTCGGTGGTGTGGCAGGGCGTGGACAACTACGGCGGTCCGTCTGTCCGGACGCGGTCGAAGAGCGGTCACACGCTGAGCGGCGACTCGGGCGGCCCGCTGATCGTGAACGGCAAACTTGCAGGGGTCCTGTCCTCGTCGGACATCCTGCCGGCCCCGAACCCTTCGAATTACACCGGTTACTTCAATGACCATGCCTCCGTGCTCCGCAACCTGGCCTGGATCGCCAGCGTCTCCGGGGTTCGGGGCTCCTAGCGGTTACATCCCGGGCAGGTCGAGGGTCTCGTATACCTGGATGCTCGCGCCGGGCATCATGAGGTGCGGGTGTCCCTCGAGGAGGGCCAGGGCGCCGTCCATGTCCTCGGCCTGCAGGATTCCGTATCCGCCGACGCTGGCGTTCGTGTCCGAGGTGCCGGACTGGCTGACCTCCTTGCCGGCGCCCAGGGGCTGGCCCATGTCCACGATGCCGCTGCCGGCCCGGGACGCCCACTCCATCCAGGCCTTCATGCCCTCCTGCGCGGCCTCGGGGGAACTCTCCGCCATCTGGGATTGTGCCGACTGCGGTGCGTTGTAAAGAACTACAAACTTCTTCATTGCCGGTCCTGTCTCTGGGGTAGTGGCCTTTGGGGATTGTGGACTGACGCTCTTGGCGGCGGCCGCCTCGAGGGCTTGGCCCTCGCAGCCACAGGTCGATCCTAGGGGGATTCGGCCGCTGGCGATACAGTTCAAGGGCCACTGTTCACGGAATGTCCGCCCGCCCCTGAGAGGGCATTTCGCTGTGGGAAAACTTGGCAGTGATGACGTAAAAAGCAAAGTTGAGCGTAGTAGACTCAACGTAGCTAAAACGTCTTCGAAAGGAGCTCTCTTTGGACGCCAAATTCACCACCAAGAGCCAGGAGGCTCTTTCAGCTGCCGCGATGAACGCCTCCACGGCCGGGAATCCGCAGGTGGAACCCGCCCACCTGCTCAAGGCGCTGATGGATCAGCGGGAGGGCGTCGCCGTCGCTCTCCTTCGCGCCACCGGAGCGGACCCGGATACTGTCAGCGTCCAGGCCAGTACCGCCATCAAGGCACTGCCCGCCACGTCCGGAAGCTCGGTCCAGCAGGCCCAGCTGTCCCGGCCTTCCCTGCAGGCGATCCAGAACGCCCAGAACGAGGCGGACAAGCTGGGCGACTCCTTCGTCTCTACCGAGCACCTGCTGCTGGGCCTCTCGGCGGGAAGCGACGGCGTTGGCAGGCTGTTGCGCGACGCCGGCGCGTCGCATGAGGCCTTGGCAGCGGCCCTGCCGGGTGTCCGCGGCGACCGCAAGGTCAACTCGCCTGACCCGGAGAACACTTTTCAGGCCCTGGAAAAGTTCGGCACCGATCTGACCGCGACCGCCCGCTCCGGCAAGCTGGACCCCGTGATTGGGCGGGATGCCGAAATCCGCCGCATCATCCAGGTGCTCAGCCGCCGCACGAAGAACAACCCGGTGATCATCGGTGAGCCGGGCGTCGGCAAGACGGCCGTCGTCGAGGGCCTCGCCCAGCGCATCGTCGCCGGTGACGTGCCGGAGAGTCTTCGGGGCAAGACCCTGATCGCCCTTGACCTGGCCTCCATGGTGGCCGGTGCCAAGTACCGGGGCGAGTTTGAGGAGCGACTCAAGGCCGTCCTTGAAGAGATCAAGAACTCTGACGGCCGGATTGTCACGTTCATCGATGAGCTGCACACAGTGGTGGGAGCCGGGGCCAGCGGCGAAAGCGCCATGGACGCCGGCAATATGCTCAAGCCGATGCTGGCCCGGGGTGAGCTGCGGCTGATCGGCGCCACCACCCTCGACGAGTACCGCGAGAACATCGAGAAGGACCCCGCCCTGGAGCGGCGCTTCCAGCAGGTGTACGTCGGGGAGCCCAGCGTGGACGACACCATCGGAATCCTGCGGGGCCTGAAGGAGCGGTACGAGGCCCACCACAAGGTCGCCATCGCAGACTCCGCGCTGGTGGCTGCCGCGACGCTCTCCAACCGCTACATTTCCGGCCGGCAACTGCCGGACAAGGCGATCGACCTCGTGGACGAGGCCGCCTCCCGGCTGCGCATGGAGATCGACTCCGCCCCGGAGGAGATCGACCAGCTGCGCCGCGCCGTCGACCGGCTCACCATGGAGGAGCTCGCCCTGCAGGGTGAGACGGACGCCGCGTCCGTGGAGCGCCTCGCTGCGCTGCGGGCGGACATGGCGGACAAGAAGGAGCAACTGGCCGGCTTGAACGCCCGATGGGAGGCCGAGAAAGCAGGCCTGAACCGCGTTGGCGACCTGAAGGCAAAGCTGGACGAGCTGCGGTCCACTGCGGACAAGGCGCAGCGCGAGGGAGACCTTGAGACCGCGTCCCGGGTCCTCTACGGCGAAATTCCTGCACTGGAACGCGAACTGAACGACGCCGCAGAAGCTGAGGCCGCCGTCGCCGACAAATCTGCCCTGATGGTGGCGGAGGAGGTCACGGCCAACGACATCGCCGAGGTCATCGCGGCATGGACCGGAATTCCGGCCGGCCGCATGCTCCAGGGCGAAAGCCAGAAGCTGCTGCACATGGAGGGGGAGCTCGGCAGGAGGTTGATCGGTCAGTCCAAGGCCGTCACCGCCGTGTCCGACGCCGTGCGCCGCGCACGGGCCGGCATCAGCGACCCCAACCGGCCCACAGGTTCGTTCCTGTTCCTCGGCCCTACCGGCGTCGGCAAAACCGAACTCGCCAAGGCGCTCGCGGACTTCCTTTTCGACGACGAACGCGCCATGGTGCGGATCGACATGTCCGAGTACAGCGAAAAGCACTCCGTGGCGCGCCTCGTCGGTGCGCCTCCCGGGTACGTCGGCTACGAGGAGGGCGGCCAGCTCACCGAGGCCGTTCGCCGCCGGCCGTACTCCGTGGTGCTGCTGGACGAGGTGGAGAAGGCCCACCCCGAGGTGTTCGACATCCTGCTGCAGGTGCTCGACGACGGCCGCCTCACCGACGGCCAAGGCCGCACCGTGGACTTCCGCAACGTGATCCTGGTGCTCACCTCAAACCTGGGCAGCCAGTTCCTCGTGGACCCGACGCTGGATGCGAACGCCAAGCGCAACGCGGTGATGGCCACCGTGAACGCTTCCTTCAAGCCGGAGTTCCTGAACCGGCTGGATGAGGTGGTGCTGTTTGATCCGCTGTCCGTGGACGAGCTCGCCCGGATCGTCGAGTTGCAGGTGGCGGAGCTGACCAAGCGCCTGCAGGAGCGGCGGCTTTCGCTCGAGGTCACCGAAGGGGCCCGCTCCTGGCTGGCGATGTCCGGCTTCGACCCGGCCTACGGCGCCCGGCCGCTGCGGCGCCTCGTGCAGCGCGAAATCGGCGACCGGCTGGCCAAGGCCATCCTGGCCGGTGAAATCTCCGACGGCGACACCGTCCTGGTGGACACCGCAGCCGACCTCGGGGAGCTCACCGTCGAGGGCCTGGAAGCACTGTCGGGGCCCGACGGGGGCAGTCCCCTGGGCAGCGGGCTCACGGTCCGCCGCCGGGACTAGCAGCGCGCAAGCCCGCTCCCTTGGTTCCTCAGGGAGCTAGGGGAGCAGGCTTGCCTTGATGATGTTGCCGGACGCGGTGATGTAGCAGTCCACGCGGCGGTCACCCTTGGCCCAGCTGGCCGTGCTCGGATACGCGAGGCGGTAGATCAGGTTGTAGTCGTTGGATTTCGCCGTCAGCCGCGCGTCCTGGCACGTTTCCCTGGCCCTGGTCTTCATGGCCTCACGGCCCGGGTATGCGTCACCGTCGGCGTAGTGCGTGACCGCCACCAGCTGGGCGGAATGGCCGGTGCTGCACGCAACCACAGTGGACTTGGATGCCTCGGGGTCGAAGTCCTTGAGGCAGTCGCCCACCCGGAAATCCAGCGGGCTCACGCTGGCCACGGGCAGGCTGGGCCGGGGTGACACCGCCGGCGGGGCGGGGGAGGGGTCTGCCGCCGCGGCGCCCGGCCGGTTCGCCGCCTGCATGGTGGCGCCGGCGAGGAGTGACGTCAGGAGCCACACGAGCAGGCCACCCACCACCAGCAGCGCAAGGACAAAGCCGGACTTGAGCAGGGTTTGCCGGACCTCTGGCTGTGCGAGCCAGGAGCGGACCGCGCCGACGAGGCCTCCGGGCTGGACCGCACCGGGCTGAGCTTGCCCCGGTGCGGCTGATTCCGGCTCTGCCGCATTGCGCTCTGCCGGTTTGCGCTCGGCCGGTTGGGGTTGCACGGCCGGTTCGGGTTGCACGGCGACGGCGCGGGCCGGCCCGCGCTCCCCGTCGTGGCTGGGATCGTTGTCATTCATGTGGGGCGGCACCCCTTCCTGGCGTTCGCTCGAGCGCTGGGTCTCCGGCCATATGCGTTTCCGCGGTGTGGCCCGGGCGGCCGATTGCCGGATTCCCATGCCCGCTTAATTCAGTCGTTCAGGAGACTCTATCGAACAAAAAATCCCTGCAAGCCCCGGATTGCCGCGGAGAAGGGGGTCGCGGTGGTCGCTGGACGCCTCCGTGGCAAGCAGATGCCGCCGAAAGCATGTAATCTAGGGGTACGACAAATTGACCAAACATTCCGGGGCCTCACCGATCGCCAAAGGTGACCACCTCCGGTCCAAGTACAAAAGGGGGTCACGCCATGGGGCGCGGCCGTCAAAAGGCAAAAGCTACCAAGCAGGCTCGGGACATCAAGTACTACTCCCCGAACACCGATTATTCGGCCCTACAGCGAGAGCTCACGGGTCCGGGAAGTCGTGCCACGAGCCATTTCGCGAATGAACCGGTCGAGCCGGACTATTCAGCCTACGTGGATAAGTACGCGGACGATTTGGATGAAGACGACGACGAGGTAGACAGCCGTCGTATCGGTTAGTCGTTCCCGCTGAACTGCCTTAAGGCAGTTGGCTGCGAGCCGCCGTCGTACACCATATTTATCAGGCCCGTTGGCCACGCCGGTCTTTGGCGTGGCCAACGGGCCTTTGGCGTTGCCGCGTCTGCGCCCCTGGGCCTCCCCCCGTCACGTACGCGCCCGTAGGAACCCTGCCCTACAGGAACTAGGCTGGAAAGAATTCAGCCTACGAAAGGTACGGACGCATGGTTCAGCGCAGCGGGTACAGCCTTGGAGAGCTCTGCTGGACGGACATTCAGACGCCGGACGTGGCTGCTGCCAAGGCCTTCTACGCCGCCGTGTTCGGCTGGCGGTACGAGGACCTGCCCACCCCGGACGGCCGCAGCTACGCGAAGGCCTTCCTGGACGACGACGTCGTGGCGACGGTGGCACCGCAGCCGCAGCAGGGTGACACGCAACGGCCCGCGCAGTGGAACATCTACTTTGCCACTGACGACGCCGGATCCACTGCGGAGGAAGCCGACCATGCCGGCGGCGCGGTGCAGTTCGGACCGGAGGACATCGGGGACACCGGAACCATGGTGTTTGTGGAGCCGCCGGGAGGCGGTGCCACCGGCGTCTGGCAGGCCGGAACCCACCCCGGCAGCGGGCGGCACAACGAGCCCGGCGCATTCGCCTGGGCCGAACTGCTCACGCCCGAGCCGCAGGCGGCCGTCGGGTTTTTTCAGCAGCTGTTCGGCCATGAGGTGACGGAATACCCCCAGGACGACGGCGGAACTTACACCACGCTGATGGTGAACGGCGCGGAGGTGGCGGGCATTGCGCCTGCCCCGCAGGAGGACGTGGACGACGAGGACGGGGACGGCGAGCCCGGCAGCCGCGGCTGGCAGGTCTACTTCGGCGTCTCCAGTGTCAAGGAAGCCGTGCTGTCGGCCGTGGCAGCCGGAGCCGAGGTGCTGGTGGAGCCGGAGTTCGACGACGACGGCGGCACCATCGCCACCCTGAAGGACCCGCAGGGCGGCGTGTTCAGCGTCCTGGAGGTCTAAAACAGATCGAGTGCTCCCCACCGGCCCAACCTGCCCTTATGAAGGTCCTAAAGGGCAGGTACGGAGCACTCGATGAGGGGTCCGGCGGGGGTTACGCGTAGGCGTTGACCAGCTGGACGGCCCCGCCGTCCACGCCCTTGGCGCCCTGCACGTAATCCGGGCCGGTCTTGACCACGGCGTCGGAATCGGCGCTGACGGAGCCCATGATCCAGGACGGCAGGCCGCGCTCGTTGAGGCGGGCCACGGCGGCGTCTGCGGCTTCGGCGGAGACCACGGCCACCATGCCGACGCCGAGGTTCAGCGTGCGCTCCAGGTCGGGCAGCGGGACGCGGCCCAGCTCGGAGACGAGCTTGAAGATGGCGGGCAGCTCCCAGGTGGAGCGGTCAACGGTGGCCACGAGGCCCTGCGGCAGCACGCGCGCCAGGTTGGCGGCGAGGCCGCCACCGGTGACGTGGCTGAAGCCGTGCACGGCCTTCTCTGCTGTGACGGGGAACGCCCGCGCCAGGTCCAGGCAGTCCGCGGCGTAGACGCGGGTGGGTTCCAGCAGTTCCTCGCCCAGCGTGCGGCCAAGCTCGGAGACCTGGCGGTCCAGGGCCCAGCCGGCGTGGTTGATGACGCGGCGGACCAGGGAGTAGCCATTTGAGTGCAGGCCCGAGGAAGCCATGCCGATCACCACGTCGCCTTCGCGGACGCGGTCAGGCCCCAGCAGGGCGTCTGCCTCAACAACGCCGGTGGCAGCGCCGGCGACGTCGTACTCGTGTTCCCCCAGCAGGCCAGGGTGCTCGGCGGTTTCGCCGCCCACCAGCGCGGTGCCGGCAACCGAGCAGGCGGCCGCGATGCCGCGGACGATGTCCGCGATGCGCTCGGGAACCACCTTGCCGCAGGCGATGTAGTCGGTCATGTACAGCGGCTCGGCACCCACCACCACGATGTCGTCAACCACCATGCCCACGAGGTCGTAGCCGATGGTGTCGTGGATGTCCATGGCCTGGGCGATGGCCACCTTGGTGCCGACGCCGTCCGTGGACGTGGCGAGCAGGGGCTTTTTGTAGGTCAGGAGCTTCGAGACGTCGTACAGGCCCGCGAAACCGCCGACGCCGCCAATCACCGATGCGTTGTGGGTCGCCTTGACGGCGTCCTTCATGAGTTCAACTGCGCGGTCGCCGGCCTCGACGTCCACACCGGCGGCCGCGTAGGTGATGCCGGCGTTGTTCTGGGCAGCATTCATGTCAGCAGTGGAGGAAGCGGAGGTCATCAGGACTCTTTCTTGTCAGCGCCGACGGTCGCAGCGTCGTGGTGGAGATCGGGCACGCGGTCGGCGTCGGTAAGCAGGTTCTCGAACTCGGCATCCGGCCCCGGATCACAGCCGGTGGCGCCCGGCTTCTCGGCAGGATCCTCGGTCACCGGGATGCTGTCCGGATTGCCTGGCGTGGCGGTGGCCGGTTCGATGGCGGCTTCCGCGGCGGCGTCGCCCGTGGTGGCCGGAGCGCCGCTCCGTGAGGATGCCGGCAGGCCGCCCAGGTCCGTGCGCTCCAGCAGGTTCTTGCCCAGTTTGTCCGAGCCCGGGAGCTCGATGGGGTACTTGCCGGTGAAGCAGGCGGTGCAGAGCCGTTCGCGGGGCTGCTGGGTGGCGCCGATCATGCCGTCTTCGGAAATGTAGGCCAGCGAGTCGGCGCCGATGGCCTGGGAGATCTCTTCGATCGTGGCGCCGTTGGCGATCAGCTCGGCGCGGGAGGCGAAGTCGATGCCGTAGAAGCACGGCCACTGGACCGGCGGGGAGGAAATCTTGACGTGCACGGCGGCGGCGCCGGCTTCGCGGAGCATCCGGACGATGGCGCGCTGCGTGTTGCCGCGGACGATCGAGTCATCCACCACCACCACGCGCTTGCCGCGGATCACGGACTCCAGGGCGTTGAGCTTCAGCCGGATGCCCAGCTGGCGCAGCGTCTGCGAGGGCTGGATGAACGTGCGGCCCACGTAGGAGTTCTTGACGAAGCCGTGCGCGAACGGGATGCCGGATTCTTCGGCGTAGCCCACGGCTGCGGGGGTACCGGATTCCGGGACCGGGATGACGATGTCCGCTTCCTGCGTGTTCTCGCGGGCCAGCTGGCGGCCCATCTCCACGCGGGATTCGTACACGGACCGCCCGGCGATCGCGGCGTCGGGGCGCGCGAGGTAGACGTACTCGAATACGCATCCGGCCGGCGTCGGCTCCGCAAAGCGCTGGGACCGCACGCCCTGCTCATCGATGGCGATGAATTCGCCGGGTTCGATTTCGCGGATGAAGCTGGCGCCCACGGTGGCCAGGGCGGACTGTTCGGACGCCACCACCCAGCCGCGTTCCAGCCGGCCCAGGCAAAGGGGGCGGATGCCGTAGGTGTCCCGCGCGGCGTACAGGGTGCCCTCGTCCATGAAGACGAAGCAGAAGCCGCCCTTGATCTTGGGCAGCAGCTCGATGGCGGTCTGTTCGAGGGACTTGCCCTCTTCACCCTCCAGCAGCGCCGTCACCAATGCGGTGTCCGAGGTGTTGCCCTGCTTCATTTCGCCGCTGAGCTGGCCGCCGTTGCGTTCCAGGATCATGGCGTTGAGCTCGGCGGTGTTGGTCAGGTTGCCGTTATGCGCCAGGGCCACCGTGCCGGTGCTGGTCGCACCGAGGGTGGGCTGGGCGTTGGCCCAGTGGCTGGCTCCGGTGGTGGAGTAGCGGCAGTGGCCGACGGCCAGGTGCCCGGTCAGGGTGTTAAGCGTGGTCTCGTCGAAGACCTGGGATACGAGGCCCATGTCCTTGTAGACGTTGATCCGCTTGCCGTCGCTGGTTGCTATGCCAGCCGACTCCTGACCGCGGTGCTGCAACGCGTACAGCCCGTAGTAGGTAAGTTTTGCTACTTCTTCACCTGGTGCCCAGACCCCGAAGACGCCGCAAGCGTCCTGTGGGCCCTTTTCGCCAGGGAGAAGATCATGAGAAAGTTTTCCATCGCCGCGTGCCACTGGTCGATTATCTCACGTCATGGGGTATGGAAATTCCGGCCGCCGGATTATGACCGCTGGCCGGGCCCGCCGTCGTCCGTGGTCCGCTCCGGTGCGGGGCCTGTTTCGGTGCCCAGTGCGGTGCCCAGTGCCGTGCCCGGTTCCTCGGCTGGCTGCGTGGCCGACGCCGTGCCCGGTGCGGAATGCTCGGCTTCCGGCACCGCTTCGACGACGCCGCGGCGGGCACGCCGCACGCTGGTGCGGTCCAGCACCAGGGCGGCAATTGCGCCGAGAATCACACCGGCCGCGGCGCACGGCACCATGAAGAAGCCGTACACGGCGCCGCGGTCGTAGCTGGCATCGCCGGGCAGCGCGTACGCAATGACAGCCGCCGCGGCGAAGCCCACGAGCCCGCCCAGGATCAGGAAGGGAACGTACTTGGGGGCGCGCCGGACGGTGATCTCGCGCCGTTCGGGAAATTCGCGCCGTTCAGGGGTGGGCTGGTCGGAAGACATGCCATCTAGCCTACTGTCATCCCGGCCCCCAGCCTGCCCCGGCGGGTTCAGCCTGCTCAGGCCTGCGGCCCCGCTGGGACCAGCCGCTGCCGCTGCCCGCCCAGCAGGTCCCCGCCGGACATCCGCATGACATCGCCGTCTTTCAGGAACGGGAAGCGGCCGGACAGTGCCACGCCCTCCGGGGTGCCGGTGGTGATGAGGTCGCCGGGTTCGAGCACCATGTACTGCGAGAGCCGGCGGACCAGTTCGGCCGGTCCGAAGACCATGTCCGCCGTCGAGCTGTCCTGCCGGACCTCGTCATTGACCCAGGATGCGAGGCGGATGCCGTCCGCATCCACTCCCGCGGCGGGCACCAGCCAGGGCCCTACCGGGTTGAAGGTGGGGCAGGATTTGCCCAGCGACCACTGCGGCCCGGAGTGCTCCAGCTGGTACTCGCGCTCGGAGACGTCATTGGACAGGACGTAGCCCGCGATGCAGTCCGCTGCCTCGGTGTCGGATGCCAGGTAGCTTGCGCGCCGGCCGATGACCACGCCCAGCTCCACCTCCCAGTCCACCCGCTGCGCCCCCGGCGGGATGACGACGTCGTCGTCCGGACCAACCACGGTGTTGGGATGCTTGAAGAAGATGATGGGCCGCTCCGGCACAGGCAAGCCGGATTCTGCAGCGTGCGCGGCGTAGTTCAGCCCCACGCCGATCACGGCCCCGGGCCGGGCGATCGGCGCGCCGATCCGTTTGCCGTCGAGGGTCACCCGCGGGAGGCCGGACAGGTCCAGGTCAGTGAGCTGGCCGGCCCAGGTCTGGAGGAAGTCACCGTCGATGTCCTGGGTGACCGGCCGCAGGTCATAGGCCTGGCCGTCATCGTCGATGACCACCGGAACCTCGTTGCCCGCCGGGCCAATGCGCATCAGCCGCATTCTGTTTCCTTTCAGCTGCCGCGGTAGGTGGAGTAGGCGAACGGGCTCAGCAGCAACGGCACATGGTAGTGCTCGGTGCCGGTGACTTCGAAGACCAGGTCCACCTCCGGGAAGAATGTGGTGCCGCCCTGCCGGGCGTAGTAGTCGCCGGTGGCGAAGTTGAGCCGGTAGTTTCCGGGGGCCAGAACCTCCGGTCCCAGGCCCTTCGCGCGGCCGTCCGCATCGGTGGTGCCGCTGCCCAGCTGAGTCCAGCTGCCGCCGTCGTTCGCGTAAAGCACGACGGCGATACCCGCCGCCGGGCGCCCGGCGCCGGTGTCCAGGACGTGGGTTGTTACGTGGGAAACGCTCATTCGCTGATCACTCCTTCCAGGCGCAGCAGGGCGATTTCCCGCAGCTGCTGCGCGACGATGGCGTCTTCCTGCGCCGGGGTATTGGCCAGGCGCTCGTTCAGCGCTGCCAGGATTTCGGGGGCCGTCCGTCCGGCGGCGCGCATCAGGAAGACTCGGCCGAACTTTTCCTCGTAGGCGCGGTTGCCGCGCGCCAGGGCGTCCGCAACCCCGGTGTCGGCCGGGTCCACGCCTGCCTGCTCGGACCGGGACATGGCCGCCTCGGTGGTCTGCGCGGCGGGACGTTCGCCGATCCTCGGATGATGGGCCATGGCGCCTGCCACCTCGTCCGGCGTGAACGGCGCGGCGGCGGCCCGGGCTCCGTCGAGGAGCTCCTCACGGGAGGCGAAGGGGCGCGCGGCGGCAATCTGGTCCACCCAGCGGGGGACGTCGATGCAGGGGCGCAGGACCGCGTTGGCAGCGTCCCTGTCCGCGGCATTGAATTCGGCAAGCTTCACGTTGTGATCCTCAAGCAGATGCTGGCATCCATGGTGACGGCTATGCGGAGGCCGGGTCCTCTCCCGGTGATCGACAACCCTTCGAGGCGTCGAGTTCCGCATCATGGAACTGTTATTTCAGCATACGTAATAGTGAAGCCGAGCATGTCTGCCGGTGTCAAGAGACTACCGCAGGCGTTGAGGTCGGGCGGATAGTATCGGCGCCGGGGGGACTTGACGCTGGGTCGGAGTCCCGCGCGGCGATAGGGGACGGATGAAAGGGGCCAGCGCTCGGACGCACCCGGAGCGGGACATCGATCGGGAGGCCGTGCTGATGGCGTACGGGTTGTTGCCTGGCCAGGAGGGCGTCGCCTCTCCGCCTGTCGGCGGCACTGCCCGCGCCGATACTGCCCGCACTGCCCTGGACAACCTCGTGGACCTGGCCGCGAAGCTGTGCCAGGTGCCCTACAGCGTGGTGAACGTGATCACCGCGGACCAGCAGCGCCAGATCGCGGCGTCGGGGGTGGAACCGGGCATCTGCTCCCGGGAGGATTCGATGTGCGCCAGGGTCTTCCTGGCCCGGGAAACCACCGTGGTCCGCGATGCATCCGGGGACCCGCGCTTTGCGAACAATCCGTTTGTGACCGGTGAGATCGCCCGCGTCCGCTATTACGCCTCGGTGCCGCTGGTAACCGCCTCCGGCTTCGTGCTGGGTTCGCTGTGTGTCTTCTCCGACAGGCCGGCGGACCCCGACCCGGAGCAGATCGCCATGCTGGAGCTCCTCGCCCAGCAGGCCGTGGAGCTGCTGGAGCTCCAGCACCGGACCCTGCAGCTGAACGTGGCGCTGGACGAGGTGCGGCGGAGCAACGCCAAGCTCGGCGAGTTCGCCGGCCGCGTGAGCCACGACCTGCGCATTCCGCTGACCACGATCCTTGGCTACGTCGAACTGGGCGAGGATGATCCGGACATGCCGCCGGAGCACCCGGCCGCCGAGTACCTGCAGCTCATCGGTTCCAGCGGCCGGCGCATGCTCGCCATGCTCGAGGACGTGCTGGACTACTCGAAGGTGGGCGGTGCGCTGCACCAGCAGCCCGTCTCGCTGCGCGACGCCGTCTCGGACGCCGCCCGCGACCTCGGCATCCCGTTCGGGAGCGGGGCCATGCTGGACTCCGATGACGCGCGGCTGCACGCGGATCCGCTCCAGCTGCGCGCCCTGCTGCAGAACCTGCTCTCCAACGCCCTGAACTACCGCAGTCCGGAGCGGCCCCTGGAAATCCGGGTCACCGCGGTCTCGAACTATCACGGGACCGCGGTCCTCGTGGCGGACAACGGCAAGGGAATCAGCCCGGAGGACAGGCAGCGCGTGCTGGAGCCCCTGGTCCGCCTGCACCGGGAAGGGGACGGCCCGGGCTCCGGGCTGGGCCTGGCCACCTGCAGGCGGATCGCCCAGGCACACGGGGGTGACCTGACCCTGACGGAGACCCTCGGCGGCGGCACCACCGTAGTGCTGACCTTTCCGGCTTCCCTGTGAACAGCGTCGTGAGCAGCGCCGTGGTCCGAGCGTTCCTGCTGGTGCTCCTGCTCGTGCTGCTGCCAGCCGGTCCGGCGCAAGCCGCCGCGGCCCCGGGGGAAACTAGCGGCGCCGGGGACGGGCCGCTCTTCGGCGCCGCACTGGAGTGGGGCGAGGACAGCGCCGCGGGTTTCGCGGAACGCCTGGGTGCGGTGCCGGCCATCTTCGGACACGACGTCGGCTTCCCGCTGCAGGAATCCGAGAAGGTCCACATCCGCGAATTCCTGCGGCAGAGCGATTCACAGGGAGCCCACGCCCTGCTGACCGTCAAGCCCGCACGGCCCCTGGACCAGGTATCCGCCGAGGACGCGGCAGCGTTTGCCCGGACAATCGGGCAGCTCAGCGCCGGCTTCCAAGGCAGGCTGTACATCAAGTTTGCACCGGACATGAACACCAGCTGGGTTTCCTGGGGCCAGCAGCCGGAGGCGTATCAGAAGGCATTCCGCGCCGTGGCGGCAGCCTTCAAATCCCATGACGATGCGGGCACCGTCATGGTGTGGCAGCCCTTCCTGGGGCGCGACTACCCCTTCGCGAGGAACCGCAACGCTCCGGCCCAGGGGTCTGGCGGCTTCAAGCTGCTGGACACCAACAGCGACGGACGCTGGGACGGCGCCGACGACGCCTACTCGCCGTACTACCCCGGTGACGACGCCGTTGAGTGGTCCGGCCTGGGCGCCTATCACGACGACACCGGCGGGGCGTCCGCCGTCAACACTCTTCCGGCGGAGGGCGAGCTGGCAGGCATGCTGACCGGCAGCGACGGCAGCGACGGCCGCGGCGGTTACGGCGACTTCTACGTGAACTACGCGCAGGGCCGCGGCAAGCCGCTGATGCTGCAGACGGCCGCATTCTTCAGCTCCACCACGGGCGGCCCGGCAGAGTCGGAGATCAAGCTGGCCTGGTGGAACCAGGTGCTCGCCGTCGCTTCGTCCGAAGGGTTCAGAGACATCGGCGCCGTTGTCTGGGACGAGCGGACCAACACTCGGGACACTGGCGTGGCGGCGATTGACTGGCGGCTGGCGGGGCAGCCCGGCATCGCCGCGGCAGCCGGCGCAAGGCTCGCCGAATCAGCGCTGGTCACGGGGCCGGTGACGGCCCGCGGGAACCTTGCCGGCGGCGAATCAGGCGGCGCAGGGAAAGTTCTCGGTGGAATCGGCGCGTGGACGACGGCGGGTGGCCTGGCTGCCGTCGTCGGCCTCCTCTGGCTGCTTCCCCGCTTCCTGCCACGGGTGGCGGGCTGGGCGTACGGCGATCCCTCCTCCCGTGATTCCCGGGTGGACTTCCTTCGCGGCCTGGCCATTGTGTTCGTGGTGGTCAACCACGTGGGCATGACGTCGCTGTTTCAGCTGTTCACCCAGGAAGCGGTGGGTTTTGTCTCCGGCGCGGAGCTCTTTGTGCTCTTCTCGGGGCTGGTGCTGGGCATGGTGTTCGGCCCCCGGGTCAAGGACAACTTTGGTGACGTGGTTGACCACACCACCAAACGCGCCGGCAAGCTCTATGCCACCGCGCTCACAGTGCTGATCGGGGTATTCCTGATCTCCCTCGTTCCCGCCATCAACGCGGACACCCTGACGTCGTTCGTGGACCAGGGCACCGGCGCGGCCGGCCACGGGGGAGCGGGCCGCTCCTACGACCTGTACGCCGGAATGGATTCGCTGCTGCACTTCCCGGTAGCGCCGGAAGTCGTTCCGGGCATCCTGCTCCTGCAGTTCGGCCCCTGGCAGTTCAACGTCATGGGCCTGTACGTGATCCTGCTCCTGGCCAGCCCGCTGGTCCTCTGGGCACTGTCGCGGGGAAAGGCGCTGTGGGTGCTGGCTGCCACCACGGCGCTCTACGCGGCCGGGACCATCTTCCGGATCCGGCTCCTGCCGTCCGAATTCGAGGACTCCTTCCCGCTGCTGGTGTGGCAGGTGCTGTTCATCGTCGGCATGGTGGCCGGCTATCACCGGCAGCGGATCATCGGCTGGCTGGCCGCTCATTCCTGGGTGGTGGTGGCCTGCACCGTGGCCGCGGCGGCCCTCGCCTTCCTGGCCTGGGGCAACCCCTACCTGGCCAACAGCTTCGACGTCCGCGTGGCCATCCTGCCGGACACGGCCTACCGTGCACTGTACGACGCCTACTTCGGCCGGACCTACCTCGGGGTGGGGCGGCTGCTGAACGTGCTGGTGCTGGTGGTGGCCGCGTATGCGCTGCTGACTGCGTACTGGAAGCCGGCCCATCGGGCGCTGGGCTGGTTCCTGATCCCGCTGGGCCGGGCCACGCTGTACGTCTTCATCATCCACGTGGCCCTGATCGCCGTCATCGCGAATATCCCGGCCCTGCAGGAGGGCCGGGTGCTGTTCAACACGGCGGCCTACGCAGTGATCCTGGCGCTGCTCTGGGTCATGGTCCGGACCCGGTTCCTCTTCCGCATCATCCCCACCTGACTGCGACCACCTGACTGCCCACCTGACTGCCCACCTTCCTGCTTCTGCCGGTACAGCAGGTGTCAGGAGCCGATGGGGTCCCGCGACAGGATCCAGGTATTCGTCGCGTCCTGGCGGGTGAACGTCACGGTGGTGACCAGGGCGCGGATCAGTGCCAGCCCGCGTCCCGACTCGGCGTCCTCGCCGGGCATGGCGGGGTTGCCGTCGTCGATGGAGGGGCTGGCGGCGCCGAAGGCGCTGACCTTGGCCCGCAGGCTCGACTGGCGGATGCAGATGTCCACGCCGAGTTCCACCGGGTCCGTCGATTCCGGCTCCGCATGCTGGACCACGTTGGCGGCGGCCTCAATCACGGCGGTGGCGAAGGTCATCCGGTCCATGTCGGGAACGAACGGGGCGTCCTCCCAGAGGTCGTCCAGCTGGCCATGCACGGCATCGACGGCTTCGGGTGTGGCCACGCTCCGGAAGTTCCGGCGGGCCAGGACGTCAGTCATTGCCGAACGCCTCGGCAGCTGTGGCGTAGGACGTCAGCACACGGTCCATGCTGGTGAGTTCCAGAACCATCTTCACCTGGGGCTGGACGGCTGCGATGCGGAGGTCACCGCCAGCCTGACGGGCCGCCTTCAGGCAGCCGATGAGGGCTCCCAAGCCCGAAGAATCCATGAACGCGGTATCTTCCAGGTTCACCACGATCCGGCTGGATCCCGAGGCAACAACGTCCGCCACGAACTCCCTGAGCTTGGGCGCGGACACCATGTTCAGGCGGCCGGCGGCCTTGATTTCGGCGTATGAGTCCTTGACCTCGTAACTAAGATCCATCCGTCTTCCTCTCTTCGATCAAACCCGCTGCCGGAAGGGGCTCCGGCGCCGAACCCTCTACTTCAAAACCGTGCTGTTCAAAACCCTTGTACAGCACCGCCCGGACCAGGATGCTCATGACCACGAGGTCGAACACCACCCAGGCCACGTTGACCAACGTACCGATCGGTTCAGACATCCCGGCGGCCAGCCGTACGATGCCCACCACCGAGGAAATGGCCAGCAGCACGGACACTACAATCTGCGGCCGGATCAGGCTCCAGCTGGGGCCGCCGGTCTGGCGGTCCTTGGGCGTGACGGCGAACCCCAGGGGACGTCCGAACCAGACGTTCCGGGCCGCCGTCGTACATGCCTTGATCCAGGTGGGAAACAGCGCCAGGCTGTACTGCTGCCCGCGCCAGGTGGGGATGCCGCGGCCGGCGATGGCAAACAGCAGCTGGTTGACCACCATGAACGGAATGAACCGGATGAAGAAGTCGGCGCTGAGGCTGCTCACCGGCAGGATCCCGAGCAGCAGGTAGATGATGGGGGCGGCAAAGTAGATCACCGCGGCGAAGCCGCTCAGGTAGGTCCACATGGTGGCGAAGTACATGAGCCGCTGGCCCAGTTTGAGGCCGCGCTGCACCAGCGGGTTTTCGCGGAGCATCACCTGGATGGTGCCCTGGGCCCAGCGCAGTCGCTGCGTCAGCATGGTGGCGAGGTCCTCCGGGGCGAGGCCGTAGGCGAGGACCTCGTGGTGGTAGACGCTTTCCCATCCCATGCCGTGGATGCGCATGGCGGTGGCCATGTCCTCGGTCACGGAGATGGTGGCCAGCGGCATGACGGGCTGGGCTTCGCCGGTACGTTCCACGGAAAGGGCGTCCAGCACGGCCTGCACCGATTCGATGGCGCCGAGCGGGGACCAGTCCCGGGCGGACATGCGCTGCACTGCGTCGTCGGCCACCACGGGCACGCCGGAATCACCCACGTGCGCCAGTTCCATGGCGGCGATTTCCTCAAGGTCTGCCTGCAGCGCGGACACATCGGCCTGGACGAGCGCCTGGACAGCCTGGTCCACCTTCCGGCGGACTCGGTACGTGATCTCGCTCAGGGACTCGCCGTCGTCGAGCCGGCGCCGGGCTTCGGTGGTGGCGGCCTCCACCTCGTCCAGCATCTGCGCCACGAGCAGGTTGTCCGAGTCAGCCGATTTCCGGGCCTTGCGGATGGCCGACTGGGATGCCGCCAGAGCCCGCCGGATGCTCTTTTCCGTCTCCTTCACGTACCCCACCAGGCCCAGCTGCATGAGGGCCTCGCGGCGGAGGATGGCGTTGGAGCCGCAGAAGAAGGCCGCGTTCCAGCCGTCCTTGCCCTGCTGGATCGGACCGTAGAACAGCGGTGCCTGGCTGCCCAGGGGATCGCTGGCGGGGACGTTGCTGAAGTACTGGGGCGTCTGCACCAGCGCAACCTTGGGTTTGGTGAAGTAGCCCAGCGTTTTGTCGAGGATGTCCGGCTCGGGGATCTGGTCGGCGTCGAGGATCAGCAGGAACTCACCCTCGGTGACCATCAGGGCGTTGTTGAGGTTGCCCGCCTTTGCATGGCGGGGCATGTTCTTCCAGTCCGCGCTCCGGGTGACGTACCCCAGCCCGTGCTCCTCGGCGAGCCGGCGCATCTCGGGGCGCGCGCCGTCGTCGAGGATCCAGGTGCTGTGCGGATGCCGGATGCGCTTGGCGGCGAGGGCCGTGGTCATCACCAGGTCCAGCGGCTCGTTGTAGGTGGTGATGAAGACGTCCACAGTGGCGACGGCCGGAGCCCGGGGCGCGGCCTTGCGGATCTTCAGGCGCCACACCGTCATGCCGAACAGCATGACGTCGATGAGGCTGTAGGTCTCGGCGGCCACGAGCGGCACGGCGATCCACCAGGCCTCCCAGTTTAGCGAGGCCAGCCAGCGCCAGGCGATGTAGTTGATCCCCAGAATGACCGTCAGGAGCACTGCCACCCGGGTCCAGAAACGCGTCACGGAGCAGCCGTTCCGGCCGTCCCGGCCAGGCGCCGCACCACAACCGCGGTGACATCATCCTCGGCGGTGTCGGCCGGGGCCAGCTGGAGCAGGGCGGCGCAGGCCGCCTCGGCCGTGGGCTGTCCGTGCGTCGACCGGCGGACGGCGTCGGTGAACTCCTCAACAGAGCCGAAGACGTCAAGGACGCCGTCGCTCACGACGGCGAGCGAGTCGCCGGGGGCAAGGTCCAGGTCCGCTTCGGTCCAGCTGGCATCGGCCCAGGCGCCGACGGGCGGGCCGGCAGACGGAAGCCGCTGCGCACCGCCGTCGGCGTGCAGATGAATCGCCAGGCCGTGGCCGGCGTCGACGTAGCTGACCTTTCCGGAACCAGCGTCCAGCCGGGCGTGGAAGAGCGTCACGAAGGATCCCGAGATGTCCAGGTCCGATGCGATGGAGCGGCTGGCCAGGCTGAAGGCGCTGCCCAGGTCCGGCTCGTGGCGGACCGAGCGCATCACGGCCCGGGCAGTGGCCGCGATGAGGGCGGCGCCCATGCCCTTGCCCATGGCGTCCGCGAACGTCAGGTGCAGCCCGTCGGGTGTCTGGTACCAGTCGTAGAAGTCCCCGCCCACGCTGCGCGAGGGGCGGAACACGCCTGCCACCTCGTAGCCGTCCAGTCGGACCTTTTCGCGGGGGAGCAGGCTTTGCTGCACCTCGGCGGCGCGGCGGAGGTCGTTCTGGGCGGCCTCGTCCGTTGCGGGGGTGCGGGACCGGCGGAACAGTGCGTTGATCCGGGACTGGAATTCCCGCGGGCTGAAGGGCTTGTTGATGTAGTCGTCCGCGCCGTTGTCCAGGCCGGTGAGCTTGTCCAGTTCGTCCACCCTCGCCGTGAGCATGATGATGAACACGTCCGAGAACTCACGCAGCCGCTTGCAGACCTCCAGACCGTCCAGATCCGGAAGGTTCAGGTCCAGCGTGACCAGGTCCGCCTTGGTGTTCCGCACCGCCTCGATGCCCGGCAGGCCGGCGCCGGCTTCGGTGACTTCGAAGCCCTGCTTGGCCAGGACCCGGACCAGCAGCCCCCGAATGTCCGGATCATCTTCGATCACGACGGCGCGGCGCGGGTCAGGGGTGGAAGACATGACTCTATTAACTCCTGTCACAACAGACTTGTCACGCCACAGATGCAACATGTCCAGTCGGCTCGGCCTGCGTGAACCTCCGTGTCGACGCTCGTCCACTTTTCGCCGTGTTTCTCCCGGCAGGTTCTAGGGGTCGTTGCAACACCTGAGTGATTGGTGGTGTTGTGGGACGTTTTGGTCGGCCTGAGGTGT
>NZ_JBQCMF010000012.1:0-181020 GCF_051965295.1 Arthrobacter sp. SAFR-023 | reverse complement strand
GCATTACCAATCCCCCGGCTCGAACCAGTCACCAAGGCAACCCGCCCGGTCAAATCAAAAAGTGAAGTCATGAAGAGCAGCTCCTTCGCCGCGGTCTGCGCAGTGCGCAATGGTTGTTCGTTGTCGTGGGCCCTGAGGCGCGGGAAGCTGCTGCCTTAGAAGGGGCCGCGCTGCACGAGGTTGGCGGGGGCCTGTCCCGCGGCCAGGGCTTCGAGCTGCTGCCGCAGGAGCTTCAGGATCCGCGGCTGGAAGGCGGACGCGTTGCCGCCCACATGGGGCGTGATGAGGGCGTTGGGAGTGGACCACAGCGGGTGGTCCTGCGGAAGCGGTTCCGGATCGACGACGTCGAGGGCGCACTGCAGGCGGCCGGAGAGGACTTCCTTGGTGAGGGCCGCCGTGTCCACCACCGGCCCGCGTCCCACGTTCACCACGAGGGCGCCGTCGGGCAGCGCAGCGAGGACTTCCCCGCCGATCAGGTGGTGGGTGTGGTCGTTCAGCGGCAGAACCGAGACCAGGATGTCGTGCGTTCCGGCGAGCGTGGCGAGGTCCGCGGAGGCGTGGACGTCGCCGTGCTCGTCGGTCCGCGCCGCGCTTCCCACGCGGGTGACCGTGACCTCGAAGGGCTCCAGGCGGCGGGCAATTTCGTGCCCGATCCCGCCGACGCCCACCAGGAGCACGCGGCGGTCCGCGAGGGACTGGCGCCGCTCCGGCCGCCAGAGGCCGTACTGCTGGTCACGGACTGCCTGGTCGATGCCGCGCAGTTTGGCGAGGATCAAACCCACCGCCAGTTCCGCCGTCGCCGCCGCGTGCACGCCTGAGGCGTTTGCGACGCCGGCCGCCGGACCAGCGGCCTCGACGACGCCGTCGTATCCGGTGGACTGTGTCTGGACGAACTTCAGTTCGTCCACCTGTGCGAGCGATCCCAGAACCGCGCCGGCGTTGATGTAAGGGAGGATGACGCCGTCGATCTCACCCAGCGTCCCGCCGTCGGGATCCGACTTCATGTCCCAAACAATTCCCTTGAGCCCTTCGGGGAGGGGCGAGAGATCGGCGAGCAGTTGCCGGTCGGGAAAGCTGACGGTGCGTACTGGTTGCATCGGAAACCTATCGATTCTGGGAGCGGGTGGTGAATTGGGTGGGGCGGCCCTGGCCGGCCCCACCCTTGGCAACTCTAGGCCTGGCGCCGGTCGAACGTGAGTCCGCCGGGGACCTGGAAGGTGGGCATGAGTTCCATCATGCCGACGTTCACGTGGCGCGGTGTTTCGATGGCGTAGTCCATGGCGTTGACGATGTCGTCGGTGGTCAAGGATTCGTAGCCCTCGTAGTACGTCTTCCAGGCCTCTTCCATGGCCTCGGGCGAGCCGCCCATGTTGCGTCCGAAGATCTCGGTCTCGACGCGTCCGGGGCAGATCTCGGTGACGCGGATGCGCTTGCCGACGGTGTCGTTGCGCAGCTGGCGCGAGATCTGGTGCACGGCAGCCTTGGTGGCGTGGTAGACGGTGTGGCCGTAGAAGTTGTACAGGCCGGCGATGGAGCTGACGTTGATGACGTGGCCGCGGTCGCGTTCCACCATGCCGGGCAGAACCAGGCGGGTGAGCTGGAGCAGGCCGCGGAGGTTGACGTCAACGAGTTCGTCGATGTCGCTCTCCGAGGAGTCCAGAATGTTGCCTGGCCGGGATACGCCGGCGCAGTTCACCAGAACGTCGATCTCGAGATGTCCGACGGCGGCCGTCAGGGCCGCGGTGTCGGTCAGGTCAACGACGTGGGGAATGGCGCCGGTCTTGTCGGCAAGGTCGTTCAGGCGTTCCTCGTTGCGGGCAACGGCGTGGACGGTGAGTCCGCGCTTGGCGAGGCGCTCGGCGATCGCGGCACCCATCCCGGTTGAGGCACCGGTGACGAGGGCTGTTGAGTAGTCTGAAAACGGCATTTAAGTCTCCTGTTATTGCAGTATGAGTGTTAGGCGTCGCGCAGCGGCAGGTGCGCGCGGTCCTTGACGGTGCTGACGGCCGCCAGCGTGCCCAGCGCGGTGATGACGGCGTAGAAGGCGGGCATGTAGACGTTGCCGGTGGACGAGATCAGCCAGGTCATCAGCAGCGGGGCGGTTCCGCCGAAGAGTGCCGAGGAGATGTTGTAGCCCAGGCCGTAGGCCGAGTACCGGACGCGGGTGGGGAACAGTTCCACGATCAGGATGTGGATCACGGCGGTGTGCCCGGCGAACACAATGGCCATGATGCAGGCGCCCAGGATGGCGAGGGCCATGTTGCCGGTGGCGATGAGTGCATAGGAGGGGATGCCGAGGACGGCCATGGCGATTGCGGAGCCGGCGATGACCTTCTTGCGTCCAATGCGGTCAGACAGGGCACCCATGAACGGGATGGCGATGCAGATGACCACGAGGCTGCAGGCGGTGACGAGGAGTGCCTCACCGATGGTGAAGTTGAGCTGCTTGCCCTTGAGGAACGTCGGCATATAGGAGAACAGGACGTAGTAGCCGGAGCCGTTCATGAGCGGGATGAACAGGGCCAGGAGCATGGCGCGGCGGTGTTCGGCGGAGGCGAAGGCCTCCTTGAGGGGGTTCTTGGACAGGCCGCCCTCTTCCTTCAGCTTCACGAAGTTGGGGGTGTCCGCGATGGCCTTCCGGATGTACCAGCCGATGACGCCCATGGGGATGGCGACGAGGAACGGGATGCGCCATGCGAACGAGCCGAAGCCGCCGCCGTCGATCGCTGCCTGCGTGAGCCAGGGGGACATGGAGAAGGCGACCAGGGTGCCGGTAAGCAGGGCGGCGAAGGATGCGATCTGGGCGTAGGAGGTGATGATGCCGCGCTTGCCTTCGGGGGCGTGCTCGGCGAGGAAGGTCATGGCGCCGGCAGCCTCGCCGCCGACGGAGAAGCCCTGGAGGAGCCGGAGCAGCACAAGCAGCACGGGGGCTGCGATGCCGATGGCCGAGTAGGCAGGCAGGATCCCGATGCCGGCGGTGGCGATGCTGATCAGCAGGATGACGAAGACCAGTAGTTTTTGGCGTCCGATCTTGTCGCCCAGGATGCCGCAGACGACGGCGCCGAGGGGGCGGACGAAGAAGGACACGGCGTAGCCGGCGAAGACAAAGAGCAGGGCGTTGTCCGGGTTGCCGGGTGCCAGGAACACGAGCGCAAGCGTTCCGGCCATGAAGGCGAAAATGCCGTTGTCGTAGAGCTCAACAAAAATTCCGACGCACCCGGCGGTGACGACTTTCCGGGTCTGCCTCGCATCGAGGCGGTCGTGCTGCGGTGCAGTCGCACGCGTTGGTGTAGACATTTTCATTCCTAACTTGGACTTAGTTCGAGGGGAGGTCATCGGTGATCCTTAGCTGCCAGCTGCCGGTATAAGTTCCGGCCAGCCGGGCTCTTTTCCGATGCCAAGGAGGGCGAAGATTGTGCTGATGCGGGACCGTAGGTTTTCCAGTTCCCTTATTGCGGCCCGATGCTTTGCTGTGGCTTCGGGGACGGTGGTTTTGCGGAAAGTGATGGTGTGCCCGGGGCGGGCCTGGGCAAGGGTGTCGAGCGAGCGGCTGGTGACCACTGCCAGTACGGGGTACCCGGCGGTGACGCCGCGCCCCCGGTGCAGCACCAGCAGCTCTTCCCTGGAGGGAACCTCGATGGCTCCCACCGGAACGCCGCGGGACAGCACCTCGGCTGACGACTGGCGTTCGGGAAGCGCCCCGCCGAGGCGCAACCCGATGTGGTTGCTCCGGCCGCTGACGGTGTATTCGGTGATGTACAGCAGCTCTGCTGTGTCGCCGAATTCGTCAACGTCCGGTCCGTCCGTGACGTCGATGACCGCCCGGCTGCTGAACTCGGGCCGGGTCAGCCCCAGCCGGAACAGCGGAAGGTCAAAGTATGGCTGCCGGATGGGTCCGACGCTCCTGGAGGTCGTCAGCTCGGTGCCCTCGGAGAGCCGGAGGCCGAAGCCGACGACCGTGTCCGGGGCGCAGCTTCCCAGCAGTTCCGGAGCCTCGACCGAACCGTGGACTGCAAGGTAGGCGCGGAGGCCGCCGGTGATCCGGCGCGCCGCCACGGTTTCCCCGGCACGGACGGACACCGGTTCCCACTGCGGGCATTCGCGCCCGCCGACGGTGAGGGTCAGCGGTGCGCCGGTGACGGCGATGAGTAGGTCGGTGGTGGCCTGCATCCGGAAGTCGAGGGCTGTTATTTCCAGCAGCGGCGCGTTGTCGGCGTTGGCGGCGAGGATGTTCGCCGCCCGTGCCGAGAACTGGTCGAGTGCCCCGTTGACGGGGAGCCCGAACCGGGGTCCGCGGAAGCGGCCCAGGTCCGTGACCACCGAATTTCCGGGCTGCTGGATGATCAGTGACCCGGTCATCGCGCTGCCTCCAGTTTCCGGCCCGTGTACTCTGCGAACTCTTCCGGCTGGATCTGGCGGAACGTCAGGCGGTCGCCGGGAAGGTAGGGAACCAGCGGCTCACTGCCGGCGTCAAGGACGGTCAGCGGGGTTTGGCCGATGACGCACCATCCGCCCGGCGCCACCGCGGGAGCGATGACTGCCTGCCGGCCGGCGACGGCCACGGCACCCGCCGGAACGGACAGCCGGGGGTCCTTCAGCCGCGGAACGGGGAGGGGGAAATCGGGGCCGTCCATCATGGGCGAACCCGCGGGGGCGCCCAGGCAACGGATGACGTAGGACTTGGCCGTGTGGAGCGCGATGATCTCCTCCACGGAGAGCTGCTCGTGCTCAGCAACGCGCTCGAGGTCCGGACCGTATTCGCCGCCGTACACCACGGGAACACTGAACTCGCGGGGCGTGCGGGCGGGTGCACCCACGTGCTCCAGCTGGCGCAGGCCAAGGAGGACAAAGGCCCGTACCTGGCGCGCGGAGGTGACCCCGGGGTCAAATTCCACGAGCAGCGAGTCGTACGTCGGCACTGCGCCGTGTACGCCGTCGGCCCCGGCGGTCTCAAGCCACTGCGCGAGGGAATGGACGGTGCTCCAGTTGGCCTCCGTGTCAGCGGAGGAGGCCACGACTCGCAGGGCTGAATCCCCGGACTCGAAGATCTCCACCGGAGTCAGGTTTGGGGTGGCGGCCATGTCAGGCGACCTTCTCTTTGGCGGCCAGCACCTGGGCGAGCGGGGCAATGGTCACGCCGGCGTTCTCCAGTTCGGCGCGGACCCGGCGGGCCAGCTGCACCGCGCCAGGGGTGTCCCCGTGCAGGAGAACGGTGTCCGCAACAATCGGCAGGTCTGTGCCGGCGACGGTTTCAATGAGTCCCTCGCAGACCATCCGCACGGTGCGTTCGACGATGACGGCAGGATCGTGGATCACGGCGCCGGGGCGGCCGCGGGGCACCAGGGTGCCATCGGCTTCATAGGCGCGGTCGGCGATGCCGACGATGCCGACGGGGAGCTGCCGTTCCGCGGCAGCGGAGGCCAGTTCGCCGTCCTGGGCAAGGACGATGAGACCGGGGTTCAGGCGGGCGGCGGCATCGGCCACGGCCACTGCGTAATCGGCCCGGGTGGCAACCAGGTTGCCCAGCCGGCCGTGCGGTGCAATGTGGGCCACGGTGGTGCCGTGGTAGGCGGCGAAGGCGCTCAGGGCGCCGAACTGGTACAGGACGTCGTTGCGGACCTCGTCCGCCGTCAGGTCCATGGCGCGCCGGCCAAAACCACGCAGGTCCGGGAAGCTCGGGTGCGCCCCGATGCTGACGCCGCGGCGGACGCATTCGGCCACGGTGGCGTGCATGATGTCCGGGTCACCGGCGTGGAAGCCGCAGGCGATGTTGGCACTGGAAACCACCTCGAGCAGGGCAGCGTCGTCGCCCATCGAGTAGGCGCCGAAGCCTTCTCCGAGATCTGCGACGAGATCAACTGTGAGTCCCATTATCTGCCTTCCTGGGGTGGTTAGCAGCGGCCCTGCCCGCCGGGGCAAAGGGATCAGCTGCGCTGGTGATGAGGTGTGTCCGAACTGGCCCTGCGAGGGGTTCCCGGTTCGGTGCTGCCGGGCTGCCGGCTTCTGCAAAAAGTCTGACACCGGGATTTGGCTCACACAAAGACGTAATCGGTGTCACGGGATAGGTGCCGGTTATGACCAGTGCCGCTATGGAGTCCATGACCGTTCCCTTCCCAGTAAGGAGGATTCGGCCCTTGCCGGACCGCCCTCATTGCATTGAACATATGGACCGTTTATTTCGGGAATGTAAAACGGGTCATCTATTTCGATAAAACCTATTTCCATGCACAATGCATCTGACCCCATAGGGAAATTGCATGTCCCCCGAGGGGATAGAATGTAGCCTTAATGAAATAGCGTTCTGGGTTCAACCTAGTGTCAGCGATGTGGATCACACAAAGACCTATTGCGTGTCCCTCCATAGCATCCCGTTATGACCTTTCGGGTTCAGGACGCCGCAAAGAGAGAGGGCGGCCGTGGATACCAGGAAACTGGCGTACTTCGTACAGATCGTGGACTCGGGGAGCATCACCAAGGCCGCGGCTGCGCTGCACGTGGCCCAGCCGGCCCTGAGCCAGCAGGTTTCGGCGCTTGAGACAGAACTGAAGCAGCGACTGCTGATCCGCAGCAAGCAGGGCGTGCAGCCCACGGCCGCCGGGCACACGCTGTACCGCCATGCCCAGTCCATCCTGCGGCTCGTCGCGCAGGCCCGAGTGGACGTTGCCAAGTCGGGGGCGGCGCCGTCCGGCCGTGTGTCGATTGCCATTGCGCCCTACAGCATGGCATCGAGCCTGACCCCGCAGATCATCAGCGAGGTGGCCCGCCGGTACCCCGACATCGTCCTGCACGTCACGGAGATTTACGGCGGCGTCCTGAGTGAAGCCATCAAGAACGGCCGGCTGGACATGGCGCTCATCTACGAGCCCGGCCCCATCCGCGGCGTCCTGTTCACCACCATGATCGTCGAGGACCTGCACCTGGTGGTCAACGCCGCCAGACCGGACGTTAACTCGGAGAACGGCGAGATCACGCTGGAGGAGGTGGCCCGGCTGGGGCTCTTCCTTCCCGAGAAGATTCACACGCTGCGCCAGGCTGTGGAGGCGGGTTTCGACAGCAAGGGGCTCAAACTCCAGCTCGTGGGCGAGGTGGAGTCGGTACCCTCGCTGACCCGGCTGCTGCGGGCCGACCTTGGGGCCACCATCCTGCCCAAGTCGGCGGCGGACGCACTGTTCCACGAGGAGGACTTCCATGTCCTGCGGATTGTGGACCCGGCGCTGCAGTGCAAGATCGCGCTGTGCACACCCGATCACGACCCCCTCTCGGAGGCGGCATCGGCAGTGCTCCTGGTACTGAAGGAAATGCTCCAGGAAATGCTTAACGACAAGTACGGCCGATCATAGCTTTGACTTATTAGGGCACTCATCATTTGTCTTAGTAACCGAGTGCGCGGGATTCTAGTATTGGTGGCAAGCCAAGAAATTGCGGTGAATGATATTCCGCAGACAATTCAACGGGGAGCCAGCCATGAAAAAGATCAGCACCGCCAGGAGAACTTCCGACCCGAGCCTGGGGCTTATGGCCAAAACGGGGTCGCACTGCCCGACCAACGGTTTCTGGCGGCCAGCGGACCGGTCCGCAGCGCCCATCTTCGTTTTCGAGGGCAGCATCATGCCGGTCAGCGGAGGCGGGTCGACGGTCTGGCACCTGGAGGACGCTGTCTTCGGCGCCCCCGCCTACCCAGTCCCCCACCGCGTCTAGATTCAGTACGACGGCGGCGCTGCCGCAGCTTGGGCTGTCTGCTCACCACGGCACCCAACTAGGTAGCATTTCAGGGCGTTCTCAACGCTGGGAACGCCCCGAAGTGCTACCTACTTCCAGTTCTCACGTGGATCTAAAAACATTTATAGATCCATCCCGCATCTGGCGCCTGATCAGCCCTTAAGTGTCGTAGCCCCTTGGCAGACTGTGTCCATGGAAGGCTTCGGGAATTCAGCACTGACAGCAGCGGCGCCGCGCGTCGTTCTGCACGCTGCCACGGTTCTTGACGCCTTTATTGCAGACGCCGTTTTTCCTCCTACCGCGTTCCCCGAAGATGCATTCCCGAACGGCGCCATTCCCCCCGATGGGTTCGCGGACAACGGGCTTCCGCATGACGATGACCTCGGTGCCGCGTATCCGGCATCGTTGCCGGAGGACCCGTTTCCTGAGGCCCTGTTTGCCGAGCGTTCTTTCGACGAGGACCTCTTTGACGACCGCTTTTTGGACGACGGCGTTTCTAGGCACAGCGTTCCCTCGAGCGCTGCTGCGCCCTCGGGGTGGTGTCTCCCGGCAGCAGACCTCACCGCAGACAATGCAGGGCTGATCGACCAGGTCCGAGCTTACGAGAACGTCAAGTGCTGGGCCGCCGGGCAACAGGCACGGCTTTCAGTGACCTTCGAGGCCCGGCTCCGCCAGGAATCCACCGACCGGCCGCCACTGGCCGCCGAGGACCTGGGCAAGGACCGCGGCAAAGACCCGGGCCTGGGCGCGGCCGAGCAGATCGCGCTGGCCCGGGGCGAATCCCCAAACCGCGGGCACCGGCTCCTCGGCACAGCCAAAGCCCTGGCTCAGATGCCCCACGCCCTGGCCGCGCTGGACACCGGGCAGCTGAACGAAGAGCGGTCATGCACGTCGCGAAAGAGACCGCCTGTCTGAGTCCGGCGGACCGGTCAGCCGTCGACGAGGAACTAGCCGCCGACACCGGCACTTTCGTTGGTGCCGGCACTCGGACCGTCATCGCCGCTGTCCGCGCGGCCGCCATCCGCCGGGATCCCCGCTCCGTCGCCCAACGCGCCAGCCACGCAGCATCCGAACGGACCGTATCGCTCCGCCCGGCACCCGACTGCATGACCTACCTGACAGCGCTGCTGCCCGTCCACGAAGGCGTCGCCGTCCTCGCGGCACTGACCCGGCGCGCCGATTCCCTCCGCGCCGCCGGAGACCCGCGCTCCCGGGACCAGATCAAGGCCGACACCCTCGTCGAATGGACCACCGGCACCCCCGGCGGCATCTCCGGCATCGAACTCAACCTCGTCATGACCGACCGCACCCTCTTGCAGGGCGATTCCGAACCCGCCCGGATCCCCGGCTACGGCCCCGTCCCCGCCGACTTTGCCCGGAACCTGGTGAGCCCCCGACAGGCCAAGGGAGTTGAGGAGCTCAAGACCTGGGTCCGGCGGCTCTACACCGCCCCGGGGACGGGCGACCTCGTGGCCATGGACGCGCGGAGGCGTCTCTTCCCGGCACCGCTGCGCCGCTTCATCCAACTCCGCGATGACACCTGCCGCACCCCCTACTGCGACGCCCCAATCCGCCACCACGACCACATCATCCCCTGGCACAACGACGGCCCCACCTCCCTGATTAACGGCGCGGGACTGTGCGAAGCCTGCAACCACACCAAAGAACTCCCCGGCTGGCAAGCCCAACCCAGACCTGGACCCCGGCACACCTTTGAAATAACGACCCCAACCGGTCACACCTACCGGTCAATGGCACCGCCACTGCCCGGCACCCGGCTGCGCGGAGTCCCGTTGAGTGACACCAGCGTGCTCGGAACCTGGGCGCGCGAGCCCCACGAGTCGGACCAGCCCGGCCCAGCCCCGTAATGGGCAGTCTGGATACGCGTTAGATACGCCTGAGGCGGGACAGAAGCCTGTCCCGCCTCAGGCGATACCGCTACACGCCCACGCGACTACGCGTGCTCGACCAGCAGGCCCTTGGCCTTCAGGACTTCGGTGAGGTTGCACAGGTCGATGGTGGTTCCGCCAGCCTTGTAGAGCCCGATCAGCTCGCGCTCGGCGTCGTCGCGTTCCTGCGAGAGGCGGATGACTTCCTCGATCTCGTCTTTGCGGACAACCACTACGCCGTCGGCATCGCCGCGGAGGACGTCACCCGGGTAGATGATCTCGTCACCGAAAACCACCGGGTGGTTGATCGGGCCGATGGTTTCCTTAACGGTGCCCTTGATGGACACGCTTCCGGAGAAGACGGGCAGGCCCAGCTCGATGAGGTCCTGAGTGTCGCGGACACCGGAGTCCGTCACCAGACCCGCGAGGCCCTTGGCCGCCATGGCGTTGCCCAGGACGTCGCCGAACGTGCCGGCTTCCTCGTACTCCCCCGCCGCTGCCAGGATAACGTCGCCAGCCTCGGCGTAGTGGATGGCCACCTGCAGCATGAGGTTGTCCCGGGGTGCGCAGCGGACCGTAGTGGCTGGGCCGCAGAAGGACATGCTGCGGTCGATCGGCTTGATCTTGGAGCTGAGCGCGCCCTTGCGGCCCTGTGCCTCGTGGATCGTGGCCGAGGAGAACTGCGCCAGGCGGCGGACGGCGTCGGCGTCGGGTCGTTCGATGTTGGTCTTTACGTGAATCACGGAATTTTCCTTAATTTAGTGGAGTTTAGCTGCGGGCCCGGCAACTGGGGTTAGCTGAGGGCCCGGACGGCCTTGTCGATGGCTGCGATGGACTCTTCAATGACGTCGAGGCTGGTGGCGTAGGAGATGCGGAAGTACGGGCCCAGTCCATAGGCCGAGCCCTGGATGACGGCGACCGAGGCTGCCTCCAGAAGGTAGAGCGTGAAGTCCTCGTCGTTGGCGATGACCTTCCCCTCCGGGGTGGTCTTGCCGATGGCACCGCCGCAATTGACGTACGCGTAAAAGGCGCCTTCCGGCGTCGCGCATGAAAGGCCGTCGACGGCGTTCAGCGCAGCTACCGCTGCATCGCGCCGGCTGCGGTAAACCTCGACGCTCTCCCGCACGAAGGACTGGTCTCCGGTGAGCGCGGCAGCGCTGGCGGCCTGGCTCACCGAGGAAGGGCAGGAGGAGATCTGGGACTGGAGCTTGTTGATGGCCGCGATCAGGGGCGCCGGTCCTGCCGCGTAACCCAGCCGCCAGCCGGTCATGGCGTAGGCCTTCGAAACACCGTTGACGGCAAGGACGCGGTCCTTGAGTTCCGGAGCAACTTCCACCAGGCTCTGAATCCGGCCGGAGCCGAAGTAGATCTGGTCGTAGATCTCATCCGTCAGGACGTTCACGTGCGGGAAGTCCGCCAGAACATCGGCCAAGGCCCGCAGTTCCGACTTGGAGTACACGGCGCCCGTGGGGTTTGACGGGGTGTTCAGGATGACCCACTTGGTCCGCTCGTTGAGGGCACCGGCCAATGCTTCCGGGGTGAGCTTGAAGCCCGACTCCTCGCCGCAGGTGACAACCACGGGCGTGCCCTCGTTCGCGAGCACCATGTCCGGGTAGGAGACCCAGTACGGCGCGGGAACCACAACCTCGTCACCCGCGTCCAGGGAGGCCATGAACGCCGTGAAGATCACCTGCTTGGCGCCACCGCCGATCGTGATCTCGGCCGGAGTGTAGTGGACGCCGCTGCGCAGCTCGATGGTCTGGAGGATCGCCTTCTGCAGAGCCGGCGTCCCGGTGACCGAGGTGTACTTCGTCTCCCCCTTGCTGATGGCCTCAACCGCTGCCGCCTTGATGTGCTCAGGGGTATCGAAGTCCGGCTCACCGACCGTCAGGTCCAGAATCCGGCGCCCTTCTGCCTTCAGCTCACGCACGCGGGCCGCTGCGGCCACGCTGGCAGATTGCTTGATGCGGGACACTCGCGATGCAGGTTCAAATTCAGACATGGTCTCTTCCTAGGGAGTCAGGACGAAGCGATATTCGTTCCTTCGACACTAGGGAATCCCGGCCGGTCTGGATAAGACCTAATCTGCGTGGACGGATAAGCGTCTCTTATGGACCGCCGTCGTCCTTCTGCCTAAGCACCCGACCCAAACTTTTTGGTTATGGCTCCACGCACTATAGGTATTTCCGCCCCTCCCTCCGTTCTGCCTAGCCTTCTAGGTAAGTCGTGAACCCGATCCGAGGAGTGCTGTTGGTTATTCTGCACCGTGATGACCGCAGCGACGGCTACTACCGCTACCGGGGCACCGCGAAACCCGACAAGGCGGCTGTCCAAGCGGAAAAGACGCGCAAGCTGCTCCGGGACAGCCGGCAGCGGATTTCCTTCAATGCCACCAGCATGCGCGCCCTCTCGGTCCGGCTAAACCAGCAGATCGCGCAGGCGCTGTGCGACGGCTTGAAAGTGACCCGCCTCGCCGAGGCCTGGGCCGTCCGCACGGTGGGCCTGTCGTCCGAGGACCTGCTCCCGTCCGGGGTGCCGGCGGAGGAGCACCTTGCCTCGATCCGCCAGCTCAAGTCGGAGCTGGCGGAACTCGAAGAGTCCAAAGCCGCTCTGGAAGAGCGCCGCCTGAACCTCCTGGCAGCAGCACGACGGCGGGGAGTTCTGGATGACTACGAGCTCGCCGCCCTCAGCGGATTGCAGCGCGAAACCATCCGGAAGATGACCTGGGGCGTCCAGCCCGAATCCGGCGCGATTCCGGCGTAAGTCTGCGCCCGGCGTCGGGCAAGTCAAGCCCTAGCGAGGCGGAGCGCACAAGCGTAGCGTCGAACTGCACGCTGTTGCTGGTTGCTCGGAGGTGGCGCAATGGCTGGATGGAATGCTGATACGGCGGCAGGCCCCTTGGGGGCCGGGACGGTCACCTTGGTCGAGGGATCGTCCTTCTGCATCTCCCTGCCGAACGGGGACATCAGCACAGAGCATCCGCATGGCCTCTTTGTGCAGGACGCCCGCATCCTCTCGGGCTGGAGCCTGACGGTCGACGGCCTGGCGCTGGAGCCGCTGGCGGCCGAGACAAAGGAGCCGTACCGGGCGCTGTTTGTGGGACGGGTTCCCCGCTCCGACGGCTACGCCGACAGTCCCTTGATCGTGGAGCGGCTGCGGGAGGTGGGGGCCGGCATCCAGGAGCAGCTCACCGTCCGCAATTTCTCCCTCGAGCCTGTCGACTGCGTCGTCGCCGTAAAGATCGGGGCGGACTTCGCTGACCTCTTCGAGGTGAAAGAGGCTCGCATCCTGCGGCGCTGGGACGAAAAACGGCAGGCCGACGGCGGTTCGCTCACCATTCGGGCCGCGTGGCAGGACGTCCGGAAGGGCGTGGTGGTCCTGGCCCCCGGTGCGGACGTTTCGGTGGATACGGTGACCTACCGGGCAACGGTACCGGCGCACGGTCACTGGAGCACGGTCCTGACAGTGCTGCCCAGCAGCGAGGGATCCGATGCGGCGATGGCTTTCGTCCATTCCGAAGGGGACGGCTTGTCGCCCAGGGACCTGCGCCGGCGGGAGTGGGTGGCGAAGATTCCGGTCCTGCAGATGGGCAACCGGTCGGTTGAACGGACCCTGCGCCGCAGCTACGACGATCTGGGTGCCCTGCGGATCGAGGACCCCGAGCATCCTGAACGTGTTGTGGTGGCCGCCGGGGCGCCCTGGTTCATGACCCTGTTTGGCAGGGATTCGCTCTGGGCTTCGGTCATGGCGATGCCGGTGGATCCATCCCTGGCCCTGGGCACGCTGCAGACCCTGGCCGACCGGCAGGGATCCGTGGTGGACCCGATGACCGAGGAGGAACCGGGCAAGATCCTCCATGAGGTCCGGCTCGACGTTTCCAGCGAGCTGTCCCTGGGCGGCAAGTCGGCCTACTACGGCAGCGTCGACGCGACACCCCTGTTCCTGATGGTGCTTGGTGCGGTCAGCCGCTGGGGCTTCGCCTCGGACACGATCGCTGCATTGCTGCCCCACGCGGACCGCGCACTCGAGTGGATCATGAAATACGGGGACAGGGACGGCGACGGCTTCGTCGAGTACGAGCGCCTCAACGACCAGGGCCTGATCAACCAGGGCTGGAAGGATTCGTGGGACGGCATCAACTTCGCGAACGGCAGGCTTGCCGAGCCGCCGATCGCACTCTGCGAGGTCCAGGCCTACGTTTACGTCGCTTACCTTTCGCGCGCGTGGCTGGCGTACGACGCCGGGGACACGGCTTTTGGTAATGAGCTCGCCGACCGCGCGGCCCGGCTGAAGAAACAATTCAACGAACAGTTCTGGATCCCTGAACGCGGGTACTACGCCATTGCCCTGGACGGAAAGAAAAGACAGGTGGATGCCTGCGCTTCGAATATGGGCCACTGCATGTTGCAGGGCCTCATTGACGAGAACAAGGCCCCTCAGGTGGCCGAACGGCTGATGTCCCCCGAGATGTTCAGCGGCTGGGGCGTGCGTACCCTGGCCAGCGACATGGGCGCCTACAACCCCGCCAGCTACCACAACGGATCGGTGTGGCCGCACGACAACGCCATCGTCGCGGCCGGGCTCCTCCGCTATGGCTTCGTCGAGGAGGCGCAGCGGATCGCCACCGGCATGATGGATGCTGCCGAGTACTCCGACGGCCGGCTCCCGGAGCTGTTCTGCGGTTTCAGCCGGGAACAGCTCACCGCCCCCGTCCCGTATCCGACGGCGTGCTCGCCGCAGGCCTGGGCAGCTACCGCACCCATCCAGCTGGTGACGAGCCTGATGCGGTACGACCCCGTCGTTTCCGCGGGCGGCGTCTGGATGGACCCGGTCCTTCCTCCGTCCTTTGGGGACCTGCACATCACCAACGCTCCGCTGGGCGGCGGCCGCATCACCATCGACATCGCCAATTCCGTCCCGTCGGTCCAAGGGCTGTCTGAGGGGATGACGCTCCACCAGGGGCACCGGCCGTGGATGGTCGAACTGGTCCAGCAGGCCGATCACCGCCGGAGGGAGCGGTTGGAAAACTGGGGCAGGTAGGCACCCGTTTTCGTTGCGGAAAATGTCGCAGTTTTGCGCAGTGCTAATCAGGGTGACCGACGGTGTCGGGCCGCTTCAGCAGGGGAGCAGAAGGAACCTATGGTGATGAAAACGTCCCCATTCGCACCTCGCGTTCCCGGCCCGTCAGGGAAGCGCAGGCCCGTTCTCCCTGAAAGAAGGATCCCCCGTGGCTCTACCCAAACCTGTCCGGAGTCTCGCTGCCGGCGTCGCTGCCCTGGCCCTGGCCACCGCGCTGGCCGGCTGCAGCACCAGTTCGGGCGCGGCACAGGTCGATGCCGGCAAGCCCGTCAGCGGAGGCACGCTGACCTATCTGGAACAGCAGGCCCACACCAACCTGTATCCCCCGGCCGGCGGTTTCTACCCCAACGGCGGCATCCTTAACCAGATCACCGACAAGCTGACCTACCAGAACCCGGAGACCCTCAAGATCGAGCCGTGGCTCGCCGAATCCTGGACCAGCAACCCGGCGCTGACGGAGTACACCTTCAAGCTGCGCAGCGGCGTCACCTTCTCAGACGGCACACCGGTGGATGCTGCCGCCGTCGCCCGGAACTTCGACACCTACGGCCTGGGCAACAAGGCCCTCAACCAGCCGGTGTCCGAGGTGATCAACAATTACGACCACAGCGAGGTCATCGACCCCCTTACCGTGAAGTTCCACTTCAAAAAGTCCTCCCCGGGCTTCCTGCAGGGCACCGCCACCATCGGCTCGGGCATCGTGTCCATCAGCACCCTGGACCGGAACTTTGACGACCTCGGCAGCGCCAAGAACATCATCGGCAGCGGCCCGTTCACCGTCGCCAACGAAGTTCTGGGCAAGGAAGTCGACCTCAGTGCCAGGCCCGACTACAACTGGGGACCCAAGACGGCCGACCACCAGGGCCGTGCGTACATGGAGGCGGTGAAGATCGTGGTGACCCCGGAGGACAGCGTGCGCACCGGCTCACTGATCGCCGGGCAGGGCGACCTGATCCGCCAGGTCCAGGCCTACGACGAGAAGCAGGTGGAGTCCAAGGGCTTCAAGATCTTCGCGCCCGGCACCCGCGGCGTCAACGACAGCATCGTCTTCCGCCCCGACAACGCCCTCGTTGCCGACGTCCGCGTTCGCCAGGCGCTCCTCAAGGCCACCGACAGGGACGAGATCGTGGAGACCATCTTCTCCGACAACTACCCGGTGGCCACCTCGGTGCTGTCCAAGGAAGCCATCGGCTACGTGGACCTCTCCGCCAAGCTCGGTCACGACCCGGAGAAGGCCAAGGAACTGCTGGACGACGCCGGGTGGAAGCCGGGTGCCGACGGCATCCGCAGCAAGGACGGCAAGCAGCTGTCCCTGACGATTTATGAATCGCTGCCGCAGCCGCAGAACAAGGCCGTGCTGCAGCTGGTCGCCCAGCAGTGGGAGAAGGTTGGCGTCAAGCTCAACATCCTCGCCGGTGACTCGGGCAGCAAGACCGTCGACAGCCTTGACCCGGAGAAGACCCCGGTGTCCGTGGCGATGGTGGGACGCGCCGATCCGGATGTCATCAAGAGCCAGTTCTACCCCAAGAACCGCGATGCCCTGCTCCAGAAGGGCGGCAGCAGCCAGAAGGTGAAGAGCTTTGTGGACCAGAAGCTGAACGCGCTCCTGGAAGCCGAAACGTCCCGCACCGATCCGGCACAGCGCCTCAAGGATGTCGCGGAGGTCCAGAACCACCTGATCGACCAGGCCCTCGTGATTCCGATCTTCGAGGAGCCGCAGGTCTTCGCCGCAGCACCGTACTTGCAGGGCCTCGGCTTCGAAGCTGTCGGACGCCCCAGCCTGTACGGCGTTTGGCTCGCCAAGCACTGACATGCGCCGCCACCTTCTGAGCCGCCATCTTCTGAGCCGTGCAGGGCAGGCCACGCTGGTGCTGTGGGCCGCCTTCACTGTCGCGTTCATCCTGCTTCAGGCGCTGCCCGGTGATGCCCTCCTGATCAAGTACCAGAACCCCGACATGGGGCTGAGCCCGCAGGAGATCGAGGACATCCGCACCTCCTACGGCGCGGACACCCCGCTATTCCTGCAATACCTGCATTCCCTGGCGGGCTTCCTCACGGGAAACCTGGGCTATTCGGTTCAGGCCGGCGTTCCGGTGGTGGACCAGCTGGCGGCCAACGTGCCGTCAACCCTGGCCCTGGCCGGACTCGGCTTCCTGGCCGCGGTGGTCCTGGCCGCTGCGATAGCGTTCCTCTCCAGCCTGGCGCCGTTCAGCTGGCTGCGGAACGCGGTCCAGTCACTGCCGTCACTGTTCATCTCGGTGCCGGTGTTCTGGCTCGGGATCGTGCTGATCCAGATCTTCTCCTTCCAACTGAAGCTCATTCCCGTGATCAACCCGCCCGAGGCGCTGGGCCTGGTACTGCCGGTGGCAACGCTGGCGATCCCGATTTCGGCGCCACTGGCACAGGTGCTGATCCGCAGCATCGACGACGTCGGGACACAGCCTTTCGTGGCCGTCGCACGGTCACGGGGCGGCAGCAACGTGTGGGTGCTGGGCCACCACGTGGTACGGAACGCCGTGCTGCCCGCGCTCACGATCGCCGGTGTCCTGCTGGGCGAACTCATTGGCGGGGCGGTGGTCACGGAGACCGTCTTCGGCCGCAACGGCATAGGCCAGCTGACCCAGGAGGCCGTGAACAGCCAGGACGCCGCCGTACTGCAGGCCGTCGTGGTCCTGGCCGCCGCGGCGTTCGTGCTGGTCAACTTGGCCGTCGACCTCCTATATCCCGTCCTGGACCCCCGACTGAAGCGAAAGGCAGGTGCCCTCACGTGAGCCACGTCAGCCTGGCCGGCACACCGGTAACGGCCACCCCGGACACGGACAGCCCGGAAGAAGTCCCCAGTCGCCCCCGCCTCCGCATCCAGCCCGGACTGGTGCTGTCCTGGCTGGTCCTGGGCCTCGTGGCGCTCTGGACCATCGCCCCGGGGCTTTTCACCGCCCACAGCGCCACCTCGGGAACCGCCCGGGACAAGCTGCTGCCACCCGGCGGCGGGCACCTGCTCGGCACCGACGAGCTGGGACGTGATCTCTACTCGAGGATCGTGCATGGCTCCATCAACTCCGTGACCGGCGCCTTGGTGGCCGTCGCGGTGGGGCTGGTGGTCGGAACCCTCCTGGGTCTCCTCGCCGGTTCCATCGGCGGGATCACCGACGCCGTCGTGATGCGGATTGTGGACGTCCTGCTGTCCATTCCCGGCCTCCTGCTGTCGCTGAGCATCATCATCATCCTCGGCTTCGGCACCGTGAACGCGGCCATCGCCGTCGGCGTCGGCTCGGTGGCCAGCTTCGCCCGGCTCTCGCGTGCCGAGGTCCTGCGAGTCCGGCGCAGCGACTTCGTCGAGGCCGCGTTCGGCAGCGGCGGGACCTTCGCCGCCGTCCTCCGCCGGCACATCCTGCCCAATTCCGCCGGTCCCGTCCTTGCACTGGTCGCGCTTCAGTTCGGAGCCGCGATCCTGGCGATCTCCACCCTTGGATTCCTTGGCTACGGTGCCCCGCCACCCACGCCCGAATGGGGGCTGCTGATAGCCGAGGGACGGAACTACGTGGCCACGTCCTGGTGGCTCACCACCTATCCCGGGCTGGTGGTGGTGGCCGTCGTCCTGTCAGCCAACCGCATCAGCCACTCGATCCGAAAGGTTCAGCCGTGACCGGAATCCTCACAGCAGGGGCCACAGCCGCCGGCCCACGGGCCCACACCGGTCCCGTCCTGGAACTCGAAAACCTCTCAGTGTCCTACGCGGACCGCCACGGATCGCACCGCCGCGTGGTCCACAACGTGTCGCTGAACCTCGCGCCCGGCGAAGTGGTCGCCCTGGTAGGCGAGTCCGGTTCAGGGAAGTCGACGACCGCCCAGGCCGTGATCGGGCTGCTCGCCGGAAACGGCAGAATCGACGGCGGCAGTATCCGGCTCAATGGCACGGACATTGCGGGCTGGTCGCAGAAGCGCCTGGAAGCGATCCGCGGGGCCAAGATCAGCCTCATCCCGCAGGACCCGACGAGCTCCCTGAACCCGGTGACCACGGTGGGCATGCAGGTGGAGGAGGTGCTGCGCCTGCATACCAGGCTGCCGAAGGCGGAGCGCCGGCAGCGCGTCCTGGAACTGCTGGGGCGAGTGGGCATACCTGACCCCGAGCGCCGCGCCAGGCAGTACGCCCACGAACTTTCCGGTGGCATGAAGCAACGGGTGCTGATCGCCGCGGCCATCGCGCTGCAGCCTCAACTGATCATTGCCGACGAGGCCACGTCTGCCCTCGACGTCACCGTACAGCGGCGAATCCTGGACCTGCTCGATGACCTGCGCGCCGAATCCGGCACAGCCGTTCTGTTCGTCACGCACGACCTCGGCGTCGCCGCCGACCGCGCCGACCGGACCGTGGTCCTCAAGGGCGGGCGGGTCCAGGAACAAGGCCCTACAGCCGAGGTACTCGCGCACCCCACCAGTTCCTACACCCGGCAGCTGATCGCTGACGCGCCGTCGATCTCTGACGGCAAGGCTCGGCTCCTGCCCGCCGCCGGTGAACGCGCCGCCAGCCGGGACACCGCCGTCGCGGTCCGCAACCTCATCCAGGAATTCGCAACGGGGCGGAACCAACCCGCTTTCCGGGCCGTGGACGGCGTCAGCTTCAGCGTTCCGCGCGGCACGACGCACGCCATCGTGGGTGAATCGGGATCCGGAAAGACGACGACGGCGCGGGCCCTCGCCGGTTTCCAGCGCCCCACGGCCGGCCACATCGTCATCGGCGGCCAAGACCTCTCCGAACTGGACGCGAAAGGGCTGCGGCTGTTCCGCAAGCACGTGCAGCTGGTCTACCAGAACCCCTTCACCTCCTTGGACCCACGGCAGACCATTGCCAGAATCATCGAGGAACCGCTGCTGAACTTCAACGCCGGGCCCAAACCCGGGCGGGACGCCACAGTGCGGGAACTGCTGAACCGCGTCAGCCTGCCGGAGTCGCTCCTCGCCAAGCATCCCCGGGAACTCTCCGGTGGCCAGCGCCAGCGGGTGGCGATTGCCCGCGCGCTGGTGCTCGACCCGGAGGTGCTGATCCTGGATGAGGCCGTGTCCGCCCTGGACGTCACTGTCCAGTCCCAGATCCTGGCCCTCCTCGGGGAACTGCAGTGCGAACTTGACCTGAGCTATGTCTTCATCACCCATGACCTCGCCGTCGTCCGCCAGATCGCGGACACGGTCTCCGTCATGAGCAACGGCCGCCAGGTGGAACAGGGCACGGTGGATGACGTCTTCCTGAACCCGCAGCACTCCTACACCCGGGAACTGATCGACGCGATCCCCGGAAACCGAAAGGCACAACCATGACCCGCCCCGCCGCACTGGCCAAGCAAGGCACGGCCAAGAGGATCGGCTTCTTCACCCGGCTGCTGGACGACGCCGGACCCGCCGAACGCTACCGGCTCGCCCTGGAGCAGATCCTCAGGGCCGAGGAGCTGGGATTTGATTCCGCGTGGGTGGCACAGCACCACTTCAACGAGTCGGAGGGCGGGCTTCCCTCGCCCCTGGTGTTCCTGTCGCACGTTGCGGCAAGGACCTCCCGCATCCGGCTGGGAACCGGGATCATCACTCTTCCCCTCGAGGACCCGCTGCGCGCGGCCGAGGATGCCGCCGTGCTGGACCTGCTCTCCGGCGGCCGGCTCGAGGTTGGCGTCGGGACGGGAGGTACGCCGTCCGCCTTCACAGCGTTCGGGTTGGACTCCGACGAACGCCGTGGGATCTTCGCGGACAAGCTGCAGCTGCTCGCCGAGGCCTGGGGCGGCAAGGAGCTCGGAACCTCAACGAACCGGCTCTACCCGGCTGCCCCGCAACTGCTGGAGCGGATATGGCAGGCCACCTTCTCGGTGGCTGGCGGCGAGCGCGCCGGCCGGGCAGGTGACGGTGTGATGCTCTCCCGCACCCAGCCACGGTCCCCCGAAAAGCCGTCGGCGCCGCTGGACGAGCTTCAGAATCCGATCATCGATGCCTACGTGGCGGCGCTGCCGCACGGAGCAACGCCAAGGGTCCTCGCTTCCCGCACACTCTTTGTTGCCGACAGCCGGGCCGAGGCGCTCCGCTTCGCCGAGGCCGGACTGCGCCGGATCGTCCCGCATTTCGAGCGCCAGGGCCACGTCTTTGAAAGCCACGGCGTCGAGGGCCTGATAACTGCGACCGACTCGCACGTCGGAACCGTGGACGACGTCGTCGAATCCCTGGCCCGCGACAGCTCCCTGCAGCGGGCAACGGACATTTCCTTCCAGGTCCATTCCATCGATCCCCCGCACGAGCACATCCTGCGCTCCATCGAGCTCGCCGCCACCGAAGTGGTTCCGCGGCTCGGCTGGAAAGCAGCCCCCGCATCTGTCCCCGCCCAGCAATCTCACCCCGTCCAGCAAGGAGCGAAATGAGCAACACAGCACAAGACGCCGTCGACACCATTTTGGGGGTCTCCCCCGGGTCGCCCTTAGATGAACTGCGGCGGCGCCGTCCCGTCACCCGGGAGAACACCCAAGCCAGTTACCTGGCCCTCTTCGAGCCCGACGTGCTCACCGCAGCCAGCCTGCCAGAACGGTTCGCCGTCGCCGTGTTCGTGGCGGCGCTGCACGGGAACGCTGAGGCGACGGCGTTCTATGAGCAGGGGTTCAAGGCGGCCGGAGCCGGCGATTCGCTCCACGCCGCCGTCCTCGAGGCAGCGGAATCGGGCGTGGCGCTCGGGCCCTACGGCGAGTACCGCGAGCCCGGTCTGCAGGCCGAAAGCCGTCCGGGGCTGCGATGGGCTGCCCCTGCCGCAGTCAGGGGCATCTTGGGCGACAGGCTGAGCTCGGCCCTGGACCACGCGCACCTGCTGGTCTTCCGGCCGCGGGAAGCTTCCCCGGCAGCCCTCGGCACCCTCGTGGCGGCGGGGTGGTCCACCACGGGCATCGTCACGCTCTCGCAGCTCGTTGCGTTCCTCGCCTACCAGCTCCGGGTGGTCAGCGGGCTGCGGATTCTGGCCGCCGCCCTGCCGGAACCCGCCCTGACAGAAATTGCCGCGAACCCGGCTGACGCCCAGACCGTAAGGATCGGATCATGACCGATGAAGTGACCACCTACCCCACCCTGAACCGACCGGAGGCCTTCACCCAGGACGAACTAGGATGGCGGCCCTGGCTGCAGGCGCCCGACGCCGCGGCCCTGACCGAGCGGCAGCTGGCCGGGCTGGTGGACCGCGGGCGCGCCGGAAGCGACTACTTCCGGCTATTGGCCCGCGACCCGGACATCCTGGGCGCTCGGACGCGCACCGATAAGGACATCTTCTACAACACGAAGGAAGGCCTCCCCCGCGGCGAGCGGGAACTCGCGGCAGCTGCGACGTCCCGCGCCAACGGCTGCGTCTTCTGCGCGTCCGTCCACGCCCGGTTCGCCTCACACCACTCAGACCGGCACGACGACGTCCAGCAGCTTCTCGACGACGGCACCTCCGCTGACCTCGGGTCGCGCTGGAACGCCGTCGTTGCGGCAGCGGCGGCGCTGGCGCAGACACCGCCGCGGCTGAACGAGGCCCACGTCCGGGCCCTGCAGGACGAGGGCCTCGACGTGCTGGACCTGGCCGACGTGATCCACGGCAGCGCGTTTTTCAACTGGGCCAACCGGCTGATGCTGTCGCTCGGGGAACCGGAACAGCCAACGCAGCCTAAGCCGCAGGCGTAAAGCCAACACAAGCGAAAAAGGAGGGTGGGCATCCAGCGGATGCCCACCCTCCTTGCTGTTCAGGTCTGCTGCAGATTTCCCGGGCGCAGGGCCTCTGCGCCCGCGGCAGAAAAGGTGCGCGGCCGCCAGGAAACCGCGGGGAACCAGAAGGACGCTCACGCGCGTGGGCCTCACACCGGGAGGAGGCGCACTCCGTCGCGGTTGCCGTACATCTGGCGTCCCTGTCCGGCCGAACTGATGATCCACACCAGGTCCGAGTCCGGCGTCTTGGAGTCAACGCGGCCGGTGTACGAGTGCCCCGAGGGAAGCGTGACCTCGACACTGGCCCCGACCTTGATGGCTGCCCAGTCCTCCGCGGGCAGCCACACCTCGTCGGTGATGTCCGGCTGCGCGAGCCGGCGGCCACGCCGACGGGACGTGGCCTTGACCTTGGCCACGCCACCCCGTGTCATGCGACGCCCTCCAGGATTTTGACCCGTGGCTGCACGGAGACGTACTCGCCCTTGAAGAAAAGGAGGGGATCGACGTCGGAGCGGGCGCCCAGGGCGTGGATCGCGGCCACCACTATGGTGTGGTCGCCGCCGTCGTACTCCTGGTGCAGCTCGCAGTCCACCCAGGCCAGGGCGCCGTCGAGGACAGGGTTGCCGAGGGGCGACGGCGAGTGCTCGACTCCGACGAACTTGTCCGCACCGGACCGCGCGAACTGGGCCGCGAGATGCTGGTGGTCCGCGGGAAGGATGTTGACGGTGAAGCGGCCTGCCTGGCGCAGCAGCGGCCAGGTACTGGAGGTCCGTGCCGGGCTGAAGGTCACCAGCGCCGGTTCCAGCGAGAGGGACGCAAAGGACTGGCAGGTGAACCCGGCAGGGCCGTTCTCGGTTGCCGCGGTGATCACGGTCAGGCCCGTCGCGAAGTGGCCCAGCACGTTGCGGATCCGGCGCGGGCTGAGGTCTGAGAGTTCCGTCATGGCGAGTCCTTTCGAAGCGTGTAGACCCAATCAAGCACCTTGCTGGCGGCTTCCCAAGCCCGGCTGCAACGAACTGACGCGCACGGAAACGCAGCTTCACCGGCCGAAGCGGGGCGTAACAAAACCGGCCAACTTCCAAGCCCCAGCAAATCGGGACCAGTTCCGAATTTGCGGACATAACCTCGCGAAATTGCCGCATATGGGCAAATATGGTGTCATGCCGAAAATACGCATCTCCGAAGCCGCGCGCTTCCTGGGCGTCAGCGACGACACCGTCCGCCGCTGGACCGAAAGCGGGACCCTGACCCCGGTTAAGGACGCCTCCGGCCGGCTGGCCGTCGAGGGGCTCGAACTCGCCCACCTCGCCCGCAACCAGGCGCAGCTGCCCGAGGACCCCACCCGGGTCGGCAGCTCGGCGCGCAACCGGTTCGTTGGCCTGGTCACCGGCATCACCGCGGACAAGGTCATGGCCCAGGTGGAGCTGCAGTGCGGCCCGTTCCGCGTTGTCTCCCTGATGAGCAGCGAAGCCGTCCGTGACCTCGGCCTTGAACTCGGGTCCGTGGCCACCGCCGTCGTCAAGGCCACCACCGTCATCATCGAAACGCCTCAGGGAAAGAGCATCATATGAGCACCATCCACGTGCGCATTGGCGCCGTGCTGGCCGCCGGAGTCGTTACCGCCGGGCTGGCCGGCTGCGCCGCCTCCAATACGGCGGCCGGCACAACCCAGAGCGGCAGTTCGACGGCGGCCGGCACCGGCACCGTGACCGTGTTCGCCGCCGCGTCCCTCAAGCCGACGTTCACCAGGATCGCCTCCGAGTTCGAGGCCGCAAACCCGGGCACCAAGGTCACGCTCAACTTCGCCGGGTCCTCGGACCTGGCCACGCAGATCAGCCAGGGCGCCCCGGCCGATGTGTTCGCCTCCGCCGACACCAGGAACATGGCCAAGCTCTCCGACGCCGGGCTCACCGACGGAACGGCAAGCAACTTCGCCACGAACGTCCTGGAGATCGCCGTCCCGCCGGGCAATCCGGCGTCGGTCAGTTCCTTCGCCGATCTGGCGAAGCCTGGCGTCAAGGTGGTTGTCTGCGCGCCGCAGGTGCCCTGCGGCTCCGCCACCGAGACGGTGGAGCAGGCCGCCGGAACCACCCTGAAGCCCGTCAGCGAGGAATCCTCTGTGACTGATGTGCTCGGCAAGGTCACCTCCGGGGAAGCCGACGCCGGGCTGGTCTACGTCACCGACGTCAAAAACGCGGGCGACAAGGTTAAGGGCATCCCGTTCAGCGAGTCGGACCAGGCCGTGAACACCTACCCCATCGCCACCGTGGGCAGCAGCAAGAACAAGGAACTGGCCAGGGCCTTCATCGCCACGGTCACCGGCAGCGAAGGCAGGAAGGTCCTCAGTGACGCCGGTTTCGGCACCCCGTAACAAGGCCGGGACAGCCCGCAAAACTAACCGGCGGGACACCGGCTACACGGGTGTCCCGCCCTGGGTCTTCGCCCTCGCGGCAGCAGGGGCTCTGTTTGTCCTGCTGCCGCTGGCCGCCATGGTGGCCAAGGTCAACTGGGGCCAGTTCATCCCGCTCATCACCTCCGAATCCGCCCTCACCGCGCTGGGCCTGAGCCTGCGGACCTCGGCCGCCAGCACGGTGCTGTGCATCGTGCTCGGCGTGCCGCTGGCCCTCGTCCTGGCCCGTGCCAGTTTCCCGGGCCAGCGCCTGCTGCGGGCCTTCGTGCTGCTCCCGCTCGTGTTGCCCCCGGTCGTCGGCGGCATCGCCCTGCTCTACACGTTCGGCCGCCAGGGCATGCTCGGGCGCAGCATCGAACTGGCCGGAATCCAGATCGCTTTCTCAACCACCGCCGTCGTCCTCGCCCAGACGTTCGTGGCGCTGCCTTTCCTGGTGGTCAGCCTCGAGGGCGCCCTCCGCACGGCGGGCACCAAATACGAGGCGGTCGCTGCAACCCTGGGCGCCCGTCCCACCACGGTGCTGCGTCGCGTCAGCATCCCGCTGGTACTGCCCGGCCTGGCTTCCGGTGCCGTACTGTCCTTCGCGCGCTGCCTGGGTGAGTTCGGCGCCACCCTGACATTCGCCGGCAGCCTGCAGGGCGTCACCCGGACCCTGCCCCTGGAGATCTACCTGCAGCGGGAAACCGACGCCGATGCCGCCGTCGCCCTTTCCCTGGTGCTGGTGGCCGTGGCCGTCGCCGTCGTCGGGCTTTCCTACCGGCGCCCCCGGGCGCTGGCGGCAGAGGCAGGAGCAAAGTGACTTTCACGCTTAACGCCGCGCTGACGGCACGCAACTTCGACGTCTCCCTCACGCTCGGAGCCGCCGAAACCGTCGCCGTGCTGGGCCCCAACGGCGCCGGTAAGTCGACACTGCTGGGGATCATCGCCGGGCTCCTCCGCCCCGACAGCGGGCACGCCGTGCTCGGACAGAAATCGCTGTTCAACCTCGACGGCGGGAACAGCCATTTCCTGCCGCCGCACACGCGGGGAACAGCCTTGCTCGCACAGGAACCGCTGCTGTTTCCGCACATGAGCGTGCTGGAGAATGTCGCCTTCGGGCCCCGGGCAGCCGGCGCCAACCGGGCAGGTGCGCTGGAGACGGCGCGGCATTGGCTGGCCGAGGTAGAGGCCGCGGAGTTCGCGGACCGGCGGCCCGGCCAGCTCTCGGGCGGCCAGGCGCAGCGCGTCGCCATCGCCCGCGCCCTGGCCACAGACCCCGAACTGCTTCTGCTCGACGAACCCATGGCTGCCCTCGACATCCATGCCGCCCCCATGCTCCGCCGGCTCCTCAAACGGGTCCTCGCCAACCGCCGGGCCATCATCATCACGCACGATGTCCTGGACGCGCTCATGCTCGCGGACCGGGCCATCGTGGTCGAAGGCGGACGCATCACCGAGGAGGGGCCCACCCGCGCGGTCCTGGAGAAACCGCGCAGCAAGTTCGCCGCCGGTTTGGCGGGCATGAACCTTCTGGCCGGCATCATCACCGGCCACGGGCTCACGTCCGACGGCGGGCTGGACATCACCGCCCACCCCGAGGACGGTGCCGTCCCCGGCCAGGACGGCGTCGCCGTCTTCTCGCCGACGGCTGTTTCGGTCTTCCTGAGCGCCGAGCACGGCAGCCCGCGGAACTCGTTCGCCGTCACCATCACGGACCTGGAACCCCACGGCGACCAGATCCGCGTCCACGCCGGCGGCCTGTCCGCGGACATCACCCCAGCAGCCTCGGCAGACCTGGGACTCACCCCGGGAATGACCGTCTACTTCGTCATCAAGGCCACCGCCATCGCGGTTTATCCGGCGTGACTGTGCAGCTGCAGCCGCGCAAAAAAGTCCGCGATGATCAGTCTCGAGTCCACACTCGTGTAGGTCCTTCTGGACGGTGAACTGCCCGTTTCCTCAAACCTGGATGTGACGTCGTCGAGCCCGGTAATGACGAGCGGTGCACTGTCTCCCAGGCACCACAGCGGACCGAACTTGACGAAGTCCGGAACCTTTAGGCTGTTGAACCGCTCCCACAGCCACGTGCCGCCCGCTCCCGCGTTCCTGAGCGAGTAGTCCAGCTCGGCAACGGAAATGACGACTTCCCGGTACGTCTCCATGGGAAATTGCCACACGGCGAGTTGTTGGTTCGCCAGCACAAACCGGGCGGCGGCAGGATCCGTGTAGTAGTTGTATTCGTCCTCGTTCGCGGCGGCCCCGCCGACCCAAGCAAGGGTGAACGCGGCGGCGATGTCCGGTTCCAGAAGGAGCGCGTCTGCCACGTTCGTCAGCGGGCCGGCGCATACGAGGACCGTTGGCATGTCTGCAATAGCTCCTGCCCGGACAGCGTCAACGATGGACTGCGCGGCGGCTGTGTGCCGAGGCTGCCCGGTGAACGGCGCGTCGGAGCCGGCGTGAACGGTTGCCAGATCCGGGAGCTTCAGGACTCGGAGCAAGTCCTCGGCCAGGTCCGCCCCTTCCCGGGCCATGCCGTCGGGCGGCCCGAACATCGGGTTGGTCAGCGAGCTCGTGACCGCGATGATCCGGTTGGCAGGAGACAAGGCATGATGGGCTAGCCCGATAAGCCCATCCGGATCACCTGCCCAGTCATTGTCCAAGATAATCCGGCAGCGCGGCTCTACATTAATCATGTTCACCTGATTAAGCGTCCCCCGGTCAGGCCTGCCCTGCCTCCGACGATTTCAATGGGTGAAACCCGGTTTCAGCCGCTTGGCCAGCACCGCCGACAGCGCCAGAACCAGGAGTCCGGCCAGCGGCACCACGAAGAGGCCGGCGCGCAGGCTGGCGGCATCCGCGACGGCGCCGACAACCGGCGGCGAAACCAGGAAGCCCACGCGCATCAGCCAGCTGACCATGGTGAGGCCGGTCCCGGGCCGCAGCCCGGGTAGTTCGTCCGCGGCGTGCATGGCCGCAGGAACGAGCGTTGCCACGCCGAGGCCGGCTGCCGCGAAGCCGAGAATCGTGCCGGGGATGCTGGGGACGGCCAGGGCGGTACCCATGCCGACGGCGGCAATCAGTCCGCCGGCCCGCGCCACCGTCCGCTGGCCGAAGCGGTCCACGAGCCGGTCGCCCAGCAGGCGGCCGACGAACTGCGCCCCGGTCAGCGCCACGAAGCCGAACCCGGCGAGTGTGGTGGCCGCGCCGAGGGTGTCGCTGAGGTAGATGGCGGACCACGAACTGCCGGCATCCTCCACCAAAGCCACAGCCGTGGCGATGAGCACCAGTGCGGCCAGGACGCCGTACTTGGCGACTGTTCCCCGGGCGGCCGACGACGGCTCCGGGCCAGGTGCCGCTGTCCCGTCCGCCGCAGCGGCGGCGGACTCGCCGTCGTCGTCCGTTTCCGGCCCGGGCAGGAGGAAGCGGTAGCAGCACAGCGTCAACGCCGCGAACAGTGCGGCCGAGATGCTGAGTTGGATTCCGGGCGCAAGATCCAGGCCCGCCGCCGCGGCCCCCATCAGGCCGCCCAGCACGGCTCCGATGCTCCACACCGCGTGCAGCGAGTTGATGATGGAGCGCTGGTACAACCTCTGGACACGCAGCCCGTGGGCGTTCTGGGCCACGTCGGTGACGGCGTCCATCGCTCCGGCGAAGAACAGCGCGGCGGCGAGCATCGCCCAGGACGGTGCCATGCCCGCGCAGAGGATCCCCAGGCTGGTCAGAATGGTGCCCGCGACCGCCACCCGCGAGGACCGAAAACGGCGGATCAGCACCCCGGCGGCGAGCCCGGCCAGAAGGGCGCCGAGCGGAAATGCCGCCACAGCAAGCCCGAATTGGGCGTTGTTCAGACCCAGCTCCGCCATGATGGCCGGGTACCGGGGCAGCAGGTTGGCGAAGAGCGCGCCGTTGGTGAGGAAGAGGATGGCGACGGCGGCACGCGCCTTGCCTGGCCCGGCCGGGGCGGCGATCGCGGCGGTGGACGGCGCCGTTGTTGAAGGGTTGTTCACTGCGGAATCACTATTCTGTTCACGGCGTCGCGAACGGTCTCAACGGACATGGGTTCCAGGGCCAGCGCCCGGTGGATGGAGAGGCCCTCTATCAGAGCGTCCAGCATCACCGTCGTGGCCGGATCAAAGTGGCGTTCCAGGGCGGCGCGGCTCCTGGCCATCCAGGTATCGGTCACCCGGCGCAGGTCCGGGCGGCGCGCGGCCAGGGCGTAGAGCTCGTAGGTGAGCAGAATGTTCCGGCGTTCCCCGAGCAGCTCGCCCGCGATGAGGCCCACCACGGCTTCCCGCGCCGCGTCCGGCCCCTCGGCGTTAGCCAGGGCTGCCTCGAACCCGTCCGCGGTTTCGTCAGCGAGCTTCGTGAAGGCGGCCGCGAACAGATCGTCGAGGCCCTTGAAATGGTAGGTCAGCGAACCGAGGGGCACATCCGCTGCCTGGGCGACCTTCCGGTGGGTGGTGGCGGCAACGCCGTGTTCGGCGATGACGTCCAGGGCCACCTCGATAAGCCGCTGCCGGCGGTTGGGGTCGTGGCGGCGCACGCTCATATGCTGCGGATGACGCGGGCCGGGTTGCCGACGGCGACGACGTTGGCCGGCACGTCCTTCGTCACCACGGCCCCGGCGCCGATTACCGAGTTCTCGCCCACGGTCACGCCGGGCAGGATGATCGCGCCTCCGCCGATCCAGACGTTGTTCCCGATGGTGATGGGCTGCGCCGCCTCAAGCTTGTCCCGGCGCGGCCCGGGCTCCACGGGATGGGTGGGCGTCAGCAGCTGGACATTGGGGCCGATCTGTACGTCGTCGCCGATGGTGATGGGGGCAACGTCCAGCGCCGTGAAGTTGAAGTTGATGAAGGTCCGGGCGCCGATCCGGATGTACTTGCCGTAGTCGACGAAGAACGGCGGCCGGATGTCCGTACCCTCACCGACCGCGCCGAGGAGGTCGGCAAGGATCCGCTTCGCCTCCTCGCGATCCCCGGCCCACGTCCTGCCGTAGCGGTCGGCGAGCTCCATGCCGCGGGCGTTGTCGGCGGCAAGGTTCGGATCGTCGGCGATGTACAGGTCTCCGGCCAGCATCCGTTCCTGCATCGTCCTGCTGTCGCCGGCAAAATACTGCTCCACAATAAATCCCTCCAAAAGGCGTTATGTACAAACGTACACTGGTTGTGTACGGATGTACATAACGCCTTGAGAAAGGTCCTCGACGGGAAGGGGTCAGCTCTTCGCCACGTCCAGCTCGACGACGGCCCAGGACAGCGCGGGCAGGCTCAGCCGGAGTTCGGAGCCGCTTGCCTTGGCCCCTTCGAGCGGCTTCAGGCCCACGCGGTCCGGGCTGCCCTGGGTGTTGATCGTGAAGCGGTCCCCGCCCTCCGGGATTTCCAGCACCTCGGCGCGGAGCACCTTGCGGGCGTCGAAGCCGCGCAGGGCCACCTCGACGTCGGCCGCCTCCTCCAGGCCCCGGTTGGCGAAGAACAGCGCCACCCGGCCCGTTTCCTCGTTCCACGTGGCACTGACGTCCACGAGGTCGGTGTCGCCGAACCGGGCGTTCCCGTACTTGTCCGAGTCGACGGACAGGCGCAGGATCTGGCCCTTGGCCAGTTCGGCCATCCGGGCAAAGGGGTGGAAGATGGTCTGCCGCCAGGCCGGGCCGTTTTCCTCACTGAAGATCGGCGCGATCACGTTGACCAGCTGCGCCTGGTTGGCGATCTTGACCCTGTCGCCGTGGCGGAGCAGCGAGTTGAGCAGGGTGCCGACCACGACGGCGTCCGTCACGTTGTATTTGTCCTCAATGACCCGCGGGTGCTCGCGCCAGCCCGCCTTGGTCACGTTGTGCGGCTGGTCCTCGGTGTCGAGGCCGCGCTGGTACCAGACGTTCCACTCGTCGAAGGACAGGTTGATGTTCTTCTTGTGCTTGCCCTTGGCGCGGACGGCGTCGGCCGTGGCGACCACCGACTCGATGAAGTAGTCGGTGTCGACGGCGCTGGCGAGGAAGCTGCCGACGTCGCCGTCGTGCTCCTGGTAGTAGGCGTGCAGCGAGACGTAGTCCACTTCCTCGTAGGCGTGGGTCAGCACGGTCTGTTCCCAGGCGCCAAAGGTCGGCATGCCGGAGTTGGAGCTGCCGCAGGCCACCAGTTCGATGTCCGGGTCCACGAACCGCATCGCCTTGGCGGCCTCCTGGGCCAGCCGGCCGTATTCCTCGGCCGTCTTGTGGCCGATCTGCCATGGCCCGTCCATCTCGTTGCCGAGGCACCACAGCTTGATGTTGAACGGGTCCTTGTGGCCATTCTTGGCGCGCAGGTCGGACAGGTAGGTGCCGCCGGGGTGGTTGGCGTACTCCACGATCTCGCGGGCCGCGTCCACTCCCCTGGTGCCGAGGTTGATGGCTTCCATGATTTCCGTGCCGGCCTGCCGGGACCAGTCCACGAACTCGTGCAGGCCGAAGGCGTTGGTCTCCAAGGTGTGCCAGGCGCCGTCGAGCCGGCGGGGGCGGTTTTCCCGCGGCCCGATGCCGTCCTCCCAGTTGTAGCCGGAGACGAAGTTGCCGCCGGGGTAGCGGATGACGGTGGCGCCGAGCTCCTTGACGAGCTTGAGCACGTCCTGCCGGAAGCCGTTCTCGTCGGCCTCCGGGTGGCCGGGCTCGTAGATGCCGGTGTAGACGCAGCGGCCCATGTGCTCAACAAAGGAGCCGAAAAGGCGGCGGGGTACTTCCCCGATGGTGAAGTCGCGGTCGAGGGTGATCCTTGCGCGGGACATGTGGGGTTCTCCTTGGTGGTGGAACTGGATCGTCAGAAATCAGGTGAAAAGCGAAGGTTCCGGATCAGGTGCCGGCGAGTCCCGTCGTCGCAACGCCCTTGATGATCTGGCGCTGGAAGAACAGGAAGACGAGGATGAGCGGCAGTGCCGCGAGCAGCGCGGACGCCATGTTCTGCGCGTACTGGATGCCGTAGGCGCTCTTGATGGTCTGCAGCCCCACCGGCAGGGTCAGGATGGAGCCGTCGTTGGTGGAGATGAAGGGCCAGAGGAAGTTGTTCCAGGCGCTGATGAACACGAAGATCGCGACGGCGGCCAGGATGGGGCGTGAGAGCGGCAGGATGATCTGGGTGAAGATCCGCATCCGGCTGGCACCGTCCATCACAGCGGCCTCCTCAAGCTCACGCGGGATCTGGTCGAAGAACTTCTTGAGCACGAACACCATGGCGGGGTGGATGACCTGCGGCAGGATGATGGCCCACGACGTGTCAATCATGTGCAGCGCCACCATCTGGTAGAACAGCGGGATGATCAGCACCGGCGGAGGGATGATGATGGAGGCGATGATCACCGTCATCAGCACTTTCTTGCCGCGGAAGTCGATCCGGGACAGGGCATAGGCCACCAGCGCGGAGATGGCCAGCGTGATCACGGTGATGGCCGCGGAGGTGTAGAGGGAGTTCCACGTCCACAGCGGGATGTTGCCGTCCTGGAATACCTTGACGAACGCATCGGCAGTGAAGCCCGACGGCGGGATCCAGCTTACTTTCGGCGCTGCGGCATCCGTTTCGCTCTTGAAAGCGGTGACCGTAGCCCAGGCGAAGGGGATCAGCCACAGGACGGCGAGGATCGCGGCCACCGCCAGGACGGCGGCCCTGCCGGCGGTCATCTTCTTGCGGGGCTGGCGGACTTGTGTGGCGGATGTGCCGCGAAGGGCGGGACGGGTGAGGGTCTGGGTTGCCATGGTTATGCACTCCTGCGGCGAGTGATGAAGAACTGCATGACCGAGACGGCCACGATCAGCCCGAAGAAGATGTAGGAGATGGCTGCGGAGTAGCCCAGCCGGTAGCCGGTAAACCCGGTTTCGAAGATGTACTGCACCACGGGCCGGGTGGAACCCGCGGGGCCACCGGCGGTCATCTGGTAGACCTGATCGAAGATTTTCAGCGAGGCCAGGATTTGCAGGAGCACGATCATCACGGTGGTCGGAGTCAGCTGCGGCAGGGTGATGGAGAAGAACTGCCGCCAGGCGCCGGCCCCGTCCAGCGACGCGGCCTCGTAGTGCTGGGCGGGGATGTTCTGCATGGCGGCCAGGTAGAGCAGGAAGTTGAAGCCCACCGTCCACCACAGCGTGGCGATGACGATGGCCCACATGGCTACGTTCGGGTCGTTCAGCCAGGCCACCTTGGGAAGCCCGATCTTCGCCAGCGAGTCATTGATCAGGCCCAGCTGCGGGTTGTACATCCAGGAGAAGAAGAGGGAGACCACCGTGGATGCGAGCAGGTACGGGGCGAAGTAGGAGAGCCGCCACAGCCACTGGGCCGGCAGCCCGACGTTGACCAGTGCCGCCATAACAAGGGCGACGAGTACCAGCGGAACCGTGCTGATCACCGTGAAGTACAGCGTGTTGCCGAGCGAGTGCCACATGTCGGCGTCGGCCAGCGCTTCGGCATAGTTGGCCAGGCCGATCAGGCTGTCATTGGCTCCCGTTAGGGATTTGCCGGTCAGGCTCATGTACAGGCCGTACAGGAGCGGCCAGACGAGGAACACCAAGAAGAACGCCAGGAACGGGGCGGCAAAGCCCCAGCCGTTGAGGTTGTCCCGGGTCCGGCGGGGACTGGACTGCGATGCGTTGGACCGGCCGGGTCCGGACGGTCTTTTGCGGGACGGGTTGCTGCGGAACTGGCCGGGCAGCGACGGCGCCTGCTCAGCACTTTCGGATGTTGCTAAGGAACTCATTGGGGACTCCTTTGTCGCTCAGTGGCCTCAGATACTCAGTGGCCTCAGACCGGGTTGGGCCGGGAAAGAAGGGTGTTGGTGCGCCGGACAAAGGCGTCCCAGCCGTCGGCTGCCTTGTCGCGGCCGAGGAGTACGTTCTGCACGTTTTCCGCAAAGTAGGTCTGCCAGTCCGAACCAGAGCCGCTGAACCAGGACTCGGGGTCGTAGGTGATGATGTCCGCGGCATTGGCGTAGTGGATCTGGGGCGTGAGGTCCCTGTAAGCCTGGGACTGCACAATGGGCTGGTAGGCCGGGATGTGGCCGGCTTCGGCCCAGGACAGCGACCCCTTGAGGATGTCGCTCACAAACTTGTACACGTCGCGGCGCTTCCCGTCGTCGACGTTCAGTTGCCGCGGCAGGACGAAGGAATGCGAGTCCGCGTACGACGCCGGGGTCCCGTAGAGCGTGGGAATGGTGGCGGCGTCGACGGGCAGCTCGGCCTTCTTGAAGGTGGGGAGTTCCCAGACGCCGCTGAACAGCATCCCCGAACCGCCGCGGGCGAATTCGGCGATCCCCGTTCCGATGTCCCCACTCTTTGCGGCGACGGTGTCATCGAACAGTGAGGCCATGAATTCCAGGGATTCGACGGCGGCGTCCCGGTCGGCCTTCATCGGCTGGCCGGGCGTGAGTTCCATGTCCGCCCCGTGCTGCTTGTAGAGCGTGTAGAAGAGGCGCCACATCTGCGAACCGCTGCCCAAATAACCGAAGGACAGGCCGTGCGCCTGCGTCACCTTCTGCATCTCACGGGCCATGGCGAGGAAGTCCTGCGGGGAGCTAACTTCCTGCAGCTGGCCGTTGGCGGCGAGCACTCCCGCCTTGCCGGCAACCTCAGTGTTGTAGAACATGACGAAGGGGTGGGAATCCAGTGCGATGGAGAACACCTGGCCGTCGTGCTGGCTCTTGTCCCAGATCCTCGGGGCGAAGCTTTCGGCCGTTACGCCGTGTTCAGCCAGCAGGGACATGTCCCACGGGTCGATGAGCCCGCCCGGCGCGTACCCGGGAACCCGGCTGGCGTGCATGATGGCCAGTTCCGGCGGCCTGCCGCCCGCCGATGCCATGGCCAGCTTGGTGTAATACGGCGGCCCCCACGCGAGGACGGTCGGATGGACCTTGAAGCCGGGGTTGGCCCCGTTCGCCGCGCTGATCATGGCCTGCATCTTGATGCCGTCGCCGCCGGACAGCAGATGCCAAAACGCAATGTCCCGAACAGCCGCCGCGGAGGCGGTTCCGCCGCAGCCCGTGAGTCCGGCGGCGGCTAAGACGCTGCCCAGGGCCGCGGTTCCTGCCAGTAGCTGTCGCCGGGACACCTGTCTGCCAGGCAACTGATTCCTCGCGAAAAAATCAAAGTGCTTCACCCGTCACTCCTTTGGATGGGTCCGCTGAAAGTAATCCTTGTGGCACCGCGCCAGCCGTTCCGGTTCGCTGTACCCCGTGACCGGTTGCGGCTGGCGTGTGATGCAGACCTCACATTACATCGTTGTAAAACAGGGCACAAGGAAAATTTGTTAGCGCCAACAATGTGATGGGGCGGTCTCGCTTAGCCCGGATCCTGGTTCAGGATGCGGTGCTCTCCCGTTCCACAATCCTGTAGTCCACGGTGACTACCTGCTGCTCACTGGCACGGTCCGCCATCCGCGCGGTGAGGAGGCGCAGGGCCTCGCTGGCCACCAGTCGCTTGTCGAAGGAAACGGTGGTCAGCGATGGCACGGCATATTGCCCATCGGCGATGTCGTCGAAGCCGGCCACGGCGACGTCCTCCGGAACCTTGATTCCGCGCTTCCACAGCACGCTGAGCGCGCCGATGGCCATGGAGTCAGTGAAGCAGAACAGCGCGTCGGGGAGCGGGTGCGCGTCCAGATAGGAGGCGAGCGCGTCCGCAGCCGTCTGGGGCGTCCACTTCTCGCAGGGGATCAGCAGCGAGTCATCAGGATCAATGCCGAGTTCATCCAGCGCGGCCTGGTAGCCGCGGGTCCGCAGAACTGCCGCTGCCGAGTGCCGGCCCTCTGCAGTTCCCAGCACGGCGATGCGGCGGCGGCCCGTCCGGGCGAGCGCGAGGGTCATGTCGCGGGCGGCGGCAACGCTGTCCACCCACACGCGGTCAGCCAGCTGCTGGGAGACCTCCCCCAGCAGGACCACCGGCGGCAGGGAGACGCCCACTTTGACGGCGCTTTCATCGAGCACCACGGGGTTGAGGATCAGGCCGTCGATGAGGTTGGACCGCGCCCGGGACATCAGTTCGTATTCGCGCCTGGGGTCGGAGCCGGTTTCCTCGATCTGTATGCTCCAGCCCTGCTCGTGGGCGACCTCCACCACGTGGTGCGCGATCTCCGCGGAGTAGGGGGTGGCCAGGTCCGGCAGCGCCAGGGCGATGACGCCTGACCTGCCGTTGCGCAGGCCCCGGGCGGAGAGGTTGGGCACGTAGTCGAGTTCGAGGATGGCCTGCTCCACCTTGAGCCGGGTGGATCCGCTGACCGGCACCACGCCGTTCATCACGTTCGACACAGTCTTAGGTGAAACCCCGGCATGGCGCGCGACGTCCTTGACGGTTGCGCGCACTGCTCCCCTTTCAACTACGGATGTGAACGATGTTACAGCCCGCTACCCCGCTTGGCTGGCGCCGGCAGCCAGCCCGGCTTTCCGGCGTCGGCCGTTCACCAGAATCAAAGCAACGACGGCGACGACGGCGGCCGTCGCTCCGCCGGCAACAACTGCGGGGAGAGCATTCCAGGAGCCGGGGGATGGTTGGGCCGCGGCTTCATTCGCCTGAGCTGCCGCGGTCGGCGCCCCGGACTCCGCCGGAGTTGCCGCCGTCGAATCGTGTGACGCCGCTGCCAGGGCTGCCGCGCTGAACCTGGACACCGCACCCCCGCCGGGGGAGGAACCCGGGCTGATCACGATGACCGAACCGTCGGGGGCCACCGCGAGGTGAGCGGGGCCGCCCTCGGTGGGGAGGGAGCCCGACACGTCCGAGGCCTCCGGACGGATGACGGACAGCTTCTGGGTCAGCAGGCTCGTCACGTACAGGGTGCCGTCCGGTGCGATGGCCACGTCCTGCGGGCCGCCCTCGACGTAGATCCGATCGGCAACGTCGCTTGCGCCAGGCTTGATGACGGCAATGTCACTGGACTTGATGACGGCCACGTAGACGGTCCCGTCAGGGCCGGCGGCGATGCCGTGCGGCGCCTGTGAGGTCCCAATGTCTGAGACGAATTCGACGGTTTTCGAGACGGTGTCCGCCCCGGCCGGAATCACGGAGACCGTGCCGGCGATCTGGTTGGACACGAACGCGGTTCCGTCCTTCGTCACCGTTACCTCTGCCGGACCCGCCCCGACTTTGACAGTCCGGTCCACGGCTGTCCCGTTCGGCGCGATGACGGAGACGGTGTTCCCCTCGGGGTTGGCGACGTATACCGTTCCGTCGGGTCCGGCGGCGAGCGGGTGGCGGCCTGCGGATACCCGAATGGTCCGTGCCATGCCCGTGGCTCCTGCCGGGACAACGCCGACGATGTTCTGGCCGGCGTCGTCCGATGTGGCCACGTAGAGCGTACTGTCCGGGCCGAGCGCGAGCCCGGTGGCCGGGTGGCCTCCCGTACTGATGGTGCGGGACGCCCTGGGGGCTCCGGCGGGAACCACGAAGACACCGCCGCCTTGGCCGTAATTGCCGAGATAGGCCGTGCCGTCGGCGGCAATCGCTACCCGCACCGGGGTGCCCCCGACGGAGATTGCCTCCTCAGGCGCTGCCATGGCCGGTGCGGCGGCCAGGCCCAGGAGTGCGCCGAAAACGGTAGTGAATGTGGCCCAGCGGTACTTCATGAAATTTTCCCCCAAGATTTCCCAATGATGCGTCGGCGTAAGGCCAACCGGAAGAAGCCTACTAGTTACCGGGACCGGCCCATTGACCGCCGCCCCCGGAGTCCCAATAGTGGGGGCATGGCCACGCAGATTTCCGATGCAGACTTCTCATCCGCCGAGGGCGTCGCGGAGTGGCGCGTGCTCTTCTGGGGCGCGAAAACGCTCTACGAAACTGGCGACTTCGCCACCGGCGCGAAGTTTGTTGCCGCGATCGCGGAGGCAGCCGAAGCGCTCGGCCACGCCCCGCTGGTGGACCTGCGGCCGGACACCGTCACAGTCCAGGTCGTCACGCCCGGTGTTGGGCTCAGCGACCGCGACCTCGAGCTTGCCCGCAGCATCTCCGGCATTGCCGCCCGGTTTGGGCTGAAGCCGGACCCGTCGGCTGTGCAGCACGTCCAACTCGCGTTCGACGCCGAGGACCGGCCGGCCGTCATGGAGTTCTGGCGGGCGGCGCTGGGTTACGTCGCCGTCGGGGACGAGGACCTGATCGAACCCAACCTCATCGGCCCGCCCGCATGGTTCCAGGACAAGAAGTTCGTCCCGCCGCGCAACCGCATCCACATGGACGTCTCGGTTCCGCATGACCAGGCGCAGGCCCGCATCGACGCAATCGTGGCCGCCGGCGGCCGCGTCCTCGGCGACCGCTTCGCGCCCGCGTGGGTGTCCCTCATAGACCCGGAGGGCAACGTGGTGGACATCTGCACGTGGCAAGGACGGGACTGACGTTCATCAAACAGTGAGGAGACACAATGAGCAACGAAGGTCCAGTGCTGGTCGTGGGCGGCACCGGCATGCTGGGCGGCAAGGTGGTCTCCGCCCTGCATGCCAACGGCAAGAAGGTACGGGCTTTGGTCCGTCCCGGTTCAGACGCCGCCGGGCTGCAAAGAGCTGACGTGGAGGTTGTCCGCGGGGACATGCTGGACCCGGAATCCCTGCTCCGCGGCATGGAGGGGGCTGACGCGGTCATCACCACGGCGGCCGGATACACCCGGCACAGCAAGGGTGACACCGCCGACATTGACATCACCGGCAACGCCAACCTGGCCGATGCCGCCGCCCGCGCCGGTGTCCGCAGGTTCGTGCTCACCAGCATCCTCACGTGCGACCAGACGCCCGGCGTGCCGCACTTTTGGCACAAGAGGCTGGCCGAGGACCGGTTGGAGGACCAGCATGTGCCGTTCGTCGCGCTCCGGCCGGGCGCCTTCCTGGACCAGGTCGCCCGGTTCGGCGGTGACCCGTTCGTCAAGCGGCGGCTGACCTGGTTCGGCTCGGACCAGGTTCCGATGACCTTCGTTCTGACGTCCGATCTCGCCGACTATCTCGCAGCCGCCGTCGACGCGGATGTGGCGCCCGGGACGCGGATCGATATCGGCTGGGACCGCCCGGTGTCCATGCACGAAATCGCGGACATTTCCGGTCGCCTCCTCGGCGAGCGGATCAGCGTCCGCTCCATTCCGGCCGGCCTCCTGCGCGCTGCCGGCAAGGTCCTCGGACCTGCGGTTCCCCTGACCCGGGACATGAGCGCCATGATCGACTGGTTCCAGACCGGCAAGTACGTCGCCGACACCACCCGCCAGCAGGAGGTCTTCGGCCCTCCTCCTACAGCGGAGGACGCCGTGGCCAGGTTCCTGACCGGCCTCGGGCACACTCTCCGGAAGTAGGCAGCTGGCCGAATCTCAAACGGAACGGACGACGGCGCGGAGGCTCCCGCCGTCGTCGTCCCGTCTTAAGCGTCCAGGAAGCGCAGGAGGTGCGGCAGGGTCGCGTGCATGTCCTGCAGGTCGCCGTCGCTGGCGGCGAGTTCGCCGAGGTAGTCGCCGTGGCCCCCGGGCACGATGAGCAGTCGGGCATCCGGGATGGCACGGGACATCCGCACGGCATGCTCCGGGCTCATTACGTCCTGGTCGGCGCAGACCACGAGCGTGGGTGCGGTGATCCTGGCGAGGTCCTGCTCGGACCAGCCGGGGAAGCCGACGATGCGCTGCCGGTCCAGCTCGAACAGCCGCTCGAGGTGCCCGGGCTCGGGATTGAGGCTGCGGTCCGCGTCCTGGTAGGCGGCTGGCATGTTGTCGAGAGTTGCTGACTCCATGCCTTCCCAGAATTCATCGGGCACGGCGTCCCGGCTGAAGAACGTGGAGGCTGTGATGAGGCGGCGCACCCTGGTTGGGTTCTGCATGGCCAGAGCGAGGGCGGTGTGGCCACCGGCGCTGAAACCGAGCACGTCGACCACGTCCAGCTGCAGCTGATCGAGGACCGCCAGGACGTCCCCGGCAGAATTATCGGCCGTGAGGGGGCGGTCGGTGGCGGCCGTGCGGCCGTGGCCCTCCTCGTCGACGGCGATCACCTGCCGCTGGGTGGCGAGGAGCGGGATGAGGTTGGCGAAGTTCGTTTGGATGGTGGAGCCTCCGCCGGGGATGAGGAGTAGCGGGCTCGTGTCTTGTGCTGGTTGGCCGTGGACCTCGTAGTACATGCGCAGGTCGCCGTTGGCCGCGTATCCATGGGTGAAAGTCACACGGCATCCTAACGCCGCGTGGTTTCGGGTGGGTAGGGTTCCCGTCCGGTCCTCCCCCTGCTCCGAATACCTTCCAGAGACCCAGGAGCAGCAGATGACCATCAGTATTCAGCAGGCAACCGCCCGCACCGGAGCCACCGCGCTACAGGCGTGCATTGTTTTAACAGAGTTGGGTCCTGTCTCCGTGCGTGTTCAGAGGGGCACCGGATATGTTCACGTGGCGGCACGGACACCAACCGTCTACTTACACGGCGCCGCGGGATCTTGGACCACGTTCCAGCCGCTGCTGTCCACGGCGCCGGACATTGACCGCGTGCTCATCGATCTGCCCGGTTGGGGTGAGTCCACGGAGGGCGTCCGGGTGGAAGAGCTTAGCGTCGAAGCGATGGGGCGTGCCGTCGTCGAGATACTGGATTCACTCAGCTACCGGCGCTGGAACCTGGTGGGCCATTCGATGGGAGGCTTCCTGGCTTGACATCTGGCCGCGAGATGGCCGGAGCGCGCTGCCAGCGTTGCAGCGATTTCGGCCACAACCTTCGCCATGTCCGATGCACGCGTTCGTCCCGCACGTCCGGCTGGAGTCGATCCGCGTTGCGGCCGCTTCGCCAACGCCGAACAGCCGGAGCATCTGCAGCGGCTGCTCGATACCATTCGGCCTGCGTGAGGTTCTTTGTTACCAGAGCAGTTCGAGGTTATGGATCTCGATGCCGGGCCTGCTGTCCAGCCACGCCGCCATCATCTCGCCAAGAAGACTTTCGTGGCCGGCAAGTCCCAGCCGCGTAGCCTCTGCGTTTGCAGGTGCATGGTCATGTCCCTCCCGCGGTGCACCGTGTGAACAGCCGGAGCACATCAACCGGATCCCGGACCAGTCGTCGACGCCGAGTCCGCGCGGTCCGAGAAGGTCAGATAGTGCTTCGAGATCGTCGGAGCCCGCTCCGCTGACCTGCGCTTGCCATGTGGGAAGCCCGGACTCATCCAGCCGTTCTAGCTCGTCGAAGACGGAGACTTCTTGATCGCCTAACAGCCGGGATCCTTTGGGTTCGCCGTCATGAAGGATGACATCCCTAAACCTGTGCCCGGACTCGGGCAGGGGAACGCTCGAAATGACGGCATGGGCAGGACTCCTGCGCCAGCACCAGACCACCTCGGCAGTGCCGGAGGTAGGCGGCTCTTGGTGGGGAAGGCTGGGCTGGTCGGGATTGAGCCGGAGTGGAGCCAGCCCGCAATCCACATCGATAATGCCGGTTTCGGCCCCGAAGCTGTCCAGTCCATAGGCCACCCATGCACGTCTGGCGGTGGCCCAGTCACCCAGCGCTGTTGCTGCAATACCCAGGTTCCAGGCGGCGGGATTGGCACCGTAGAATGCCTCTGCGTCCTGGGGCGTGAAGTGTTCCAACGCCCGGGCATTGCGCTCCGCACTTTCGGGCCAATCGCGGCGGGCCTTGGACAGGAGACCTGCCTGGAACCAGCTGAAATACGACTGCGGGGTCAGCTGCAACAGCTCGGCGGCAAGCGCCGCCGCTTTGCCCGGGTCTCCTGCCTCATCCGCGGCCTGCCAGTCGGACCACACTTCCTGTGGCTTTCGTTTTTTCCCGAACCCAGCCCATCCATGTCCCCTCATGGGTACAGTATGCAGCGCACGCGAAGCAGCTACGATGCGGCGGGATCCAGGTGCGCGCTCTTGACCTCCGGAGGCGTTGCACCCTGGATGACCCAGCGGTTGCCGTCGGGGTCGCTGAGGAAGGCAAACTGCACCCCGCCCATATCCTGGACCTCGCTGATGCCGGCGCCGCGGTCCAGCAGTTCGGCGCGGACGGCGCCGATGTCGGGCACGACGAGCTGCAGCCCTTCCAGGCTCCCCGGCGGCATGCTGGTCATCCCCGTGCCGATGACGATCGAGGCAGCGGATCCGGGGGGCGTCAGCTGCACCACCCTCATGCCAGGGATGTGTTCCACATCGTGGTCCAGGACAAAGCCCAGCTTGTCCACGTAGAACGACTTCGCCGTGTCCACATCAGCAACCGGCACTTGCACAACTTCAAGGCGCATCTCCATGCGCCCCACCCTACCGCCGCCCGAGCAGCGGATACGTTTATTTTCGAGCCTGACCGCTCAGTTGGCGGACGGGAGCGCCGGCGGTTTCGACTCAGAACGACGCCTGGCGGCCTTGAGCCCTCGCTTCCGCGCCAGGACAGCCCGCTTTGGGACGTGGCTTCGATGGCTTTCGCGCTCCTTCATGCGCAGCGCCTTCCTCTGCTGCCGCCAGGCCCGCCGCGCATCCCGGTTGATCCTTGAGAACAGCACCACCGGAACGGCGAGCCACAGCAACGCCACCGCGAACACCAATAAGATCGACACCAGCGGTTCCATGCAACAAGTGTAGGGTCGCCCACAATGGGTGGTAAGTAAACTTATCAATTCGTTATAAGGCGGCCGGCTACGGCGGCTCACCGCCCCAGGACCTGCCGGAGTCCGAACTCCCCCACGGAGAACATCGGCGGGTTGTCGTCGGAGTTGCTGAGCATGGCGGTGGACAGGATGAGGGCCCAGCCGCGGGCCCGCGCCCAGGTGTCCCGGTCCACCGAGGAGCCAAAGGCACGGATGAAGCGCTGGCGGGTGCCGGCGTCGAACATCAACCATCCCACCGCAAGGTCGACGGCGGGATCCCCGGCCCCCACATCGCCGAAGTCGATCACACCGGCCAGCGACCCTTCGGCCGCCAGCAGGATGTTGGCCGGATGCAGGTCCCCGTGGAGCATCATCGCCGGGCCGTCCCACGCCGGAGCCGCGCAGGCCTGCGCCCATAGCGCTTCCAACTCCGCGGCCTGCCGGTAGCGCTTCCCGTCTGCGAGCCGTGCCATTACCGTGGCATCGCGGTCCGGCAGCGGCACCCCGCGGAGAGGATTCACAGGAACTCCTGCGGCGGCGGGCACGTGAAGCGCCTTGAGGAAGGCGGCCAGGCCATCAACGGCCGGCGCGCGGTCCGCCGGCCTGCGATCCAGGGCGGCAGTGCCGGGCACCCAGCGGACAATGCTCCACGGCCAGGGAAAGTCCGGCGCCGGCCGGCCGGCATGGACCGGCACAGGAACCGGCACCGGGGACCGGCGGGCGATGCCGGGAAGGCACAGCTGCTCGTGCACGATCAGCGGTACTGCCTCGTTCCGGCGGGGCAGCCGGACTGCCAGATCGTCACCGAGCCGGAAGGTCGCGTTGTCCCAGCCGTTTGCCACCCGCACCAGGGAGCGGTCTGCGAGGTCCGGCCGCTGGTCCCGGATGAGGGCATGGACGACGGCGGCACCCACCTCCACGGTGGCCGGCGGCATTCGCGCCATGAAACCCGCCTTTCTGTCCGTTAGTAGACGCTGCCCTCCAGCAGTTCAGCGAGCCGGGCCGCAGCGCGGCGAAGTTCCGGCACCCCAGCCCTGAGCCCCTCCTCGGTGGCCGCTTCCACCGGGCTGGTCAGGGCGACGGATTCACTGGGCAGCCCGGACCTGTTGATCGCAATTGCCACAGAGAGCACTCCTGTGGCGCGCTCATCGGCCGAGTAGGCATAGTCCGTTCCCGGTTCGGGCAGGCGGGCCTTGAGCTCGGCCAGGCTGAAGCTCGGCTCTTCGTGCCCGCCTGCCACCGCCCCCTTCACCACTTCCTGGAGATGCTCATCCGACGCACCGGCCAGCAGGATTTTTCCGGCAGCGCCGACGGTCAGGGGTAGCCGCTTTCCCAGCGGCATGTCGTACCGCAGCGGGGCATCACCGTCGACGCGGACCACCAGAATGCGCTCGAAACCCAGCCTGGTGTAGAGGGACGCGGTCATTCCAGTCTGTGCCGCCACCTGCTGGAGCACCGGACGGGATGCGGTCACCAGGGGGTCGTTCTCGATATAGCTGCGCGCCGCCGGCAGCACGGCCGGGCCGATCCGGTATGTCTTGTCGGTCTGGCTGACCATGCCGAAATCCTGCAGCACGCGCAGGATGCGCAGCGTGGTGGGCAGGCTCATGCCGCAGTTCCGCGCCAGATCGCTGAGCCGCTGGGGCCGGTCGGCCCGCTGGAGTTCCGCGAACACCTCCATGGCCCGCGACAGCGAGCGCATGTTGGAGGGCTTGCCGCCGTCGTCAGCTGCGGTGCCGGGCTGCGTGTTGGTGACCGTCATTCTTTCATTCTATGTAACTTCCGATGCGCATCACCTCGCTTGACAGCACCTGTGGGCCGTGTCACTATTTCTTCTGACGTAAGACACTTTCATTCTATGAAAGCAATTGGAAGGCATTTAGATGACAACGGAGTCGACCATGACCCAGTCCCCCACCCGGGCCAGGCCTGCGCGCAGCGTCCTGGCCGGGATCGCCGCCTTCGGGGCACTGGGCGCCTACGTACTAGTCACCTCGGTGGGCCTCGGTCTCTGGACCTCACTGGGTCCCGGCCCCGGACTGTTCCCGTTCGCCATGGGCGCGGTGCTCGCCGCAATGTCGGTCCTGTGGCTGCTTCAGGAGCTCAAGCGCCCCAGCACCACTGGTGAAGGGGCCGACGGCGGACTGGTGCTCGCCGTCGTCGTCAGCCTTCTGCTGCTGGCAGCGCTCCTGGACCTGCTCGGCTTCCAGCTGAGCATGTTCCTCTTCCTGATGTACCACCTGAAGATCCGGGGGAAGCGGAGCTGGCTGTCCTCCCTCCTGACCGCACTGGCCGGAAGCGTCGGCGCCTTCTACGCCTTCAACTACGGACTGAACGTGGCCCTGCCTGTCTCATCTATTCCCGTCCTGAACCTGATCGGACTCTAGACATGGACACCCTCAACGAACTGCTGAACGGCTTCGCGGCCGCCCTGACCTGGCAGAACCTCATCTTCGCGTTCCTGGGCTGCCTGCTGGGCACCGTGATCGGCGTGCTGCCGGGCATCGGCCCTGTGGCCGGCGTCGCCCTGCTCATCCCGCTCACGCTGAACATGGACCCTACCGGCTCGATCATCATGCTCTGTGCCATCTTCTATGGCACGGCCTACGGGGGAACCATCACCAGCGTGCTGCTGAACACCCCGGGTGAGGCGGCATCGGCCATCACCACCATCGACGGCCACGCGATGACAAAGATGGGCAAGGCCGGCGCGGCCCTGACCATCGCCGCCATCGGCTCCTTCGTCGGCGGCACCATAGCCACCCTCGGCCTCGTCGCCGCCGCCAAGCCCCTGGGCGAACTCGGCCTGCTCGTCGGTCCCCCGGAGTTCTTCGCCCTGATGGTTGTCGGCATCTCGCTGCTGGTGGCACTGGCCGGCAAATCGATGGTCAAGGCCCTGATCTCCGGAGCCCTGGGCCTGCTGATCTCCATGGTCGGCATCGATCCTGTTGCCGGCGCACCCCGCTTCACGTTCGGCATGGACCGGCTCCTTGACGGAGTGAGCTTCGTGGCCGTCATCGTCGGCGTCTTCGGCTTGTCCGAGATCCTCTCCTACCGCAAGGGTGAGTCGACCGTAGTGCACGCCCCCGGTTTCCGTTCGCTGCTGCCCACCCGGAACGAATGGCGCCGCAGCGCACCTTCCATGGCCCGCGGAACCGGCATCGGCTTCGGCCTCGGCCTGATCCCCGGCATGACCGGATCGGTCGCATCCCTGCTCTCCTACGGCGCCGAGAAGAAGTTCTCCAAGCACCGCAACGAACTGGGCAAGGGCGCCGTCGAAGGCGTTGCCGGACCGGAAACGGCCAACAACGCGCACGCCAACGCCGCGCTCATCCCGCTGTTCACCCTCGGCATCCCCGCCTCCCCCACCATCGCCGTCCTCATGGGTGCCTTCCTCCAGCAGGGCCTCACTCCCGGACCGACGCTGTTCATCGAGCACTCCGAAATTGCCTGGGCCATCATCGCCAGCCTCTTCATCGGCAACCTCCTGCTGGTGCTGCTCAACGTCCCCCTGGTGGGCCTCTGGACCTCAATCTTGCGGGTCCCGGCTCCGATCCTGACCGCGCTGATCCTGCTGTTCATGGTCATCGGCGCGTACACCATCAACTTCAGCGTCTTCGACGTCTTCGTGATGATCGGCTTCGGCCTGCTGGGCCTGGCCCTTCGGCACCTGGAGATTCCGCTGGCCCCCATGGTCCTCACCCTGGTCCTGGGCCCGCTGATGGAGCGGTCGCTGCGCGAATCACTGGAAATCTCCCAGGGTGACTTCAGCATCTTCCTCAACCGCCCCATCTCGGCCGTGCTCATCGGAGTCGGTGTCCTGATCATCTGCAGCCCGCTGCTGAAGCTCCGTAAGCCCAAAGCCCTGATGGACGACCCCGAAACCTAGACCCAGCCCGCACTCCCCCTAAACCAACAAAGCAACCTCTTCGAAGGAGAAGACACATGTCCCGCAAGAAAGTAACCGCAGCCATCGCTGCAGCCGCCCTGCTCGCCCTCACCGGATGCGGTGCCAACGCCGGGGCACCCTCCGCAGCCGGCGACGACTTCCCCAAGAAGGGCAAGTCCATTGACCTCGTGGTCGCCTTCTCCTCGGGCGGCGCCGTGGACACCGCGGCCCGTCTGGTCCAGCCCGTCCTGGAGAAGGAACTCGGCACCAACGTCGAGGTCATCAACAAGCCCGGCGCCGGCGGCCAGATCGGCTACACCCAGCTGACCAGCGCCAAGCCCGACGGCTACACCATCGGCGCCACCGGGTCCCCGTCCGTCGTCGTGTCCCCGCTGGACCCGGCCCGCGGTGCAAAGTACACGCGCAGCAGCTTCCAGCCGCTGGGCCGCCAGGTCATTGACCCGGCCGTCATCGCCGTCCAGCCGGACAGCCCGTACAAGACGCTGAAGGAACTGCTGGACGCGGCCAAGGCCAAGCCCAAGTCCATGACCGCCAGCACCACCGGGCTGCAGACCGGCGAGCACTTCGCGCTTGCGCAGATCCAGGAGACCACCGGCGCCGAGTTCGCACCGGTCCACTTCTCCGAAGGAGCCTCGCAGGCCACCACGGCATTCCTCGGCAAGCACGTCGACATCCTCGTGGCCAACGTCAGCGACGTCACCGACCTGACCAAGCAGAACAAGGCCCGTGTCCTGGGCATCATGACCGCCGAGCGGTCCCCGTCGCTCCCGGACGTTCCCACGTTCAAGGAAAGCGGATACGAGGTTGAAGCCGGCACCGCCCGCGGTTACTCCGCCCCCGCAGGCCTGCCGGACGCCGTCGCCAAGAAGCTCGAGGCCGCGCTGCAGAAGGCCATCGAGGATCCGGAGGTCGTCAAGAAGATGAACGACCTCGGCCTGCAGACCAGCTACCTCTCCGGCAAGGACTACGAGACGTTCTGGGCCGGTCAGGAGTCGGACTTCAAGAAGGTCCTGCCCATGGTTCAAAAGAAGGACTAGTGCAGAAGAAGGACTAGCCCACACGCACCGCCCGTTCCAGCCCACCAACGCCACCAGGGAAGACACCGCCATGACCACCCCCGCCCTTCAGGACACCTCCTTCACCCGCCCGGACCAGGAACTGGTCGACCGGCTGGCCAAGCTGCCCGCCGCCAACATCGGTGACGCCATGGACCGGCTGGGAGTTGCCGACTCCGCGATCCAGGCGATCTGGCCCGGGGCGAAAATCGCCGGTCCCGCCTTCACCGTCTGGACCCGCCCGGGGGACAACCAGGGCATCCACCAGGCCCTGGGGCTGGCCAAGCCGGGGGACGTCATCGTGGTCTCCGGCGGCGGCGACGAGTCCCGCGCCCTCCTGGGCGAACTGATCGGCGAGCGCGCCATCAACCTCGGCATCGCAGGCTTCGCCCTTGACGGCGCGGCACGCGATGCCGAGGCCCTCGGCGAGATCGGCATGCCGGTCTTCGCCCGGGCGGTCACCCCCGCAGGCCCGTACAAGAACGGGCCGCACCGCATCGGGGGCCCCGTCGCCTTCGGCGGCGTTCCCGTCCTGCCCGGCGACATCATCATCGGTGACTCCGACGGCGTCGTGGTCATCCCCCTGGAGCAGGCCGAGGCAGTGGCGGAAGCCGCCGAAGCCGTCTTCGCGGACGAAACCAACCGCCGGGCGTCGATCGTCGCCGCCCGCGGTAAGTAATGAACGCCCAGTAAGTAAGGAAACACATCCCATGACTAAGTGCACCATCATCGGCCTGGGCGAAGCAGGTGCGGCCTACGCGGAAGCCCTTGCCGCAGCGGGCCACCAGGTCACCGGGTTTGACCCCGTTGCCACCGCCACCCCGCAGGGAACGTCCCGGGCCGCCACCGCCGCCGAAGCCTGCGAGGGCGCGGACATCGTCCTGGTGCTTACCGGCGCGGCCGCTGCCCGCAGCGTCGCCACAGAGTGCCTGCCGGTACTCGCGGCAGGCAGCACCTATGCCGACTTCACGTCGTCGTCCCCCGCCGTGATGCAGGAGCTCGGCCAGCTGCCCACCCAGGCGAGCTTTGCCGACGTCGCAATCCTTGGGCCCGTCGCCGCCCTGGGCGCCAAAACGCCGCTCATGGTCAGCGGCCCCGGATCCGCCGCGGTGGCGCAGCTGCTGGTACCGCTGGGTGTCGAGGTCGAAATCGCCGACGGCGGGCCGGGGGCGGCCATGTCCCACAAGCTGCTGCGCAGCGTCCTGATGAAGGGCCTGGCATCGGTGGTGGTGGAAGCGGTCACCGCCGGCCAGGCAGCCGGACTTGAAGGCTGGATCCGGGAGCAGATCGCCCGCCAGCTCGCCGGCGACGGCCAGGCCGTCATCGACAGGTTCCTGGCGGGAACGTCCAAGCACGCCGTGCGCAGGTCCCGGGAAATGCAGGACACCGCCAATTACCTTGCCGATCTCGGCGTCCCCGCAGAGATGACTGCCGCTTCGGCTGCTGCGCTGACACGCATCGCTGCGGCACCGGCACCGGAGGCCGCCCTGCGCTGAACGCGCATGAGGCAGAATCAATGAACAGGGAGTCAACGATGAATCCGGAAGCAACCGAAAACCGCGAAGGAGCAGCCCGATGATCGGCATCTGGGCACTGGGAGCCTACCTGGCTGTCATCCTGCTCTGGACGACTGTCATCAAACGCAGTGTGGGCGAAGCGATGCTCCTCGGGTTCCTGGTTGTCCTTCCGTTTACCGGGGCCGCCGGCCAGGTCGGCTGGGACGCGTTCCACGACGCCATCACCGATGAAATCGTCTACGCCACCATGGCCTTCGTGTTCATGGGTTACCTGCTCGAGCGGACCGGCGTGCTGGACCGGCTCATCGACCTGCTGAACTCCCTGATCGGCGGGGTCAAGGGCGGTCCGGCCTGGGTCTCCACGGTCGCGTCGGCCGGCCTGGGCGGCGTGGTGCACAACCAGGCCGCGATCGCCGCCACCGTGGGCTCGGTGACCATCCCGTGGATGGAGAAGTCCCGTCTCGACAAACCGTCCGCGGCAACGCTGGTGGCAGGGAACGCGGGCATGGGCATCACGTTCCCGTTCAGCGCGTCCATGTTCGTCCTCGTCGGATCCTCCACGGTCGGGCCGCTGCTAAAGGTCAACGACCTCATCCTTCCCCTTCTGCTCGGCGGGCTCTGGTGCTTCCTGCACCGCCTGATCGTCACCTACGTGCTGATCCGCAAGAGCGACATGGCACCGCTCGACGGGGCGCACCGGACACCTGTCCGCCGGGCCTTCGCCCAGGGCTGGGCCACCATGATCCTGTTCGTGGTGGTGGCCGTCCCGCTGATCCTCACCTCCGGCGCAATCGCCAATGCCCTCTCGGACTGGACGGGCTCGGACGTGGCCAAGACCGTCAGCGTCATCGTCTGGATCCCGGTAGTCCTGATCCTCACGGGCATCATCCTGGGCAGGAAGCGGCTGCCACGCAGCAGGAAAGCGTACTGGGACTTCCTGCAGCAGTCCGCGCCACGTTTCGGCGTCGTCGGCGTTACCGTGGTGTTCGCCTTCGCCGGCGCCAACGCCCTGGCCGCCACCGGGCTGCCCAAGCAGATGACGGCGCTGCTGAACCAGTTCAACCTGCCGCTGTGGCTGCTGGCCATCCTGATCGGACTGATCGTCATCGCCGTGGCCGCTCCCCTGTCCGCGACGGCGACCATGGCCGCCGTCGGAACGGTGGGTGTGGCCACGCTGGTGGCCGCCGGCGTTCCGGCCACCACGGCGGCAGTCGCCGTGCTGGTCTTCTCCTCCTGCGAGGCGGCCGTGCCGCCCGGCGGCGCTCCCCTTTATGTCGCGTGCGGCATTGCCGACGTAGACCCTTACAAGACCTTTGCCCGCCTGTTCGTCCTCTACGCCCTGCCGCTGCTGGCCATCGGCGTGCTGATCGCCGTCGGCGTCCTGCCGATCGGTGTCCTGCCAATCTAGGGAAGCGTGGAAATGCTGAAGCTACAACACATCATCAACGCCGTCTTCGTGATCAGCCTGGCGCTACTCCTCATCGCCGGAACAGTTTTCGTGGCCGGGCAGGCCCTCGCCCTGATCACCGGGCACGGCGACTGGCTGGCAGTCCTCAACGAGGCCGTTAAGGGCCCGGCGTGCATCGCCGCCTCCGTCTGTGCCATCGCCGGGTTCCTGCTCAGCTACAAGAAACCCGCAAAACAGAACAGCCCGCAGCAGGAAGCCCGCACCCCATGACTGCCACGGAATCCGGCACCACCTATCCCCAGTACAAGGCTTTGCTGGAACGGGAAGGGCACCTCTCGGGCACCTCGTGGGGGCTGTTTTCCGACGCCGAGCGCGGCACCCCGTCCTTCATCCGGCCCGATTCCGTCCGGGAAGCCGCGGGCTGCGTCCGGACCGGCACGGCCTTTGGCCTCGACTACCCCGCCGACGCGTTCGACCCCGGCATGTCCCTGAAACGCAGGGCTCCGCGGCACACAATCTACTCGGCACACCCGGCGCATCGCGACGATTTCCTTGACGGGTACTACCTGCAGGGCTCCAGCCAGATCGACGGGCTCCGGCACCGCCGGGCGGACGACGTCGGCTTCTACAACGGGACCCCGGACGACGAGATCCGGGAGGGAACCGCTGCCCTCGGAATCCAGGCCTGGGCCGAGCAGCCCATCGTCGGCCGGGGCGTGCTGGTGGATCTCGGCGGATATAGCCGGGGCCAGGGCACGCCGATCGACCACGCGGCCGGGCAGCCTCTTGGGCTTGGCCTGATTCAGGCCGCGGCCGAGGCCCAGTCCGTTGCCCTCCGGCCCGGCGATATCCTCATGCTGCACACGGGGTGGTGCGAGTGGTTCCTCGCGCTCCCCGCCGAGGAGAAGGAGAGCCTCCGGGACAGCCGCCGGGCCAGCGGCATCGAACAGTCGGCCGAGTTCGTCGCCTGGGCCTGGGACAACCGGCTCGCGGTCATCGCCGCGGACAACTTCGCCGTCGAGTGCCTGCCGCCGGTCCCCTCCAGCCCGTTCCGGGAGACAGCCCCGAACGACCACGGCATGATGCACCAGCAGTTGCTTGCCAAGCTCGGTCTGCCGCTCGGGGAACTCTGGCAGCTCGGCCCGCTCAGCCGGCACATGAAGGCCACCGGCAACTGGGACGCGCTGGTTACCGTGAAACCGCTCAACATCACCGGTGCCACAGGTTCGCCGGCGAACGCGACAGCGGTAACGTAACTAGCCTTCGCTACGTCACCATGTTCGATGCGACGGTGCAGGCTATGCGCTCACGGCTGTTTCCGTCGCCGTGCCTGGGCGGTGAGTTCGTGCGCGCCGTAGCTGTTGTCGTCCGGGTTGACCGTCACGCCGGGTGCGACGATCTCGTCGATGCGGTCCAGCACGTCGGTGGACAGGGTGATGCCCGCGGCCGGGAGGTAGGACTCGAGCTGGTCCATGGTGCGGGGTCCGACGATGGCGGAAGTGACGCCGGGGTGGTTGATGACGAACGCGATCGCCAGTTCGATGAGGCTCATCCCTGCCTGTTCGGCGAGCTGGGCGAGTTCTTCCACGATGTCGAGCTTGCGCTGGTTGGCCGGGCTGGTCATGTCGAAGCGCGCGCCCGGGCGGGCACTCGAGGTGGGTGCCGATGCTGCGTCCTTCCGCCACCGTCCTGACAGCCAGCCGCGAGCGGGCTGTAGGTGAGGGTGCCCATGCCGTGGCGCTGCACGGTGGGGAGGATGTCCTCCTCGATGCCGCGGACCAGGATCGAGTACGGCGGCTGCTCGGTGACGAACCGCTCCAGGTTGCGTTCCCGGGACGCCCACTGGGCTTCCACGATCTGCGCTCCGGAGTACGACGACGAGCCTATGTACCGTACCTTGCCTTGACGGACGAGGTCGGTGAGCGCGCCGAGGGTTTCCTCCACGTCGGTGTCGGGGCTGGGCCGGTGGACCTGGTAGAGGTCCATGTAGTCCGTGTTCAGCCGGCGGAGAGAGTTTTCCACCTCGCGGATGATCCAGCGGCGGGATCCGCCGCGCTGGTTCGGTTCCTCGCTCATGGGCATGAAAAACTTCGTGGCGAGGAAGACGTCGTCGCGCCGGCCCTCCAGCGCCTGCCCGACGATCTCCTCCGACGCCCCGCCCGAGTAGACGTCGGCGGTGTCGATGAAGTTGATGCCGGCGTCGAGGGCGCGGTGGATGATGCGGTTGTTGTCGGCGCTGTCGTCGTTGCCCCAGGGGCCTAACATCATCGCGCCGAGGCACAAGGGGCTGACCTGAACGCCGGTGCGGCCAAGCGGGCGGTACTCCATAGTGACTCCTTTTTCCTTGTTTCAGGCTTCGGGGATGACCATGGCGAAGCGCTCCTCGCGGGCTTCGTCCGGGTCGGGTCCGTTGCGAACGCCTGCGTCGAGCGCGTCGATCGATGCGAGTTCCTCGGCGCCGAGCTCGAAGTCGAAGACGTTGAAGTTCTCCGCGATACGTGCCGGGTTGGTTGATTTCGGGATGGCTGAACGGCCCTGCTGCAGGTGCCAGCGCAGCATGATCTGGGCGGAGCTCTTGCCGTGCGTTTGCCCAATGGCGGTGATCGCAGGGTCCTCCATCACGTTCCGGCGGTCCTCGCCCCAGCCAGGGTAGAAGGTGATGCCGCCGATAGGTGACCAGGCCTGGGTGAGGATGCCGTTTTCGGCGTCTGCTGCCTGGACATCCGCCTGGGTGAAATAGGGGTGCAGCTCGATCTGGTTCACCGCCGGGACGATGTGGGTCGCGGCGAGCAGCTGTTCCAGGTGGTGCGGCATGAAGTTGCTGACGCCGATCGCCCGGACGCGCCCGTCTGCGAGCAGGGTCTCCAGCGCCTTGTATGCGGCGATGGTTTTCTCGAACCGGTCGGGTGCCGGCTGGTGCAGGATGAGCAGGTCGAGGTAGTCGACGCCGAGCTTGCCCACTGCTTTCTCCCAGGCATGCAGGGTCTCGTCGTAGCCGTAGTCGCTCACCCAGACCTTGGTCTCGATGAACACGTCCGCCCGGCCGACGCCGGAACGGCGGATGCCTTCGCCGACTTCCCGTTCGTTGCCGTACGCGGCGGCGGTGTCGATGTGCCGGTAGCCGGCCGCCAGCGCGGCCTCGACCGCCGCCGTCGTCTGCTCCGGCGGGCTTTGGAAAACGCCCAAGCCGAGGGCGGGCATCGTGATGCCGTTGTTGAGTGTGAGTTCAGGTTTCATGCCTTCAATACAACCGTGATTTCCCAGGGGCCGGGAGTTCCTGTCGTTCCGGGTAATGCCAGTGCCTCCCTCGGGCACCAGCCCCCGCGTAGCGTTGATGCCATGACACACAGCGACGACGTGCGGAAATTCCTGACCTCCCGGCGGGCCAGGATCACGCCCGAGGAAGCCGGGTTACCGGTCTACGGCGGGAACCGGCGCGTGGCCGGGCTGCGCCGCGAGGAAGTCGCCATGCTCGCCGGAATGAGCATCGATTACTACATCCGCCTGGAGCGCGGAAACCTCTCCGGCGCCTCGGACAGCGTCATCGAGTCACTTGCCCGGGCGCTGAAGCTCGACGACGCCGAAACAGCCCACCTTTTCGACCTCGCCCGTGCGGCCACGGCATCCCCCCGCGTGCGGCGCAAGCGCAGCCCGCAGACAGTGCGGCCGAGCGTGCAGCGGGTCATTGATGCGATTACGACGGCGCCGGCCTGGGTCCGCAACGACCGCGGGGATGTCCTGGCCGCCAACGAACTCGGCAGGGCGCTGTACCTGGACCTGATGGCCGAGCAGGTCACCCCGCCGAACAGCGCACGGTTCACCTTCCTGAACCCGAAGGCGCGGGAGTTCTTTGCCGACTGGGAACGCGCCGCGGACGACATCGTCGCGGTCCTACGCTCCACCGCGGGGAAAAACCCCTACGACAAGGACCTCACGGATCTGATCGGCGAGCTCTCGACCCGCAGCGAGGAGTTCCGCACGCGGTGGGCCAGGCACGACGTGAAGTACCACCGCACCGGCCGCAAACGGCTCCACCACCCGATCGTCGGGGACCTGGACCTGAGCTTCGAAGCGCTCGAGCTCCCCGCTGACCCCTGCCTGCGGATCAACGTCTACACGGCCGAGCCCGGCACCCCGTCCGAGGATGCTCTGAAAGTCCTTGCGAGCTGGGCCGCCACCCAACGGGCAACGGCAGAAATCCCCGTCGAGGAGAAGAAGTAACCGGCCGTCCGTCAGCCCGGCGCCCCGCCGACTTGTTAGCCACGTCACATTCGTCTATCGTAGTCGGGGGCCACAGCGTGGTGGCCCTTTCTAAATTGGGGAGAAAATTAGTGAACGAGAAGCTGCGGGTGCTGGTCAGCGTTGACCTCGACGGCGCCAAGGCCCAGGTCAAGACTCAGGGTCACGTGACTATCCAAAGCATCCAGGGCCTGTACAGCGTGATGAAGCGCGCCGACGCGTTGGTCCCGGGACTGGCACTGGAACTCGATATGACCTTGGCCGAGGTGGAACCCCAGGCCATGGAGGAGCTCCGCGGCTGCGCCCGCTCCCATCACCTTCCGTTGCAGGTCGATCCGCTGCAGCGCGACTACCGGTTCAGCATCCTGGCACCGAAACTGGTAGCGCCGAAACTTACAGCGCCAAAACTTACAGCGCCGAAGATCGCAGCGCCGAAACTGGTAGCCCTCCCGGTCGCCGCACCTGTACTGGCAGCCGCCTGAGCTAAATCCCGGCGGCCCAGTCGTCGTCGTAATAGCGGCCGCGGAAGTGGGCCCGGAGGTACTCCCCCACAACCGCGGCGCCGAGGTCCCCGGTGTCCGGTGCGACCACCCGGCCGTCGATCCGGCGGGCCAGCCGCCGGACGAAACGTTCAAGGCCCGGGTCGTCGCCGAGCCGGAAGAACGTGGCCTGCGTGCCCGCACGCCCTAGCCGGTCGAGTTCGGCGACCGTGACACGGATGGTCTCCGGGTCCGGCGGCCAGCAAAACCACGACTCGCCGTCGCCCAGCAGGTGTGCGGTGGGCTCGCCGTCGGTCACCACGAGGAGGACGGGCTGCATCGACGGGTGCTGCCGGAAGAACCGGCCGGCCAGCAGCAGGCCGTGGTGCAGGTTGGTTCCCTGCTCGCGAAACGCCGGCAGTGCCGTGAGCTCGCCGATGTCCATCGACTGCGCGTAGCGGCCGAATGTGATCAGCTGCAGCCGGTCTCCGCGGAACCGGGTGGACACGAGGTGGTGCAGGGCGAGCGCCGTGCGTTTCATCGGCACCCACCGCCCCTCGGCAGCCATCGAGAAGGACACGTCCGCCAAGAGGACGACGGCGGCCTGCGTGCGCGCCTCCGTCTCCGTCACCTCAATGTCCCCCACCGCCAGACGCAGTCCGCGGCCCGGATCACCGCCGTCGGCCATGGTGCGCCGGATGGCATTGGTGATGGTGCGGGTGACGTCCCACGGTTCGGCATCGCCGAATTCCCACTGCCGGCTCGAGCCGGTCTGCTCGCCTGCGGCCCCGGCGACGCGCGTGTCCCGGCCGCCCTGCCGGCCGGACAGCTGCTTGGCGGTGTCCCGCAGCAGCGACTTCCCGAGCCGCCGCATGGCCTGGGGCGACAGCCGGAGGTCGCCGTCGGCCCCGCGGCGCAGGTAGCCGCCGTCCTGCATCGCCCGCTCGATCTCGGCGAGGGTCCGGGCCGTCACGGCGGCGTCCTGCCCGAGCTGGCGGGCCAGGGCGTCCAGGTCCAGGTCGTCGAGGGTGGATCCGTTGTAGTGCTGGGAGAGCTGTTCGGACAGCTGGTCGAGTTCGGCGATGTCCTGCAGCACGCCGGTGCCGTCACCTAGCCCAAGTCCCTCCTGGCCCCCGAACCGCTCGGAGCCGCTCCAGTCCTCACCGGGCCGCAGGGCCCGCAGGCTGTCGTCGAGCTGATTGAGCTGGGCCATGAGGTCGGCCGACCCGAACGCCTGGGCGGACAGCCGCATCAGCTCCTCGCGCTGCTCCGGGGACATTGATTGCAGCATCCGCTGGGCCGCCGCGGCGCGCTTGGCGAGGGCGTCCACCAGCTCCTCGACGGACTGCGGATTTTCCGGGAAATAGTCACCGTGTTTGGCCATGAACTCCCGGAAATCGGCATCCGTGTCCTCGCCGCGGCGGTGCTTGCCGAGCAGTTCGTTGAGGTCGCGCAGCATCTCGCTCACGGCCTCGCGGTCCTCGTCGGTGGCGTTCTCGAGCGCCTGCTTCATGCCGGCAAACCGCTGGTCAAGGACTTCGCGGCCGAGCAGGTCCTTGATCCGCTCGTAGGCTTCCCGGGCGCTGCTCGACTGCCAGTCATAGGATGCGAGCTCGTTGACCGCGGCCGCCGTGGACTGCGGGAGGTTCTGCAGCTGCATCTCGCGGAAGGCGCGGTCGTTGTTGTCCATCATGGCGTCGCGGGCGAGCTGCTTGCGCTCCTCCAGCACGGCAGTGTCCAGCAGCTTCCTGACCTCGTTGAGGGTGCCGTCCAAGCGGTGCCGGCCCAGCAGTTCACTCCGCCGCTGCTGGACGCGGCGGGCCAGCTTGTCGAGCCCGTCGCGGTTACGGCCGCCGCGCCGCAGGAACTCCTGCAGGGCATGCCGGGGCGAGTAGCCTTCCATGACGTCCTCGGCAATGGCCTCCAGTGCCTCCGCCAGGTCCACCGGCGGGGCAAGCGGATCCGGACCTCCGGCGTACCGGCCGTACCTGGACCGGTTGTGCAGGGTCATGGTGCCTCCTGTACTCGCTAATCTGTACCGGCCCTAATCTGTACCGGGCAGAAACTGGACTTAGCCGTAGACCGTTGCCTCGTCGTCGGACTCCTTGGAAATCCGGCGGGCGAGGTAGAGGCCTTCCAGCGCAAGTTCGACGGCCGCAGCGCGCTGCCCGTCGTTTTTCGCGCCCAGGCGCTCACTGATTTTGTCGTAGAGACTCGATCCGTGTCCGGTGCCGTTGAGGGACGGGAGGTTCTGGAGGAACTCCCGTGCCGTGACCTGGTCCCCGGTGGTCACGGTGGTGTGGCCGTCGAGCGCGGCCACGAGCGGCCCCATCTCAATACCCTTGAAATGCGCGCGCACGGCTTCGGCCGTGGCAGTGCGCAGCAGGTGGTCGAGGATGCCCTGTTCACGCCCTTCCTCGCCCGACTCAAACTCGATCTTGCCCGTGAGGACTTCCACGGCGGTCTCCAGGTCGATGATCCGGGCAACAGCTTGGTCCTCCCCTCGCACGCTGGCCCGGCGCAGGGCCGCCGCCGCCACAGTTTCGGCGCCCGCGATGCCAAAGCGGGCGGAAACGCCGGAGGTCTGGTTGATGGCCGGGGACTGCCGCAGCGCCCGGGTGTAGCGGGCCAGGATCTCCAGGATGACGGGCGGGACGTCGGCCACCAGCTTCCCCTCCTGGCGGATGACGGAGACCTCGTCGTCCAGCTCGATCGGGTAGTGGGTGCGGATCTCGGCGCCGAAGCGGTCCTTCAGGGGCGTGATAATCCGGCCGCGGTTGGTGTAGTCCTCGGGGTTGGCGGACGCGACCACCAGCACGTCCAGCGGAAGCCGCAGCACGTAGCCGCGGATCTGGATGTCACGTTCCTCCATCACGTTGAGCATCGACACCTGGATCCGCTCGGCGAGGTCGGGCAGCTCGTTGATGGCGATGATGCCGCGGTTGGAGCGCGGGACCAGGCCGTAGTGGATGGTCTCGGGATCGCCGAGCCGGCGGCCCTCGGCCACGCGCATCGGGTCGACATCGCCGATGAGGTCGGCGACGGAGGTGTCCGGCGTCGCAAGTTTTTCGACGTAGCGCTCCGAGCGGTAGCGCCAGGCCACCCGCATCCGGTCCCCTTCGGTGAGGGCACGGGCGCGGGACTGCTCGGTGATCGGTTCGTAGGGGTGCTCGTTGAGTTCCGAGTCCTCGATCACCGGCGACCACTCGTCCAGCAGCCCGGCCAGGGTGCGGAGCAGCCGGGTCTTGCCCTGCCCGCGTTCGCCGAGGAGGACGACGTCGTGGCCGGCAATCAGGGCGCGCTCAAGCTGCGGCAGCACGGTCCGGCTGAACCCGTACAGCCCGGGCCATGGATCGCGCCCGGCGGCGAGCGCCGCGATCAGGTTGTCGCGGATTTCGTGGCGCAGGTCCTTGTGGACGTGGCCGGATGCACGCAGTTCGCCAACGGTGAAGATATCTGGACGATCGCTCACCCCTCTACGTTAGTCCTCGACTGTGCGGGGAATCGAGAGATTCCCTCCGATTCCTACCCGCCAGAACGCTAGCGCTCCGCGGCCCCCACCCTCGCAAGCTCGGGCGGGGTCCCCTGCCGCTACGCTTAGATCACGATGACTGCAGAAACGCCGTCGGCACCATCACCGCCGTCGAAACCGGAAAGCACGCTCCTCCTCCTGGTGCGCCACGGGGAGACGCCCACAACCGGCATGGTGCTGCCCGGGCGGGCGCCGGGACTGCATCTTTCGGAGCGTGGCCGGGCCCAGGCCGAACGGGTGGCGGAACGGCTCGCGGGCCTTGAGGTCGACGCCGTGTACTCCTCACCGCTGGAGCGCACCTGCGAGACGGCGGAGCCAACGGCGGCCGCTGTTGGACTGGCGGTGCACGAGGAGCCCGGCCTGCTCGAATGCGACTTCGGTGAGTGGACCGGCGTCGCACTCGCCGAACTGTCCGGTCTGCCGGAATGGCAGACGGTGCAGCACAACCCCTCGGCCTTCCGCTTCCCCAGCGGGGAAAGCTTCACGGAGATGCAGGCGCGGATCGTCGGGGCGCTCGAGGGGCTGGGGACAGCGCACGCCGGGGGCGTCGTCGTCTGTTTTTCCCACGCCGACCCGATCAAGGCGGCAGTGGCCCACGCCCTGGGCACGGATCTTGACCACTTCCAGCGGATTGTCATCAGCCCGGGGTCGGTCTCTGCCATTTCATACGCGGACGGTCAGGTGCCCGCCGTGCATATGGTGAATTCGACGTCGGAACCGTTGAGCGGGCTGCGGGCGTGAAGGTCATGGTGCCGTGACATGGCTGGCTGTGGACGCGAGCTGACACTTCTTTCTGAAGGGCAGGTAGAGCTGATCGGACGCATCCCGCGCAGCAGCAACGAGACGTTCCTCGTTGAGATTTCCGGCGGGGACGGCACCGCCTTTGCGGTCTACAAGCCGGAGGCAGGAGAACGGCCGCTGTCCGATTTTGAGCCTGGACTGTACCGGCGGGAACGCGCGGCGTACCTGCTCAGCGAGTCCCTTGGCTGGGAATTCGTTCCGACAACGGTGATCCGCGAGGAGGCACCCTTGGGAGTCGGGTCGCTGCAGTGGTTCATCGACTGCGACTTCGGGGAGCATTACTTCACGCTGTACGCCGACGTCCCGGAGACGCACCCGGACCTGGCGCGGATCGCCCTGTTCGACTACGTCGCCAACAACACGGACCGCAAAAGCGGACACGTGCTGCGCGGCGACGACGGCCGGGTGTGGGGCATCGACCACGGGCTGTGCTTTTCGGCGATCTTCAAACTCCGGACCGTGATCTGGGACTTCGCGGGCGACCCCATCCCGGAGGCCCTGCTCGACGACATCGCCCCGCTCGCCGAGTCCGTGCCCGAGGAGGTGGCCGAACTCCTCGACGGCTCGGAGGTCACCGCCCTGCAGAGGCGGGTCCGGCGGTTGCTGCACGAACCGGTGCTGCCGGTGGACCGCACCGGCATGCGGTACCCGTGGCCGCTGGTGTAGGGGCACCGGGTTCAGCGCGCGCCCCCACCACCCAGTACGCCTCAGCGAGTTGTAGGGTGGGGCAGATGCAAGCATGTTCGCTGCACGAGCCTGCACTGCCAGCCCCTCCCATTCAGGCGCTTCTCGAGAATCTCAGGCATGCCGCGGGGCCCTTCTCGCGGAGACGTTGAGGGAAATTCCAAGGTTTATCCAAGATTCGTACCGTATACGTCACCATCCGTTCCGAGGGTGCTGCCCAGCTCATAGTCTGACATCGGTTGACGGGACGGAAACTCAATGACTGAGTGCTGCGATGCCGGCCAGCAAGGAGGATCTGATGAGTGCTTGGGGGCGGCAACCAAGGTGGAAATTCCGGTCAGCGGCAGCGGCCGTCGCACTGGCGGCATCCGCGGCCGGCTTCACGGGTCTCGCCGGACCGGCGCAGGCAGCATCGTCGAAAGGGTGCGTCGGCGGCGGGTTCCGGGTCCTCGGGCAGGCCGGAGAATTTGACGGAACCGTTGCGGCCCCCGGTAGCCGGTTCGTGGTCCAGGGCAAGTTCGTCCGGTTCGAGGTGGACCCGGCGAACTTCGCGATCCACAACTACGCCTTCACGGGCGCGCCCAACGAACTCGATATCACCGGCGGCCGGTATACCCCGGTCTTCGCCAGCAAGGTCCCCGACCACCGCGGCCTCGCACTGACCAGCAGCATCGCCCTCGAGGTCAAAGACGAAGAAGTGACGCTCGCCCGGACGGGCACCGGCGGGCTGTCCATGAGCATCCAGGCCAAGGACTGCGCCACCGGCGGACTGTTCCAGATGGAGCCCGAGCGCGGCGACGGGAACCGGACCCGCATCGTTCACCGCCTCGCCAACGAGGCCTTCTACTTCGACAACGCCAACTTCCGGGCCCGCCTCGGTGACTTCGTCGGCTCCGCCTGCACCAGCGTGCAGACCGGGCCGCCGAGCCAGTTCTGCGTCCAGGTCAGGCCGCGGGTGAACATCGGCAACAGCGTTTCGGCCAAGTTCGCCGTCCGCGACAGCGCCCAGGTCGCCGACCGGGTCCCACAACCGGCCTGCGGCCCGGACTTCACCAACACCCTGGGCCTGAACGAGACCGGCAACCACTGCGGTGCGATGTCCATCTGGGACGTCGCCAGCGGCGGCCGGATGGGCATGGTCACCGGTGAGGACGCCGTCGAAGTGGCCAACTCCCCCAGCGACTGCATCCAGGACTGCCAGGCCCAAAACCAGGTCCGCGGCCGCCTCGCAGTCCTCGGCTTCCCGTTCCCGGTGCCCGACGGAAGCCGGCTCGCGCCCAGGACCTCAACAGACGGGCTTACCGCGCCGCTGATGCCCTGACCGTCAGCAAACTAGGATGACCCGAATGCCAATCACAAACAACGTCGCGTGGGACGCGGGCCTTGAGGCCTTCAAGGGACGGGATACGACGTCTTACGTGGCCGTCACCGCGGCCACAGCCACCGCCTGTGCGGCCTGCCGGTTGGCCTTAGCTCCAGCCACCCAATACTTCACCTTCGACGCGGAGATCTGCCACCGGAGCTGCCGGGAACCGGGCCTGACGTGCTGTCCTCCCGGGAGCCTGGCGGTGAGCTGACCTCCGCGCTGGTCGCCGCACTGCTGTCCCAAGGGTTTCAGCTGTGCATGAGCGGCGATTACGGCGAAATGCTCCAGCAGTCCTCGCCGGCCGGGACTGTTTTCGCCATCACGACGACGCCGCAGGGGCTGATCTCCCTGCGGGCCGGCGAAGCGACGATGTACCGCGAACAGCTCGACATCGCCAATCCCGACGACGCCACTTGGCTGGACGCCGCAATGAACGCCGCTGTGCTGGTGATCGGCGGCGACAACCTCACTCTCGCTGGCAGCGGCCTGAATACGGACACGGCCGCCCGCTTGGGCACGCTGGTCACGGGCCTTGTCCCCGTCCTGGCCTCAGGCGTGATCCCGCATCACGGGACGTCGGCCATGCCGCGCAGAGCAGGCGACCGGCCGGGCACCAACTAACAAAACGCTAGCGGACGACGCGGTGATGCCGGCCTTTCAGGAGCAGCCCATAGCGGCGGCTCGCTGATTTCGGCTGGCGACTGAGCCTCTTCTCTGCCGTTTAGATGGTGAGCACTACCTTGCCGGACACCTGGCCGTTTTCCAGGAAGCGGATCGCGTCCTTGGCCTCAGCCAGCGGAAAGGTCCGGTCGAGGGCTGGCGCGACTTTGCCGGCCTCGATGAGCGGGGCAAGATCCTGAAGTTCGGCGGCACGGACCAGGCCGAGGAACGTGGTCAGCCGTTGGCCGATGAAGGGGGACAGCGCCAGGGCGCCGAGTTGGCGGTGCAGGCCTCCGGTCAGTTTGCCGCCGCCCTCACCGCCGGTGATGACGGCCGTTCCTGTGGGTGTCAGAGCGCGGCGCAGGCGGGAGATCGGGGGGTTTCCGGCGATATCCAGGATGAGGTCGTACGGGCCGGCGTCTGCGAAGTCTTCACGGGTGTAGTCGATGACGTGGTCGGCGCCGAGGGCACGGACAAACCCGGCCTTGCCGGTACTGCAGACTCCCGTGACCTGCGCACCGAAGGCTTTGGCCAGCTGGACCGCGTAGCTGCCGACGCCGCCGGACGCTCCGGTGACCAGCACCTTCTGCCCCTCGCTGATTTTCCCGGCGCGCAGGCCCAGGAGGGCAGTGACCGCGGAGACCGGCACCGCCGCGGACTGCTCGAAGGAGAGGCCCTGGGGCTTCGCGGCCAGTTGAGCCTCCGGTGCAACGGCGTATTCCGCGTAGGAGCCACGGCCGCTGCCGTAGACCGCGTCGCCGACTGCGAACCGCGTGACGTCGGGACCTACGGCTTCTACGGTTCCTGCGAGATCAAGGCCCAGAACCGGGTTCCTCGGTTTGCGGATTCCGAATGCGAGACGGCCGAGGTAAGGCAGGCCTGTCATCAGGTGCCAGACTCCGCGGTCGACGCCGGCCGCCCTGACACGGATGAGCACGTCGTCGCCTTTGACAACAGGGCGAGGCACCTCGTCCAGACGCAGCACCTCCGGCCCTCCGTAGGTATCCCGGACAATAGCGCGCATGCCGTCCCCGTTCCTGGTGCCCTGTTGTTGAGAGCGCTCCTGCATTTTCATAGCGTTCCTTTCTTCATTTGCAGGTGATTGTCGTACGCTGTACGAGAACAATATCGTACACTGTACGTAAACGGAAGGGCTAGGAGGATCCCATAATGAAGGACGCAGTAGCGGGCGGCAGGGACCGGCCGGTGCTCAGCCGGGAGAAGGTAATGCGGAAGGCTCTGGAGTTGGCAGACCGGGACGGTATCGCTGCCCTATCGATACGCTCCCTCGCACAGAGCCTGGGCACCAAGCCGATGACGCTCTACTACTACGTGGCCAACAAGGACCAGATCCTTGACGGCCTCGTGGACCTCGTCTTCACGGAAATTGAAACACCGGACGCTGGCGGTGAGTGGAAGGAACAGATGCGCCGCCGGGCCCACTCGGCGCGCGAAGCGCTGCGCCGACATCCGTGGGCGGTGGGGCTGCTGGAATCCCGCAAAGCGCCAGGCCCGGCGACCCTAAAGCACCACGAGGCAACCCTGGGGACACTGCGCGCCGCGGGCTTTACCGTCCAACAGACCGCCCGGGCCTACTCCCTGCTGGACAGCTACATCTACGGGTTCGCCCTCCAGGAAGCCGCACTGCCCATAGCAAAGCATGAGCCGATGGCTGAGGTGGCCGGTCCCATCATGGAACGGTTCGCAACCGGTGACTACCCGCATATGGTCGAGATCGCCATGCAGGTGGTCATGCAGCCCGGCTACGACTACGGCAACGAATTCGCCTACGGGCTGGAGTTGATCCTCGGTGCGTTGGAGCCGGCACCGGCTGGGTAGCGTGCTTCGACGGAACCGTAGTGCTCGGCCAGCCTCGCGAGGCCCTCATCAAGCGAGACGGCGGGCGCCCAGTTGAGAAGTTCGCGGGTTTCGCGCTGGTCGAACCAGTGGGCGGTGGAGAGCTGCTCAGCAAGGAACTTGGTCATCGGCGGCTCCTCTTTCCGCCCGGCCCAGGTCCACAGCTTCTCCACCGCTGCTCCCGCCGCCCGCGCCACCCCGCCCGGCACAGACCACGACGGCGCGGAGACGCCCCCCGCGGCACAGATGCCCGCCAGCAGCTCGCCGACCGGGCGGGGTTCGCCGTTGCTGACGACGAGGGACCGGCCGTGGATGTGCTCCATGCGGTGCAGCGCGGCGACGATGGCCGAGGCGGCGTTGTCCACGTAAGTGGTGTCGATCAGGGCCGCCCCGGCGTCGAGCAGCGGCAGGCGGCCGCGGCCTGCACGTTCCAGGACCCGTTCCACGAGCTGGGTATCGCCGGGGCCCCAGACGATGTGCGGGCGCACTGCCGTGACCCGGAAATCCGGAGCGTCCGCTGCCAGTGCCAGCAGCTCCGCCTCGGCCTTGGTGCGGGAGTAGTCGCCATGCGCATGCTCCGGATCAGCGGGCTCCGCGCCCAGCCCGGCGATGGCGGCGCCGGAGTTGGCCACGGACGGGGAGGACACGAACACCATGTCCCGCACGCCTGCATCGCGGGCAGCACCGAGCAGACGGCGTGTGCCTTCGACGTTCACCTCGTCGAACTCCGCGGTGCGGCCCGTAAAGGAGACCTTCGCGGCTAGGTGGATGACGCCCTCGGCGCCGGCAACCGCGCGATGGACAGCGTCATCGTCCGTGACGGACCCGCAGAAGTCTGCAGCGCCGTCCACCCCTGACGGACGGCGCTGGAATGTAACGACGGCGTGGCCTTGCCGGACCAGCAGCCGGGCCACTTCCCGCCCGAGCAGCCCGCTTGTGCCGGTGACGAGGACCCTCACGGCGTGCCCGGACGGCCGCCGGCCAGCACCCGCGAAGCCCAGCGGGACAGACGGGTCCTGTCGATCTTGGCGTTGTGCCGGATGTCGGTGGGCTGTGCCGGGACTGCGAGCACTGCGGCGACACTGACGCCCGCGGCGAGTGCCGCCGCGCGGACACGCCCGGCAAGCTGCGGCGCAGCGGGGCCGGGTTTGCGGGCGGGAGGCACGGTCTCGACGACGGCGACGACGGCCTGCGTTCCGGACGGACCCACCCCGACGACGGCGGCCAGCCCGACGTCGTCGAGGCGTTCGATGGCCTGTTCGGCGCCCACGGGCGTGACCACGGAACCGGCCGCCGTCACGACGTGCGCGAGACGTCCTTCCACCCAGAGCCGGCCGGCGGCGTCGAAGTGCCCCACGTCGCCGGTGCGGTGCCATCCGGGCAGACTGCTGCTCTCCCGCTGGGTCAGCCAGAGCCTGTCGTACGCTTCCTTGACGTGCGGGGAACTGACGAGGATCTCGCCGGTCACGCCTGCTTCAGTCACCAAATCGGTGCCGGGTGCGGTGCCATCCGCCGCCAGTGCGACGACGGCCACGCGCGCGCCATGCACGGGCCGCCCCACGCACACGCCATTGCCTGCTCCCGCCACGGTGCCTGCGGCAGCTTCGGCATCGGCGGCCTGGATTTGTTCGAGGCTGATGTCGGTGACCGGCAGCGCCTCGGTCATCCCGTACGGGGTATGCAGCGAGGCCCGGGGCAGCAGCCGCTGCACCTCCGCCAGGAGCGGTTCGGGAATAGGCGCGCCGGCAGACAGCAGCAACTCGACACCTTCCAAAGCTCTGCGCCCTCCCCCACTCACGCCAGCCCGCGTGGCAAGGACGTTACGCAGGGCCGCCGGCGAGGCGAAAACCACGGTAGCGTCTATGGCCGCGGCGGCGTCCGCCAGCGCGCGGGCCGTCAGGGTCCGGGGCGCAGTGACGTCCATGGCCGGCGTCACCGAAACCGCTCCGAGCGCGGGCCCCAGCAGGGCGAACGGCGCGAAGCCCGCCACCAGTCTGGCACCAGGCCGGATCCCGAACGTTTCGGCCACCGTATCCCGCATCGCGGCCAGCTGCCGGTGCGTGTAGAGCACACCCTTGGCGGGACCGGTGGAGCCGGACGTGAAGAGCACGGCGGCGTCGGCATCCGGACCAGGAGCCAGGGCCGGCCGTTTCGGGCTGACGCTCGCTCCCCGCCGGGCGAGGGCGGTGAGGGAGGTTTCGACGCCGAGAAGGCGGCGGCGGGCGGCCGGCAGGTCCTGGACACTGATGCGGCGTCCCGGCCAGCCGAGCACCGCGGCAGGCGCCAGCGCCCTGTCGATGCCGATCAGGAAATCCGGGGTGGCGCCCTTCACGGCGCGGCTCAGCCCGCGGCGGCCAAGCCCCGCGTCGGCCACGACCACCACGGCACCCAGCCGCAAGCACGCGTAGAGGGCCACGGTCAGGTCCACGCCGGGCGGGACCATCAGGCTCACCCGGCTGCCGTGCCCTACGCCGGCTTCCGTCAGGCCGGCGGCGAGGGCGGCGATGCCCTGTTCCAGCTCCCGCCAGCTGAGCGAGCGGGCGACGTTGCCGTCCGCGGCCATTTCCGCGACGGCGGTGTCCCCGCCGGCGGCTCCTGCCGCCAGCTCGGCGAGCGGCGCCCAAAGCGGCGGGACGGCGTCGGCGGGGGCCTTTGTCCGTTGACGATCGGGGCCGCCGTCCCGGCCCAGCTCGGCAAGCCACTCGACGACGGGAGCGGCGATGTCCCGGTCTTCCGCGACCAGGTGGCCGGCACCCTCGAAGCGGTGCACCTTGGCATGCGGCAGACGGCCGATGAGGTCCTTGAGGTACCGGTCGGAAAAGATCGGGTCCCGCGGGCCCCACAGCATGAGGGCCGGAACCCTCAAGTCGCGCAGCCCTTCGGCGACGCCGGTGAGCGCCGGATGGCTGGGATGGGACGTGTCGGCGGGAATGTCCGCGACGAAGTTCCCCACGCCGGTGCGGCGGCCGGCACCACGGTAGGGGGCCATGAAGGCATTGCGGACATCAGCGGCGAGCGGCGGGTGGGCCAGGGCATGCGTCACGCGCAGGAAGGTGTCCGACGTCGTGGTGCCCCAGCGGTGCACGGCCGGGTGCAGGGCAAGCCGCAGCGCCGGCGGGATGCGGGAGCCGGCGGGCTGGTGGACGGCGGTGTTGGTCAGCACCACCCCGGCCAGCTGCTGCGGATGGGCCAGGGCCCAGCCGAGGCTGATCACGCCGCCCCAGTCGTGGCCCACCGTAACCACCGGCCCGTCCAGGCCGAGTGCGTCGGTAAGGTCGCCCAGGTCATTGATCCGGTCGGCCAGGCGCCGGAAGGTGCCGGTGCGCTCCGAGTAGCCCATGTCCAGCTGGTCCACCGCCACCACACGCCACGGATGCGCGGGGTCGGTTCCGGCGGCCAGCAGGGTCCGCCACAGGTAGGACCACGTCGGGTTGCCGTGCACGCACAGCAGGGTGCCGGCGGGGGCCAGGCCGCGGCGGGAAAGCTGGGCGCCATTGTCGAGCAGATGCCAGCGGCGCACGGTTCCCGGGTCATCCGCGGCGGAGGTGGACGCCACCGCAATTTCGCGCGACCATTCGGGGTCGACGCCGGGCCAATCGACGCCGGGCCAGCCCGCGGCTACCAAACGATTTCCATCATTGCGGTGTTCAGGCCGGACCCGACCCCCATGCACAGCACGCGGTTCCCCGTTTCGAGGCTTTGGGCTTCCGCGGCCAGGGTCATGGGGAGGGACGCCGGCCCCACGTTGCCCCAGTGCGGGAACGTGATGGGCACCCTGTCCGGGTCAAGGTCGATGGCGTCAATGATGGCCTTCGTATAGGCATTGCTCACCTGGTGGGTGACGTAGCGGTCCATCGAGCCCCAGTCCCACTCGGGCTGGGCCTCGTGCCAGGCGTCCACCACGAGCTGCAGGCCGCCATCGAGCAGGCCCTTGGTGTCGGTGGCCATGCCGTCGATGCCGCCCACGCACAGTTCATGGTGCTCAGTGCCGGCCCGCACCACGCCGCCGACGATCCGGTGCGCGCCGGGGTGCTGGTCCGCGGGGCCCAACACCGCTGCGGCGGCGCCGGAGCCCAGGGTGAGGGTGGCGAACTCGCGGTTGAAGTCCTCGCGGGTGGTCTCGGGGCGCTGCAGCCGGGCCAAAGTGGCCTCCTGCGTGGCCTGGGCGTCCTCACCGTTGACGATCATCGCGTACTTGATCTGCCCGGAGTCAATCATGTTGGCCGCCAGGGTCATGCCGTTGACGAATCCAAGGCAGGCGTTGGCCAGGTCAAAGTTCATGGCCGACGACGGCAGGCTTAGTCCGTGGTGGATCTTCACCGCGACAGACGGTTCGAGGTTGCGCCGCGTGACCGAGGTGTTGATCAGCAGGCCGATTTCGGACGCCTCGACGCCGGCCTCGGCCAGGGCCTTCGCGCCAGCTTCGACCGCAGCATCGTCGAACGACGTCCCGGCGGCCCACCAGCGGCGGTGCGTTATGCCGGCAACGCGCTCAAGCAGCCGCGGCGGGAACTTCAGCCGCTGCAGGGTCGAAGCCAGCCTCCGGTCGAAATCCGTGGAACTCACGATCTTCGGAGCCTCGACACTGCTCACCGAAAGCAGCGCGGTGTTGCTGTGCCGGAAGGTTGCATTCCCTGCCAATTCAAGCCCCTGTTCGTTTCTGTCCTGCATTCATGCGGTGACTGTACCCATAACTGCAAGCTCAAGAACTTAACTATGCTGGTGCAAACCCGGATCCTCCACATTTGCCGCCCGTGGCACCCTTTTACTTAAGGCAGGCCGACGACGGCGGGACGTCCCGCCGTCGTCCGCTTAAGGGCCGTATCCGTGCCCGTCAGCTGTCAGTACACTGGGACGCATGACCGAGCAGGAACCCGCCCCGGTCCAGGATGCTGACACTGACGCCGAGGCTCCGACGCTGACCGATCCCGGCGCCGTCGATACCTCCTTGCGCAGTCCGGCACAGCGGTCCCACACCTTTACCGGGATCCTGGTGAATACCGCGCTTGCCAACGTCACCACCAGCTACCTCTGGTTCGCGCTGACGTTCTGGGTGTACCTGGGGACGCGCAACGTGATCGCCACGGGGGTGGTCGGCGGGGCGTACATGCTGTTGATCGCCCTTTCCAGCATCAGCTTCGGCACCTTCGTGGACCGCTACCGCAAGCTGGCGGTGATGCGCTTCGCCGCCGCCTTCACCCTGGTGATGTTCACGCTTTCCGGGGTCATGTTCCTCCTGGCGCCCGCCGAACTGATCCTGGACCTGTCCCAGCCCTGGTTCTGGGTCTTTACGCTGATCATCCTGGTCGGGGCGGTAGTGGAAAACATGCGCAACATCGCGCTGTCCACCACGGTCACCATCCTCATCGAGCCCGACCGGAGGGCCAACGCCAACGGGCTGGTGGGCATGGTGCAGGGGCTGATGTTCATCGTCACGTCCCTGCTCTCCGGGCTGTCCGTCGGGCTGCTGGGCATGGGGTGGACCATCGTCGTCGCCCTGGTGCTTACCGCCCTGGCGTTCGCGCACCTGCTCACCCTGCGCATGCCCGAGGAACTGCGCGCAGCCGCCACGGATGCACAAGGCGGATTCGATCTGCGCGGCTCACTCGCCGCCGTGCTTGCCATCGCCGGACTGTTCGCGCTCATCCTGTTCTCCACATTCAACAACTTCATCGGCGGCGTTTACATGGCGCTGATGGATCCGTACGGACTGGAGATGTTTTCGGTGGAGGTGTGGGGGGCCGTCTTCGCGCTCGGCTCCACCGGGTTCATCGTGGGCGGCGCACTGATCGGCAAATTCGGGCTCGGCGCCAACCCGCTGCGCACCCTGCTCATCGCCGTGGCCGTGATGGGGCTCCTCGGTGCGGTGTTCACGCTGCGGGAGTGGGCCTGGCTGTACGTCGCGGGCATCTGGCTGTACCTGGTCCTGATACCGTTCGTGGAGGCCGCCGAGCAGACCGTCATCCAGCAGGTGGTGCCCCTGCCCCGCCAGGGCCGGGTGTTCGGATTTGCGATGGCCTTCGAATCCGCCGCGGCGCCGGTCACCGCGTTCCTCATTGCCCCGATCGCCCAGTTCTGGATCATCCCGTACGCGCGGTCCGCCGAGGGCGCAGCCCAGCTGGCGCCGCTCCTGGGCGAGGGCACCTCCCGCGGCATCGCTCTGGTGTTCCTGGTGGCTGGAATCATCATGATCGCGGCCGCATTGGCGGCCTTTCTGACGCCGGTCTACCGCCGGGTTTCGGCATCATATGCCCAGGCGGCCGCGGACGCCCCGGAGGCCTCTGCGTGAGTAAACGGCGCTTTAAGGGGTTGCCCTAACGGGTCCCGCCCATTTTCTGAATCGAGGCGGCGGTCCGGCTGATGGCGACGATCCGGACGGCGACGCCCGCCAAGACCAGGACGACGCCGAGCGCAATCAGGATCCAAGTAGGAACCGCTGCCACCTCGATGCTGCGGTAGCAGTCCGCCGCTGCTTTGGCTCCGCGGTGGAGCGCGTCGAAGGTTTCAGCGGCACGACTGTCCGGTAGCAACGGGCTGCCACAAAGCGGGCCGGTCTGCTGCAGTCCGAAGACGATCCCGGCAAGGAGCACAGCGAATCCGGCTCCGATCAGCCAGAGCCAGACCTGCCATACGGCGAAATTCCGCCGGACCGTTGTATCTCGCACATCACTCCCTAGATAGCGGCAGTACCGAAATCATAAGGGGAATTGTCCTGAAGCGGACGGCGGCGGCACGTCCCGCCGTCGTCGTTCGCTTAGGCGCAGCGTGCCTGGGGGGCTTCAATGATGGCCATCTGGCCGGTTTCCGGGACACCGGGAAACTGCACGTGCTGGGGCTCAGCAGCGGCAACCGTCGGCTCCTGCTGGGAGCGCATGCGAACAAGCGCTACCGCGGAAATGAGGAACCAGGCGACATTGGTGACCACGGACGGCCAGGCTTCGTGGAACGCGCCGTTGACAATGAAGGCACACGAACCGAGGAGATTCGCGGTCTGGAAGCCCTTGCCGGCCTTCAGCCAACCCATGGACACAGCCAGGTACGCACTCAGAATCGCAACAGCGCCTGCCCAACCGGAGATTTCCCACAGCAGTTCCATGATGTCCTTTCAGGGTTGATGCCCGGCTGCCATCCGCTGGGCGGAGTGCAGATGACGGGCCATATGTTTTTGTTCGTAAGGGGCGCCATTGCCGACGGGATCAGGCATCGCTGAACAGTTTGTGCTCAGCCGTCCGGGCGGGACGTCATCCGCTGGACCGCCCGGCCTGTCCCTTACCCCTAGTTTTAACAGCAATTATGAGGAAGAAGGGTCTTTAGATCAATTGCATTCCGCTGAAGACATGGTTTAGAACTACTTAACATGGATATTGATCCGCGCCGGCTGCGAGTTCTTCTTGCGGTTGCCCGCACAGGCGGGGTGCTCGCCGCCGCTGACGAACTGGGAATTTCGCCCTCGGCCGTGTCCCAGCAGCTCAATAAGTTGGAGGACGAGACGGGGCACGCCCTGGTGGTACGCACACCCAAGGGCTCGGTTTTGACACCCGCCGGCCTGGCCGTAGCCGAGGCCGGCGAGGAGATCGAACGCGCACTCAGCGTCGCCCGCGCGCGGATGGAAGGCGGGGCCAACATCGCAGGGGTTGTGCGAGTGGGCGGCTTCACCAGCTTTGTCCGCACGGTGGTGATCCCGCGCCTGCCCGAGTGGCGCATCCAGTACCCGCAATTACAGATCCGGATGATTGAGGACGACTTCCCCGCCTTGATGCGGCTGCTCCGGCAGCGCGCCCTCGACGCCGTCGTGATCGAGCTCGATTCGACGACGACGGCCGGGCAGCGTTCACTGGGCGCCGGAATGATCGAGGAACCTCTCCTGGACGAGCCCTGGAAACTGGTGGTTCCCGCGGGTGCGCTCCTCACCACCGAGAACATCGACCTTGGCCGCTTGCCCCTTCCCTGGCTCGGCGTCGAGTCCTCAGCAGCCAACGCTTCGGTCCTCGGCCGGCTCCGTGAATCAACGGGCGCCCAGTTGGAGACCGTACATCAGTACCAGGACACGCTGACCGCTCTTGCACTCGTCGCGGCGGGCGAGGGCGTTGCCATCGTGCCCACCTTGGCGTTGACCGGTCTCGTCCAAGACGGGGTGGACGTCCTAGACGTTCCCGGGCTGGGCACGCGGCGCATCGTTCTGCGGCGGTTCGACCGGCGACGGTCAGCCAGCCTGCCTGTGGACACCGTGGCGCGCCTTCTGCGGGAATCGGCTGCGGCCTTCGACACGCGCTCGACGTCGTGATTGGTCCCGCCCTATTTCCGGCAAGCTGATCCAGGCATAGGCTGATAAGCACCACAGTAGATGCGGAGTCGGGCCCATGAGAGCGAGGGTTACGGGGATGATCCTTACCGGCAGCGTCCCTCTGGCAGTCAGGTCATTACTGCCAGCCGCCTATCTACGCAGAGTGGCCGGGACGCAGAACTAGCGTTTCCACCCGCGTACAAAACAAGGGAGACTCTCATGTTGCTTTGGATAGCCATCATTATCGCGGTTCTCTGGCTTCTCGGCCTGCTCGGCAACATCGGCGGCGGCTTAATTCACCTGCTTTTGGTTATAGCGGTGGTGGTCCTGATCTTCCACTTCGTCCGCGGCAGGTCCTCCCGGGTGTAGTGCAAGACTTATCACCCGGCGTGATTGACCTCCGCGGGTAACAGGAAGCCGGGCGCAGTTCTCGCCCGGCTTCCCTGGTTCCCGATCAATTTTCCCGATCACTGCGTGGGGTAGCCCCGCGGCAGCATGATTACTGCGTGCCGGCGCTTCGTTCGTCCTCGAGGTCTTTAGGTGCTGCGAGATCCATCTCGAGCAGCGGCACCACTTTGGACTTGGTCATGAAGCGGTGAGCCAGCCATAGGGCAATGAAGACCGGCAGCCCGATATAGGAGGAAAGCACCTCCATCACCCTCCCGGCAAGGACAGCCTCGTAGTTCTGTCCCGCGATCACAAGGACCAGCAGGGCGAAGGCCAGCAGCGGGCCAATGGGGAAAAGGGAGGCTTTGTACGGCAGGTCGCTGAGCTTGTTCCCCTGGGCCAGGAATCCCCGCCTGAAACGGTAGTGGGAGACCGCGATCCCCGCCCAGACGATGAAGCCGCACAGGCCTGACATGTTCAGCAGCCAGGAGTAAGCCGCGCCCTGACCGACGATCGCGGAGAGGAACCCGAAGAGTCCCACGGCCGCGGTCGCCAGCAGCGCCGGGATCGGCACGCCACGTGCGTTGGTCCGGCCGAAGATCTTTGGCGCCATGCCGTCGTGTGCCATGGCGTAAAGCATCCGGGTGGAGGCATAGAGTCCGGAGTTGCCCGCGGACAGGATGGCGGTCAGGATCACGGCGTTCATCAAGGCGGCCGCGAAGGCTATGCCGGCGCGCGAGAAGACCAGGGTGAAGGGCGATGCTGCAACATCGGCCTCGCCGGAGGCCAGCAGGCTCGGATCGGTGAAAGGGATCAGGCAGCCGACGATAAAGATGGCACCAATGTAGAAAAGCATGATTCGCCAGAAGACAGTGCGGATAGCTTTCGGCACTTCGCGGCGCGGGTTTTTGGCTTCCCCTGCGGCCACGCCCACCAGCTCGGTGCCCTGGAAGGAGAACCCGGCAATCATGAAGACCGAGATGATCGAGACCCATCCCCCGTGGAACACTTCATCGCGGTTTTCCCAGTTACTCAGTCCCGGGGAGTTGCCCCCGAGGATGCCGGAGATCATCAGCACTCCGGCGATCAGGAAGAGCACCACTGCGGTGACCTTGATGAGGGAGAGCCAGAACTCCGCCTCTCCGAAGGACTTCGCCGAGAGGGCGTTGAGCCCCGCCAACATCAGCAGAAAGATTCCGGCCCAGACCCAGCCGGGGACCCCCGGGAACCAGAAGTCCATGATGATTCCGGCTGCGACCAGCTCGGCGGCCACCGTAATGGCCCAGTTGAACCAATAGTTCCAGCCGATCGCGAACCCGAAGGACGGGGAGACAAAACGGGTGGCAAAGAACTGGAAGGAACCGGCGACCGGGATTTTGGCCGACATTTCGCCCAGTGACTGCATCAACAGGAATACCATCAGCCCGACCAGCGCGTAGGCGGTCAACGCACCACCGGGGCCTGCCTGGGAAATGGTGCCGCCCGAGGCCACGAACAGCCCGGTACCGATCGCACCGCCTATGGCGATCATCTGTAGGTGGCGGCTGCTCAGCCCGCGTTTGAGTTCGTTGGCGGTTTCGTCGGGGGCGCGGCCTGCCCTTGTCGCTGGGGCGTATCCGGCTTGTGCCACTTCATCGTCTTTGATTTCTGTGGACGTTGTTTGCGTGAGGGAGCTGAGTCCCATGATGCCTCCGGGAAGGTAGCTGCGGTGGATGTGCTTTCCGGCGGGCCCGGCCGGGAAGGACGGTGATCAAGCTAACACAAAGAGAGAACGAGCCCGCTGGCGAAGCGAATGTTGCCCGCCGAATGGTCTAAGTCTTGTTCTCAGGCCGCAGAAGCCCCGGCCTGAGAACAAGAGTTACTTAGGCTCCGCCAAAAAACGCATCAAGAATGCTTACCCATTGCTACGTTCTTCCGGACCCCTCAACGGAAGGAAGACATGTCTGTCATCGCAAACCCCGAAGTGTCGACCACCCGGGCAGAAGACCTCAAGGCGCTCCCGGCATGGCAGGCTCTCAAGGCAGCCGTCATTGGACTGCAACAGGTTCAAGCGCAGGACGGTTCCGTTCCGGAGCCCGCTAACCACGACCTAGCCCGCCAGAATCTCAGCATCATTACCGGCTCAATCGAGGACCTGCGTCCGCATCTTCCCCACGACTCGGAATACCTCGAACTGCTCGTGCAGGACTTCCAGCGGTGGGAGTCCGCGGGCTTCGCCGTACCTGATTTCCTCGACTCATTGGTGGCCTTCCACCCTGAGCAGTGGCGCATCGATGGGCTGCCGCACCTGGTGGTGTTCCCGATGTACACGCAGAACGGCAGCGCCAACCGATACTTTGAGGGCGTCCTCATCGAGGTTATTTGGCCATCCTTCGTCGCTGACCTGGAGGCAGGAAACTACTCCAACAAGCTGTTCGTCCCCATCAGCTTCGCGGATTTCACGCCCGGCTATGACACGAACTCCGCAGTGCTCTTCCCCGAGAGCGTAGCCGTCCGGAGCACCCCCTCGTTCACCTGGGGAGGCATCTTCGCAGACCGCGAAGCTGCCCGTTTCCGGCGCGTCCTGAAAGCTGCTGCCGACATTACTTCGCTGGACCTGCCGGATGACGCCGCGGAATTGCTCGAGGACCAACACCTCACGGAGAAGACCTTCGTGATGTGGGATCTGATCCACGACCGGACCCACATGCGCGGTGACCTGCCCTTTGATCCGTTCATGATCAAGCAGCGGATGCCGTACTTCCTGTACTCCCTCGAGGAGCTCCGCTGTGACCTGACCGCCTTCCGCGAATCAGTAATCATCGAGCGGGACGAAACGGCTTCCGATGACGCCCGCAAGCACGCCAAGCTGGTCCAGTACGCAGTGATCTTCGATCGCATTTTCCGCTTCGCGATCACCGGGAACAGGGTCCGCAACTACGACGCCGTGGGCGGCCAATTGCTGTTCGCCTGGATGCACCAGCACCGGGTCCTGCACTGGACCGATGGAATGCTGAGCATCGACTGGAAGGACGTCGCCGGCGTCGTCGTCGAACTGGGCGTACGCATCGAGGAACTCTACTGGCGTTCGATTGACCGGCCGAAGCCGGCACACTGGCTGGCCGCCTATGAGCTCGTCTCGGAAACCCTCACGCCCAACCCGTCCTCCGTTTGGGCCAAGGGGCCGGACGCCCTTCCGCTCGACGGCCCTCCCCGGGGACTGACCGACCAGGTCCTCGATGACGAATTTCCCCTGTCAATGTTCTATGAGGCACTGGAGAAGAAGATGCGCGCGGTCATTGAGTCAACTGCCGGGATCACCGGTACGAGCCCCGTGAAGTCCGAGGGTGAGGCACGCGCATGAGCCAGGATCTGTCGGGTCGCACAGTCGTCGTCGCCGGTTCCACAAGCGCTGCCGGCGTCGCGGCGGTCCGCACCCTCTCGCAGGCAGGGGCACGCGTAGCCGCCGTGGACATTCTTGAGGACCGGGTGCAGGAGCTCTCGGGCGCCTACGAGAACGTCACAGGTTATGTCTGCAACCTCGCAGATCTGCAAGCCGTCGAAGGCTTGGCGAAGTCTGTTCGGCAGGATCTGGGTCCCGTGGATGGCCTCATCCATCTTGTGGGAGGGTGGCGCGGTGGCGCAGGCATTAAAGGCCAGACGGACGAAGACTGGGACTTCCTGCACACCAGCGTCCTCACCACCCTGAGGAACACCAGCCGGGCGTTTTACGATGACCTGGCTGCCTCCCCTGCGGGTCGCCTGGCCATCGTTTCAGCACAGTCAGCTTCCTCGCCGACAGCGGATGGTGCCGCCTATGCTGCCGTTAAGTCTGCCGCCGAGGCATGGACCCTGGCTGTGGCCGACGGATTCCGGCAACTGCGGGGAGAAAAAGACAGCCCCGCCTCCGCTCAGCACTCAGCCGCCGTGGTCTTCGTGGTCAAGGCACTGGTCGATGACCGGATGCGCGCAGCCCAGCCGGAACGCAAATTTCCGGGATTCACCGATGTCAGCGTCCTTGCCGACGCCGTAGCGCGGATCTTCGACCTGGAGGCAGAACAGATCAACGGGCAGCGCTTGCCACTCACCACCGGTCACCTTGTGGGTGCACAGACATAAGCAACGTCGATTCCACAGCAGGCGGCCCGCACGTACTGGCGGGCCGCCTGCACGACCCGAACCGGCCAACGCTGCAGCACATCTTGGGCTTCCTTTGCGCGCATTCACCACCGACGTCGGCGTTGACGTCCTGTCCTTCGGCGGCACCAAGACGGGCCGCTGTTCGGCGAGGCCGTTGTCTTGCCGGGGCGGCTGGACCGCTTGGATCCGGTCAACTTACTGACGGGTAAGGCTTATGTTCGCCGGACGCAGGGACTAACATTTTCGATGGTGGCCCGAGGCAACGATCTCGGGCGGGGAATCTTCGAAGGATCGGATTTATGGCAAAGGCGGTGTCATTCTCCGTGACGGCCATGCCCAAAAGCGGCGCACAGGGCAGCTTCCGCGACACCGTCATGAGCCTGCGGATTAGTGACCTCCAGGATTGCATTCTGTCCGTGTTTCACATCAGCGACTCATATGCCCTGTTCAGCGGCGAAGCCCTTCCTGCCCCGCACACGACCAGCAATGGCGCACTCCGGGCATATCTGCTGCACAGGCTCGCCGGAGGTGACGCCGGCTTAGACTTCGAGGTAAAGATCGCCCGCGTTTCAGAACCCGCCCGCTCCGGTTCGTGATCGAAACCACCGGCCGTTGCCTCGAAAGTTTGGGGCGCCTAGGCCGGAGCTGCGACCCAGTGAAAGTCAGCTGGCTGATCATGCCGACGCACAAAAGGGTGCACCGACGGGGTGCACCCTTTCGCTTGCGTTCGGGTCAGTCCTTCTTGAAGGCGTCCTTGACTTTCTCGCCGGCCTGCTTCAAATCGCCCTTGGCCTGATCGGCCTGGCCTTCGGTGCGCAGGCTTTCATCGCCGGATGCGGCGCCTGCTGCTTCCTTGCCCTTGCCGCCGGCCTTCTCAGCAGCGTTCTCGATCTTGTCGCCTAGTCCCATGGTGTTTCCTCCTCTGGTTGGCGGCCGTTCGATTCGGCCATAGGAACAACATAAGCATGCTTAGCATTCTGTTTCAAACTTTGGAGCGTACTGGTGACAGGAAATATGGAACCAGACGTTGCCTGCACCATCGCTGAAGGGCGCGGCCAGCGATAGGTGCCACGCGCTCTGAACCTTGTAGCTGTGTGGGTTTGTTGCCGGGTCCGGTGAGCTGGGGGATGCGCCGGACCCGGCAGTGCTGAAAGAGAGACCGGCGCTTATTTCCGGCTCCTTTAGGACGCTGTCAGTATTTGCCCGCCACCTCGGGAAAATGTTGGGCAACCTTGGGGCTGAGCTCGGCACCGCACTCCCCCAGAGTCCGTTCGCAAGGAACCACAGCATTCCTTCATGTGGAGGAAACCGGTGCGCGTTCAGACACCTTCTTCAGCGCCCGGGCGATTGTTTTCAGCTGAGCACGCACTGACGAACTCGCCGGATTTCGACGTCGTAGTCTGGGAACGGCACCAACTCGCTCCAGGCGCCTATCCCTAGCCGGGTGATTGCCGGCTACTGCCGGCCCCATTTGGTCGAGAACTCGACGAAGCGGGACTATTGCCTCAGGGTCGTGTCTAGAAAATTGCTTCCCATATCTCGCCTATGACAGGGATAGCTGTAGTGACAATAAAGTAAATGAGTGCGGCCACCATAACCGCCGCGACCGGGATCATCACGATCCAAAGCAGGACGCTGGATGGATGTCGCTCTGGGTTTTCAACCATGGCTATTCCCTCAACTTTCCGTCTTGGGCTACTCCGGGTCAGTAGTCGATGTAGCACCCATGGTGCTGGGCGAATCTGGGAATTTCGTGGAGATAACCCCTGTAAACACCCGTTGTTTAGGTCGGGCCCGACAGGAAGGAGCGGCACCAAGGTGGCTTTGGCCTTTCCGAGTGGCTCCAAGTTTGAGCCATCGGCCAATTCGGATCCCTGCACGCCATCGGCAACACCCCCTCAGCCCATCCCTTCAGGCACCCGCAACCATTCGGAATCCCAGATGCCGGGGCTGCGGGCGGCCCCGGTCCCTGTTCAGGCTGACGAAAGGCCCGCTATCGGCGTTCGGACTTGAGCTGGGGAGTGCATTCAAAAGGGGCTGTTCCTCGCATGCTGCAGACTGGCAAGGGGGGCCTTGCCTGCCGCCTCCACCCGCTCCACCTGTCAAGGGTTGTTTGGCATGCGTGGGCAAGCGGACCATGTTCCCATGAACGCACACAACTTCGGACCCGCCGACGCCGGCCCGTTGGTCCGTTTCGGTGACGCCATGACTGCCCGGACGATACTCGCAGCAGGAGCAACGTCAGGAGGCTTCGCCGTGGTCGAACATTTGCTCGCACCGAAGGAGCTCGCAGCACCGCTCCATATGCACAGCCGCGAAGACGAGTTCACCGTGGTCATGAAGGGTCGTATTGGGTTCCTCCTGGGCGAGGAAGTCTTTCACGCAGGCCCAGGCCAACTCGTCCGAAAGCCCAGGGGCCAGTGGCATACCTTCTGGAACGCCGGTGACGAACCGGCCCAGGTTCTGGAGGTAATTTCACCTGCTGGTTTCGAAGAATACTTCCAAGAGATTGGACCGTTCTTCCCCGACGACGCTGCACCGGATCTCGAAGGCATGGCAGCAGCCAACGCAAAGTACGGGCTGCGCATGGACTTCGAATCCCTGCCCAAGCTCATCAATCGCTTCGGTTTGATCCGGCCCTTGGAAATGGACGGCGAAGCACCCACGTAGAAAGGGGCTTGGCCGTCCAGACCGCCGACGCACGCCTGAATCGGCAGCGACGCAGAAACCACCTGCCCCCCCTTGCTTGGAGCGAGTGGCCATGCCTAAAGGTGGGGAAAGTTTCACCTACTTTCACCCGGCGGTACCGTGCAGAACCCGTTCAAGCCCACAGCGGGAGCCACACCGCCAACACTGGTCGGTCGCGCAGGGGCACCGGGGCTTTTGACCATCATCACTGGGTTCAGGGGTATCGGCAAGACGGTGATGTTGAGCGCAGCCAAAGGGGATCGCCCGGGCACACGGGGGGCTGTCATCTCCCGAAGGGCCACGCCCGGATTCCTAGCCGGAATCGGCGATGACATGTTTGGCCTCCCCGATGAGCTCGGCGAAGGACCTCCCGCCGGCAAAATCACAGCCTTCTCTGCAGCCGGGTTCGGGTTGACAACTGGGCATCCGTGGAGACAACCACCAACCTCCAGCGCGCCGCAGCCGGACTGGGCCTGGACGGCGCCAACTTTGTTGACTTCCGCCCGGCCGAATTCGTCAACGACCGCGACTGGAGCCCGACCTCCTAGGCCCCGACCGGGCCGGGTGAACTTGGCCAGCCAGCAGCTGACAAGCGATTCCCCCGCTGGCTGCTGGCGCCCTGCACTAGCGGTGAGCCTACCCGGGAGGCTCCCCGGTAGTGTGCAGAGCACTGTTGCACGACTACGCTTATGCGATCTCGAGCTATTCGCGACTTCTGAACAAACGCTGCATGCGGGTGGGCTGAAGATTTTTGCCAACACGGTTCCGTTTGTCAGCGGGAGTTATCAGGTACGAGACTGTAGCTCGCTGGCGGGAGATCGTCGGCTTGGGCCTTCACCTCAAGCTGGCGGCTGGGTGTTCTTACGTTCGCCGTGACTCGAGCGCCGCGAACGCTGAAAGCGCATATTTCATCAAGCTGAGGACGCCGGGACCGGCTTTGCCGGAGGCCTGCCTTGTTACCCCGAAGTGGCCTGCGGGTCCTGTTGCCCATGTGCGCGCGGTCGGTGCCGATGCCCTGAACACAAAGGCCTTGGACGCCAGCTAGTTTTGGGCTGTCCGAGTATTGAAGATTCGGTCGCTGATGTCGTTACGGAGAATGTGGAATTGCCCACCATTGTCGTTGACTGTGCCGCCCAGCACATAGAGGCCCCTCCCAGCATCTGGACCTCCGGCGGCCCGGTCAAGAGCGTCGATGAGGTGACGGCCGAGATGCCCCTTGGGCCCGAGCGCCTGAATCTCATCAGTTCCGCTGCTGTTAGTCGGGCTAACACTGCGTTGATTTCCGCTATGACGCACTCCCCCCAGTTGTGCAGGCCCGCGTTGGCCTGGGTTTCATGCTAAGGCACGGTAAAGCTAACGCACCTGCAGTTGGAGTCGGTCCCGGCAAAGTGGACCCGGCCGTTGGCGTCGACACTGGGGACAATGCAGACATCAATGAAGGTCACAGGCTCGTACTCCAGAGCAAACTGGTTCGTTTTCACCAGCCGAGTGGGCCCTATCTGCTTTATTTAGCATTTCATCTCCACCATCTTCGGCTTGTGAAAGAACCTGGTTGACCACTGCAATGAGAGACTCCAAGGAAAGAGACAACGGGACAGGGTGCGCAAGTAGTTGCTCGACCATTCTTGGCGCGAAACGGAACCGCTCCAATCCGGCAACCACAGCAGCCAGTTCATAGCCTTCATCGCACTCCACCGGCTGCATGCTGATCGGCGTGCCAGCAGCCGCAAAGTCTCCTTGGAGAAGTGATAGGTCAACAAGGCGGATTACGATGAGTTCTTGCTCTAGGAGGGCAGCGTGAACCTCGGCAGATACTGGATAGCCCACTGGTCCCATAAAGCCTGCTATGGGGTCCTGAATCATCTGAGTCAGAGTGTAAATGAGAGGGGTCGTCATGGACTGTAATTCTTGTAGTCTGGTTGACAAATTTCGTGGCTGCGTTCGACGAGTGTCGAATGCGAGGAGAAGATCATGTTCCCCTAATTCGTGTACTGCATACCCTGAGCACCCTTCCCGAGCCTCTAACAAAAACTCACCAATGCTATTCCACTCGGGCTGATGCATACTGATATGGACGGCAATGCGAGTGATTTCACCTGGTTCCTCTACAATGCTTTCGGTTTGAAGAATCACGGTTATCTCCCTTCAACCCTCGGCTGTTATTAGACGGAATCACGCAGCAGCCAGCTGGAGGTATGCAAGTGTTGGACACCCTGGAGCGAGCAGCCACTGGGGATTGTCGTGCCCGAACCGACTGTCCATCCCGCTGGTCGATGCTGGCGGGTTCATCCAGCGGAGAGTTACTCGATCATCCCCGATATACCTGAGGAGAATCTGAGGCCTTCCATGGAAATTGCCTTAGAAGTTCCACGTCCGGGAGGACGAGACATATAGGCCGATGCGGAATGGTCAGGGTGCTGCAGCGACCAGGCACGAGAGCGCCTCGGCCATGTGCCTTTGATTGCAACCGCTGTCGGGACAAACAGGTTGACGGAACGCCGGTTATCGACGTTCAGAGTACGCGTCGTGAGACGAGGGAATCGCGCATCTATTAATAGCCTTGGCTCGGTCCCGAAGCGAATGCGCGGTAGCACAGGGCTAGCCGAGATTGGTCCTTCGGCTTCCCAGCAGCTGCTGTGACGTAGCCATTCGAGGAACCGGGGCCCCGGCAATTTGCGGTAAGCGGCCGCCCTCGATGTGGTCAGTTACGGCGCCGCTGCTGCGCAGCGCGCTGTTATCAGCAGGCAGTCGGTTCTCCGGAGGGCAGTGACGTACCGGCTATGAGCCAAGCGCTTCCGTTCCAATGCATGGCGTAGCGGATTTTCCAGCTTGAGCACGTTTGGCCGTTTCTGCCGTGCGCAGCATCCTGGCTGGTTTGTAGGTTTACATCTGCGGAAAGGGTATCGCCGCTTCCGGTGACGTCAACGATTTCGGCCTTTCGCCAGTACGAGGATCCGAGGTCGGCACTCCACGCAACTGAGTCACCGAAACTTGCTTGAAGTTCGGGGGTGAATTGCTTGAATGCAGCGGGGTAGGCCCCTTGGTTGATGCCCTGGCCATGAAGTAAGAGGCTCTGTCCGATGTTGCGCGCTTGATCGTGGCTGGCCAAGACCGTCAGCGGGAAGAATCCTGACCCTGGTGCCGGGGCGTTGCCGCATTCTTTGAGCCTTACCGGCACCGATCGTGCCTCCCATTCCTGAACGGCCACAGCAGCTCGCGGTGCAGTCACCGCGTAGGCGATCCCTTCGGCCCGGACATCTTGGTCGAATTCGATAGTGACAACAACACCTGAAACCTCACCATCTTGGGTAATTAGCGGTCCACCGCTGTTCCCGTGGTTGATAGCGGCGTCAGTTTGAATCAGGTTACTGAGGATTCGATTTCCAATTTTCTGTTCCGCGTTCAAAGCACTCACTGTCCCTCGCGTCAAGGTGAATGGCCGCCCTAAGGGAAATCCTAGGGCCGCGACATCCGTCCCTATTGGCGGTGCAGTCGTTCTGAACTGAAACTGATGGCCTTGAACAGGAGTCTCGGTTCTCACAAGCGCTAAATCAGCTAGTTCATTCACGCCGAGAGTCGTGGCATTGACGGAGGTTCGACCAAACGAAATGCTTATGGCGGAAGCGTCCCGTACCATGTGTGCGGCGGTAACGACCAGATCAGGACCAACGAGAAATCCCGTGCCCGTGAAACTGTTCTCACATGTTGTGACGCTGAACTGCCCCACGCCCGATTGCACCTGGGTAACCACCTCGGGCCAGCTCTTGGGAACAGCTTCCGTGCTTGCAGTCGGGCTCTGGGCGGGGCTCTCACTGGGGGTAGTGCTCTGGCTTGGAACGGGCGTAGGCGCCGGCGCTGGTGTAGACAGACTGGGCGATGAATCAGGTGGGGGCGGGGGGTCAGGCAGATTTGTGCAGCCCGTGGTCGACATACAAAGGCTCATAACTGCCGCAATCGCACAACGCCCGATAGGACTCCGCTTAGTGCTCATCAATTGCCTCCCGGTCCTGAAGGAACGGGGCACCCTTGTCAGTCGTGATTGTGGGTCACGCCTGCCTGCTGCCCCGCAAGGTTATTCTTAAGTTGTGAAAGCGGCACGAAGTGCTGTTTCTAGCAAGGAGCTAAATTGCGGGACCTTTCCATTGTTCGAATCGGCTGCCACTTATCCTGACTCAAGTACCCCAGCGATGACAGCGTAACACCGGGAAAACCAGGTTCTGCGTTCCGGAGCTTGAATTTTGTAGGTGTCTGTTGCCGTGAGGTGATTTTGTCCTGACATCACTAATGGGTTTTCCGGAGCAAAATCGCCGTCTCGGTCGCACAGCGCGGCAACATTGGAGAGGCAGCGACCAGCGTAGCCATCGAGTAAGTTCTATTGTCTGCGAGGGGCACGGCGTTTCGCCGGGCTTCAATAGAGGAGAGGACCCGGCATTTGCCGGCGCCCGTCGAAATGGTGCCTATTTTTGGGGGATTCCAATGGCTAATTCAGCACGCGAACCTGGCACGTCTGCCTCATGGACCGGCGCGGATGCCCGGCGCGGCTTTGCAGATCCGAGCCAGCACTCGTCGGCTGGCGCCGATACCAGGGAACGCATCCTGAGCACCGCATACGAGCTTTTCTCCCGGCGGAGTATCCGGGATGTCGGCGTCAACGAACTGATCGAGTCATCCGAAGTTGCCAAGTCGACGTTCTACCGGCACTTCCCCTCAAAGGACGATCTTGTCCTGGCAGTTCTGGCCCTTCGGGACCAAATCTGGTTCAGCGAAATCGTTGTCGAAGCTCAGCGCCGCAGTGCTACCCCGGAAGAGGAGTTGCTTGTCATCTTCGACGTTTTCGCCGACCGGCTCGGGGACGGCGGCTATAAAACCAACATGCTGATCAAGGTCCTCATGGAAATGGGCCCCGACCATCCGCTGGGCCAGGCGAGCGTCACATATCTGGCCAGGATCCGCGGGCACGTCCAGGCCGTGGCCGAGGACGCCGGCCTGGAGCACTCTGAGCTGTTCGCCCGGGCATGGCACCTCCTGTTGAAGGGCTCCATCATTTCGGCCATGGAAGGGGACCAGCAGGCGGCCAGCCTGGCCAAGGACATGGCGGGGATCATCATCGCGCGCCACCGCCGCAGCTTGCCCTGACAGGCCCGCAGTCCCGACTTACCTGTGCATGCGGGCTAGGATGAGCCTCATGAGTTCCGATGATGAGAAGGAACCTCCTGTACCCGGAGATCTCGTCGGTGCCCCGAAGCGCATCCACCGCGAACAGGGTTCCCAAAAATGACTTACTTCAAGGCGGGCCTAAAACTCATCCAGACGGGAGTGAGGGTATGGTCAAGGCATCAAGTGAGGCAGCTGCGGCGGTTATCCGTCGGAACAATGTCACCCTCTCTGGCCGGGCTGATGGGCAGGTAGTGATGTTTGCCCACGGTTTTGGCTGTGATCAGGGTATGTGGCGGAAGCTGGTGCCCTATTTCGTTGATGATTACCGGTTGGTGCTGTTTGATCATGTGGGTGCCGGACACTCCGACATCAGCGCCTATGACTGGGAGAAGTACAGGTCCCTAGATGGGTACGCGGCCGACATGTTGGAGATTTGCGCCGCCCTTGAACTCGAGGACGTCATCCTCGTGGGCCACAGTGTCAGCACCATGTTCGCGGTGATCGCCGCCGTGCAGGACCCCAACCGTTTCTCCCATCTGGTCCTGCTTGCTCCTTCACCCCGGCATACGGATGACCCGTACGACGGCTACGTGGGCGGGTTTTCACGGGAAGACATCGAGGCCCTGCTGGCATCTCTGGACAGCGACTATTTTGCCTGGGCCGCGGCCTTGGCGCCCGTGGTTATGGGCAACCTGCAGGAGCCGGACTTAGCGGAGGACCTGCGCGTCAGCTTTTGCCGGACAGATCCGTCAATCGCACGGCACTTCGCTGGGGTAACTTTCTTTTCTGACACCCGCCCTGAACTGAAAAAGATGCGCACCAGCTGCCTCATTCTGCAGTGCTCCGACGATCGGCTTGCCCCGCCGGAAGTGGGCACCTACCTGCACAAGAATCTGGAACACAGCACCCTGGTGCAGCTTCAGGCCACCGGCCACTGCCCCCACGTCAGCGCGCCGGAGGAAACGGCCCGGGCGATTCTGCACTACCTCGGTACCCGCTCCTGACGGGCGCCACGGGCCCAGCACGTTCAACTTGCAGCCTTCTTCCCACCTGGCCACCCAGTGTGTACGCCACGCCGAGCTGCCTCGCCTGGCCACCCCTATGGCATGCACTAAATCTCCCTACGGGATACTGTGCCGGTTTAGTTAACGGAATCTCGATTATCGGCGTTCCAAAAACTGCCAGGCGAGAGGCCCCCGCGGGTCGGGAATTCCCTTTGAGGATTCGCCGCGGGAGCCTGCTTGGGTGTCGTCCTGCTGTTTCCAGCGCATGCTGCAGCAGGCGGCGGTTCCGGGTTTGCGCGTTCCGGAGCCTGGCGAGGGCTATCCCTCGCTGGAGTGCCGGTTATAGATTACGCGGCAGTCGTTGCCACCTCCATACTTCTGGCAGTAGTAAAGCGCCCACTGGCCGGCGTAGGTTGCCGAAGTGTTGGCATTAGAACCCCAAGCTCCGTACGGCTTTGAAACCGCGACTGCGAGGTACGCGTTATGGGCGTAACCGGTGGAGATACAGTTGTATTTGCCCTCCGATTGATTGCGGTTGCATTGGTCCAGTGCGATGTTGCGTGCTTCCTCACCCGAAGATGCAAAGGCCTGCCACCCCGCGAAGTTGCCGGGGTAGAAAGCGAAGGAGACGTAGCGGTCTGCGGCGGCGGCCTTAGCCTGCACAGTGGACTGAGCGGGCGTTGCCAGGGGCGAAGCCGCGGCCGTCAGACCGCTGCCGGAGAACAGAAAGGCCATGAGGAGGATTACGATGGCGAGTGGACGACGGCGTCCGGGACTTGTTTTCATGGTGAATCCTTTACCCCTGCACTTGGTGGCGGGGGTCTTCATGAAGGTGTGGCTGGGTGAAGTGAGCCAGGTCTGGTGACCCGGGAACGGCCAGTGTCAGGCGAGCCTTCCCTTCGGGACCGATAACTTTTTCGAGCACATTCAATGGCTGGACCGGATTGCGGGCCGACTGGGCATGAAGGTCGCTGCGTCTGGTCTGCCGCTTCGGCGTCTCTTCCGGCGGCATTTTCCCCAAGGTCCAGCGACCTGCTGCGTCATTTGCCACCCACAACAGGGCGCGTTCTTTTCCGAAACCACCTTTTAGATGTGAATCCGGAGGAGAATAAGACGCCGCTATTGTTTGCCTTTTCTCAAAACCAAGGGCAACCACGCCCTGGTACAGGTTCACAGAACGATGTTTGTGACGCGGCACCAGCCCCGCCAATGTCATTATAGGGAATTGGATTTCCCTATAATCTCGGTGTGGGCTTTCCATGAATACGTCCGTTGCGGCACAGGATGGAAAGCGCGCTGAACCCGCGGATACTTGGGGTTCTGCTGCGTATCATGGACCTGCCGACCATAGAAATCAAGACCTATTTAATGCGTTTACGGGAAGTCAATGTTTGTTGGTAGGTGGTAACCTGCTTTTTCCAATCAATTCCAGCCAAGGGCCGCGGAGTACGCTGCCGAGCGGACATCAGGGTGTCTCTCTCACAGCACCGCAACCGGCGTCAGCAACCGAACGGGGATAGGGGATATCACGTTAACTTCCGCGTCTCGATCGCGGAAAACAGTCTATCGGGCCCCGTTGCTTACATGAGACCAAGGCCCCTCCCCGGTTTGAGCCGCGGCCGCCAGCCTGGCACGTTCCGGCGGTAGTTGAGGTATTGCTCTCCGTAGGTGCTGGTAAGGGTTGATTCCCCGTAGCCCTTCACGAACGCGGCGACGGCAATGAAGACGATCACGGCGTAGAGCGCGAGCGGCCAGCTGCCGAACAGGAGGGTCTGGCCCAGGATGATGGTGAGCACCGCCAGGTACTGGGGTTGCGTACGAACCGGTAGGGCCCTGCCTCGACCAGCGTCTCGGTGGGAGCTACCGGGGCCGGGGTTCCGGGGTGCGTGGCGAACAGCGCAAAGGCGTGCAGGAGGAAGCCGCGCCTGCAATGATCGCAGTCCAGCCGTTCTCGAGGGCCAGGCCCTGGAGATCGTGCTGGACGATGCCGGCGGTTAGGCCTACTTTCTGCAGGCCTACGGGCGCACCCCCTTGGGAGACAGCGTCCGAGAAGGTGATCACGGTCGGTGATGCCCGGCTTGCCGTAGAGCCCGGAACAGCCGACCTGGACCACGGGTTCGTCGCACGCTGGCAACGGGCCACACTTGCCGAGCGGCACTGTCTGCGCGCGATGAGCCAGGACGATGAAGGCCCCTCGGCTACGGCAGACCTGAGCGGGGGCGCCTCGGGAAGGACCACAGCTCCCTCACCAGCCAGCGCCCCCGCCTCATCGAAAAGGGGATCATTTTCGCCCCCGAAGATGGGCTCGTACAGTACACCGTCCCTGGAACGGACGCCTTCATTGCCCGCAAAAGACTAATTCGGCATTACCATAAGCAGCGCCCCGCAATCACCCGACCCCGCCAGTATGCGGGGCCCGACATCGTCGAGATCGCGGCAACAGCCACTCGTAGTTAGACCCTCCGCCGCGAGTGCGGAGGACAAGGAAAACGCGGGCCCAGGGTAAGCGATTGGCCGGGATCGGCCCGGTGCAGACCCGGCAGGTGGGGATAAAATCGCTCATAGGCCGGGATGGAAACGCAATCGGTCCGGCCTCTGATCCTCACCCCGCCCCTGATGGCGATTACCTGACCCATCCGGTGGCAATCTGGCAGCACCGCTGGCGTTTCTGTCCGACCGCTCCTTGCAGTGGACTTTCCGTGCCCTTTGGTGTGCCCACAACTGCATCTTTCCAAGTGAGCCGTGCCGGCCGCGCCCTTCCGGAAGAGGGGCTCCGATCTCATCCATGCGGACGGTATGTGCAGCAGGGGGTTGCGCCCAATTAGGAGCCAGCACGCGGGTGGTGCGGTTGTCCTTCGGGTGAGCGTCCGGTCCCGAGGACCGAAGTCAAAGTCGACGGTTCCGCACACCTTCGGTGCGGCCTGGCTTTGCCGCGCCCAAAAGCCAATGCCTGGCGGGCAGCAGCCACCACCTGTGAGAAGAAAACCCATGAATAACGCCCCCCGGCGCACCCGCGCCACTCTGACCGCGGGAGCAGTCTCCGCGGCCGTCCTTTCCACCCTGTTCAGCGGCCCAGCCGCGCAACCAGCCACACCATCGCAAATCCAGGCACCGATCCAAGTCCAGGCGCCGCTAAGGGCAGCGGCAGCCGGCGTCTATGTCGTCAGACGAGGTGACACCCTCAGCGGAATCGCCGCCCGCCACGGCGTCAGCTTGAGGACCATCCTCGCCATCAACCGAATGAACATGCGCACTATCATCTATCCGGGCCAGAGGATCCGGATCCGGATCGGCACCGCGGCTCGATCCGCAATTCACATTGTGAGGCGCGGAGAAACCCTCAGCGGAATCGCGGCGAGGTATGGGATCAGCCTCAGGACAATCCTTGCGGTCAACCGGATGAACATTCGCACCGTCATTTACCCGGGTCAGCGGATCATCATCAGCCGGTCGGGTCGGGGATGGGCCCCGGCAACGAACCCGAGTGTTGCGCAGCTGAAGTCCATGGTTGCAAACACGGCCCGCCGGATGGGTGTCAGGCCGTCCCTGGCCTTGGCCATCGCCCTGCAGGAGTCCAGCTTCCGGCAGAACGTCACCTCCTGGGCAGGTGCAATTGGCACCATGCAGATCATGCCGAGCTCGGGTGTCTGGGCGTCCCAGCTCGTCGGCCGGCCCCTGAACCTGCGCAACGCCCAGGACAATATCACCGCCGGGGTGGCCATCATCCGGGTTTTGATTTGGACCAGCCCGAACCTGCGAATCGCGATCGCTTCCTATTACCAGGGACAGCGGTCCGTCATGACCCGCGGCATGTACAGGGACACCCGTGCCTACGTCGCCTCGGTACTGAATCACGAGAGGAGATTCCGCTGACCCGATAATCGAATGACCCAGACACCGGCGCCGTACGTCCTGGTGAAGCCCGGGCTACCCCCGCCCGGCAGATCACGTTTGGCCGCAGTTCTACCGGCCCTTCGACGGCGGCGGTGATCTGGCTGGGGGTACCCTCGCTCGCTCTCCGACTGTCCCGCGACAAGACGCTTTACCGCAGCTCTCGTAAATCTCAGGTGTTGCCGGCCTTTCCGCATAGCGCTGCGCCAGCTTGTCCCTTGGGCCGACCCGGCGCCGCCCGTTCAGGGTGACGGAACATCGATTATCGGCGTTGCAGAATGGCGAGGGGAGTGCCCTGCCCCGCTAAGGGCCACGTAAAATCTGGGTCAGGAGATTGGCTTCCCTCGTAGTGTCTGAACAAGGAATGACGGTTCATCTCTGATGGGGGCCGCAGCCCAGCGATGATTGCCGTCGACGAGCACAGTTCTGCCCTCACCTAGCTCGACAGCGAGTGGTCCTTGAGTGCCCCAGGATGAGGCTTCGTCATCAAAGTTCGCTTTGGCTGCGCCAGGTAGAACTCCAAGACATCCTTCCTCAAGATCCCCTGATGGCTCGCATCAATGCTTGACAGCCGAACGTCTTCTGGGGCATCAAGGGCAAGCCGCCCGCGCTGCCCCATGCCCGGTGGAAAGCTGAAGACGCCGCAAACTGTTTCTTGCTCACCGGCTCCAGCCGCTTGTACCCCTCTCTTGCAGCGCGTAAAGAAAGAGGCGGCCAATGCGGCAGGCCCGCCGGTTTTGAAGTCAACCCATATTTTCAGCCGCTTTCATTCTGGAATGTTGGGGCGATCGCGCGACAGGCAACTGACGCGGTGCATTTGGTTCTGGTCCGCTTTGATTGTGCCCGTGCTGCCGGGGCGGTCGACGGCGCTGCCGGCCAGCGTCGGCACCGGAGGATTGACTGCCTCCGCCAGTTTCACCGCACTCCGCTGGGAGCGGCCTTAGCCTTCGCACTCAATGCAGTATGAATGGCCGTTGCTCTCGCGCACGAGTTGGGACCGGTGCCGGGCCAGGAAGCAGGAATAGCAGGTGAATTCATCCGCGGCCTCTGGAATGACCTGGACGATGAGTTCCTCGGAGACGATCTCTCCACCGGGGGTCAGTCCTTCATCGAATGCATCGGCTTCGTCCAGTTCCTTGACGACACTGCGGGCGTCCGGAGCGTTCGCAGACTGCAACGCCTCCAGCGACCGGTCCTGGGATTCCTTGACGTCGGAACGGACTTCGTCGTAATCGGTTGCCACTTGGGTGATTCTCATTTCTGATGTTTTCGTTGATGTTCTTTTCTGACGAGACTGCAACGCCTACCAATGCGTCGTTGTTCCCGTATCCAGGACCGTGAGGCCGTGCCGGCCCAGACAGGCAGCGCCGGTGGAACCTCCGCCTCGTGTCCAAAGCAGGACACCGCGCCGGGCGCCCATAGGTCATCCGGTCAGGTTCAAGTCCCGCATCGGATCATGACTCGCCGAATAGTATTGAGTCGAATGATGCGCGTCTGCGGCCAGCACGGCGTCGACCTGGGCCGTCTGGTGCGCCCGAAAGGCCTTATCGGCGTTGGCGTTCGTGCTGGCGAGGGACGGTATGTCGAGGCCGGCATTGCATCCTCTGCAGCGAATCTCATCGGTGCCCACCCAGCTGTATGCCGGGTGCAGTTTACGCACCTGCTGCATTGCTGCGGTGACAGCTTCGGTCTGGGCTGCAAAGTGCACTTCGTCCTCATGACTGAGGATGAGCCCGATGTCGATGGTCATGGTGCCTCTAACTTCGTCCCGATGGTCCATTGACAGTAATGGGTGCAGCGCCGCCGAGGAACGCCCCGAGGGTCACGGTTGCCTAACCCTTTCTGGGCTCCTCGGAGGAGCGGCGTCCGCAGGAAGCTAGCTATGAAGCAAATGGTCAGCGCCGAGGATTCGGCGGACGTTCGCGGACGCGTCCTCCTGATCGGTGATGAATGACGCGTGGGTGTCCCCGTCGTTGACGCGATGCAGGCTGATGGGACAGGGAGGGATGGGCTTCCTGCGAAGCACCACCCGAGCAGACTCCCCCGTGCCAACTGTCAGGACGACCAGCGGCCTACCGTGAAATTCGTCAGGGCCGCAGCCTGCGTAGAGGCCGCAGAATGAATGTCCTGCACGTACATAAGTGCGTGGAGGTTGGAGGCGACCGGCGCGCCATCCTGTATGACGTTCGCGGTGTCGCACCACCCGACGCCTGCCGGCCGTATCTCTGGCTCAGGCCTGCCCCACCTTCATGTCGCTCATTGGTCCGGCGGCACCCCGGCAATTCGTCGGATGCCTTCGTCTGAGGTTGCGCCTTTAGTGGCAGCCGCAGGAGTTCCGGACGCGCAGGTGCGTGGGAAAGGTCCGGTGCTCCGGTTTTTCCCCGCGTCGGGCTCCGATAAGTGCTCGTACGGCCGCTTCGGCCATGGCCTGTGCGGGCTGTTCTACCGTGGTCAGCGACGGCCAGCTGTATTCAGCCTCCGCGGAGCCGTCGTATGCGGCCAGGGCTATGTCCTCGGGCACCGATACGCCGGCTTCGTGAAGCGCCCGGAGAATGCCAATGGCCTGCATGTCCGAGCTAGCGAAAATCGCGGTCGGCCTGTTTGCGGCGGCCAGCAGGCGTTGGCCTGCGGTGTAGCCGCCGTCGCGCGTGAAAAAGCTGCGGACGATGGGGCCTTCGGGCAGCCCGGCCTCGGTAAGGGCCTGCAGCCAGCCCTGTTCACGTCCGTCGGAAAAGTTGCCGGCGTTGATGCCCATTGCCAGGGCGATGTTCGTATGCCCGTGGCTTATGAGGTGCTCCACTGCGGATTTTGCAGCTGCGACCCGGTCTACGCCCACGCTGTTGAAACCGGGTATGTCGGCATCGTGGTCCAGGAGCACGGCTGGGATTTCTGCCGCTTCAAGTTCGGTGAGGTCTGGCTCGAACAGGACGCTGGACAGAATCACGCCGTCTACCTGCCGGGCGGCGAGGTTGCGGACGTTCCTGCGTTCCTTGGTGAGATTTCCGTCGGAGTTGGTCAGCAGGAGGGCGTAGCCGAGGTTGGCTGCCGCGTCCTCCACGGCACGGGCCAGCAGGGAGAAGAAGGGGTTGCCGTTGTCCGGGACGATGAGGCCGATCGTCTCGGTTGAGCCGAGCTTAAGCGCACGGGCGGCGGCGTTGGGCCGGTAGCCCAGGAGGCGGATGGCCTCCTGCACTTTGGCTTCTGTGGCGGGGGCGACCTTTTTGGGACCTTTATTGACGACGTAGCTGACAACAGCGGTGCTCACCCCGGCGAACCTGGCGACATCCTTGCGGGTCACTTGGGTACGCGGGGCGGGCACTGCTGATGTTGTCATGAGGTCCATGCTAGCTAGAGTGAGGCCGGGGCATCGCCAAAGTCCCGGACGGGCAGGCGTTCGCCGTTGCGCCGGGCGGACTCGTGGGCCACGATGCCCGGCAGGGTGAACCGCGCCGCGGTCCATGCGTTGACCGGCGGAAGTGTACGGTTATTGACCGCCGTGACGAAGTCATCAACGAGGAAGTGGTGGCTGCCTTCGTGTCCGTTGGGCGCTCCGCTGAATTCCTCAGGAAGGCGACTGCTGTCGTGGACCGGCGCCAGGCCGGAGACAAAGGCATCGCGGAGTTCGGGTGCCACATTGGCCAGTGATGGGTCGTCCAGGGCCATGCTGGGCCTGGACTCCACCTGCTCCGAAATGTCGTGGATATTGGTCTTGTCCTGCCAGACCGTGACCTTGGCCAGCTGTTCAAAGCTGGCCTCTGTGCCAAAGAACCTGAACCGGGACTCCCGAAGGTGGGATGGGTAACCCACCCGCCGCATTTCGTTGGTACGCATCACGCCGCCGTCGTTGAGTTCAAACAGCGCCGTTGCGTTCGAAAAATCGTTCCCGAACATGCTGATGTCCTTATCGAACACGCCGTCCTGCCGGTCATCCTTCACGCCCACACAGCTGACGCTGACAGCGTGGGCGGGAATCGCGCCCAAGACTCCACCGATAGCATGCGTCGGATAGAGCATTGGCGGATAGCTGGCGGTTTCCTTCCAGCGCTCACCGCCGCTGTACTGGTAGGCGTCATAAAAGCCGAGGTCCATGTCGTGGACGTAGTCGCCCTCGGTGTAGAAAACCCTGCCGAACTTTCCGGCCGCGTGCTGCTCGCGGGCGTAGACGGTGGCTGGGTTGTAATAGCTAGTTTCCCCCATCATGTAGACGTTGCCGGTCTCCCGGACCGCTTCGATGATGCGGGCAATTTCATCCTCGGAGACCGCCATGGGAACTGCCGAGTAGACGTGCTTGCCGGCCCGGAGGGCCCGCTCCACCAGTGGGCCGTGGGTCCACCGCTGGGTGAAGATGGCCACAGCGTCGACGGCTGACTCCAGAAGCTCCTCGAAGCTGCCTACGGTACCTGACAGGCCGTAGCGTTCCACCGCTTCGGCTGCCCGCTCCGGCCGCTCGTCCACGACGAATACTTCGCTTACACCCGGGTGCAAATGGAACAGGTGCGCGAACTGGCCACCGAACTGACCGGCGCCCACCACTCCAATGGAAAACGTCATTGTTTCTCTCCTCTAACTCGATACAGCTGTTTGCCTCATCTTCGCGCAAGGGATCTACACGCGTCAACGTGTATCGCTGAAAGTACGAAAAAATAGTGCGATTAAGCAGAAAAGTCTTGCCCTTGGACTTCTACCCGTGTAGATTCGCTGCCAATTGTTAGTCACATCACACACTCAGGAAGGGTCGATGATGACCACCCTTACCAAGCACCCACCCACCGCAGCGCATAAGGCGCCGCATCGTTCAACCCGACCCCGCGGCATCACGAAACTGCGTGACCTCAGGATCGCGCTGCTGTTCATCCTTCCGGCGATGATCGGCCTCGTTGCTTTTTGTCTGGTCCCGACCATCCGCGGCGTCTACCTGAGCTTCACCGAATACAGCCTGCTGGGCGAACCCGAGTGGATCGGAATCACGAACTACACAGCGATTTTCGCGGACGAGCTGTTCTGGAACGCCATGGCGGTGACCATCCAGTACGTCGCAATCAACATCGTCTTCCAGACCGTCATCGCCCTTGGCCTGGCGCTGCTGATGCACCGGGTGGCCAAATCCACGTTCATCCGCGGAGCCCTCCTGCTGCCGTTCCTCGTCGCCAATGTCATCGTTGCCCTGTTGTGGTTCTGGATGCTCGACTACCAGCTCGGCATCGTGAACGAGATCATCAGCTGGATGGGACTTCCACGCATCGCCTTCTTCGGCAGTGAACAGTGGGCCATCCCCACCATCGCCTTCGTCAACGTCTGGCGCCACATGGGCTACACCGCCCTGCTCATCTTCGCCGGCCTCCAGGCCATCCCCCACCATGTCTACGAAGTGGCCTCCCTGGACGGCGCCTCGCCCACCAGGACTTTCTGGTCCATCACCATGCCACTCCTGCGCCCGGTCCTGGCACTGGTCCTGGTGGTCACCGTCATCGGCTCATTCCAGGTCTTCGACACCGTCGCCGTCACCACCGGCGGCGGCCCCGTCAACGCCACCCGCGTCATCCAGATGTACATCTACCAAAAAGCCTTCGGCGAATCGGACTTCGGGTACGCCTCAGCCCTGTCCGTCATTCTCTTCGTGATCCTCGCACTCGTGGCCTTCATCCAAATGAAGTTCCTCAAGGGCAACGAAACGGATCTGGACTAAGGAACCCCCGCCATGACCACCCAGACACTCACCACCCGCAAACCCCTCAACTGGCACCGAATCGGCGCGTGGGCCATCATCGCCATCGCACTGGCCGTCACCATCCTCCCGTTCCTCTGGATGCTCCGGACAGCCCTCTCCAGCAACCACTCACTGGCCTCCAACTCAACGAATCTCCTACCGGCAGACTTCTCCTGGGGTGCCTTCAAGCGCGTCTTCGGAATGCAGACCACAGACGAGGCGATCGCCGAAGGCGGCTCCGGTGCCGCCATCGACTTCTGGCTGTACCTGCGCAACTCCATACTCTTTTCCACCGTGACCACCGCAGCCCAGGTCTTTTTCAGCGCACTTGCCGCCTACGCGTTCGCGCGGCTCCGCTGGCCCGGACGGGACAAGGTCTTCTCCGTGTTCCTGGCAACCATGATGATTCCGGGGATCTTCACCGCCCTGCCCAACTTCCTGCTCATAAAGAACCTGGGTCTGCTGAATACGTTCGCCGGGCTAACACTGCCCTTCCTGTTCATGTCCGCGTTCGGCATCTTCTTCCTGCGCCAGTTCTTCCTGAGCATGTCCCGCGAAGTGGAAGAGGCAGCCATGCTCGACGGGGCCAAGCACCTGCGCATCTTCTTCCAGATCGTCCTGCCCAACGCCGCCGCACCTCTGGCAACCCTCGCTCTGCTGACGTTCATCGGCCAATGGAACGAATACTTCTGGCCACTGCTGGTCGGCAACGACGAAAACGTCCGCGTTCTCACCGTGGGCCTGAGCGTTTTCAAGTCCCAGTCCCCACAGGGTGCTCCCGACTGGTCCGGACTGATGGCGGCCACCATCGTTGCGGCGGTGCCCATCCTCATCCTGTTCCTCGCCTTCGGTAAGAAAGTGGTCAACTCCATCGGATTCTCCGGCATCAAGTAGACCGCCAAACCCCAAGCACTTCCCTGTACATACTCCGTTCCGGGCAACCCCATGCCCTCTTCGAAAGGTCAATCATGAAAAAAACCCTGGGCGCCGTCGCCGCCGCCGCAGCCATCGCCATCTCCCTCTCCGCCTGCGGGGGCGGATCCCCTTCCGCCACCGCCGGTGAGGCCAAGGGCGACATCAACTACTGGATGTGGGACGCCAACCAGCTCCCGGCCTACAAACAGTGCGCCGCCGATTTCACCAAGGCCAATCCCGACATCAAGGTCAAGATCACCCAGCGCGGCTGGGGCGACTACTGGACCACCCTGACCAACGGCTTTGTCGCCGGAAACGCCCCGGACGTCTTCGCCGACCACCTGTCCAAGTACCCGGAATTCGCCGCCAAGAAGCAGCTCCTGGCCCTCGACGACGCCGTCAACAAGGACGGGGTCAAACTGGACATCTACAACAAGGGCCTCGCTGATCTTTGGGTGGGTCAGGACGGCAAGCGCTACGGACTGCCCAAGGACTGGGACACCGTCGCCATGTTCTACAACAAGAAACTCGTCAAGGACGCCGGGTACACCGAGGAACAGCTCGGCAACCTTGACTGGAACCCGCAAGACGGCGGCAACTACGAAAAGGCCATCGCCCACCTGACCGTGGACAAGAACGGCAAGCGCGGCGACGAGGCTGGCTTCGACAAGAACAAGGTTGCCGTCTACGGGCTCGGCCTGGAAAATTCCGGCACCGGCATGGGACAGACCCAGTGGAGCTTCCTGACAGCGACCACCGGCTGGACCCACACCGACAAGAACCCGTGGGGCACCAAGTTCAATTACGACGATCCCAGGTTCCAGGAAACCATCAAGTGGTGGAAGGGGCTGGCCGACAAGGGCTACATGCCCAAGCTGGAAACCACCGTGGGCGCCAGCGTGGCAGACGCCTTCGGCGCCGGCAAGGCCGCCATCAACACCAACGGATCCTGGATGATCGGCCAGTACACCAGCTACAAGGGCATTGAAACGGGCATTGCCCCCACCCCCAAGGGGCCCAATGGCAAGCGCGCCAGCATGTTCAACGGCCTGGGCGACTCCATCTACGCCGGCACCAAATACCCTGTGGCATCGATGAAATGGGTCGAGTACCTCGCCTCCCCGGCCTGCCAGGATGTTGTCGCCTCCAAGGCTGTGGTCTTCCCTGCGATCACATCCTCTTCCGAGAAGGCCGCCGCAGCGTTCAAGGCCAAGGGCATCGACGTTACGGCGTTCACCACCCACGTCACGGACGGCACCACAGTCCTCCTCCCCATCACCGAAAACTCGGCAAAGGTCGATGGACTCATGGGACCGGCCATGGACGCTGTTCTGTCCGGCAAGAAGGACGCCAGCAGCCTGAGCGAGGCCAACGAGAAGGTCAACGCCCTCTTCAAGTAGGCAACCCGCCACACAGCTTGCGCGCCGCGGGCGCCTCTCCTTCCCCGCGGCGCGCAGCCCACCCCTTACTTCCAAGCAAAGGACAGCATTCATGGAACCCCTCCACCTCCGTACCGCCGGCACCAGCCTGCTAATCGGCTTCAGCAGCGGGGAGGCCGAGGTCATCCACTGGGGCGCCAAACTTGACAGCCGGCTGCCGGACCTCGCCATCCTCACCGAAGCCGTCCCGCCCTCCGCGATCGACGCCACGGTCCCCACCGGCCTGCTGCCCCAGGCATCGTCCAGCTGGCGCGGGCGTCCGGCCCTGCGCGGCCACCGGATTGCCGACGGCGTTTCGGGCCTGGACTTCTCCGTCCGCCTGCGCGCCCTGCACACGGCGGTGAACGGCAACTCCGCTGTCATCGTCCAAGAGGACGCGGACGCCGGTATCACCGTTGAGTCCACGCTCACGCTGCACGACGGCGGGCTGCTGGAACTGCGGCACACCGTCACCAACACCGGAACGTCGCCGTTCCAGGTCGACGAGCTGGCCGCTGTCCTGCCGGTGGCTCCGGACGCCGTCGAGCTTCTGGACCTCACCGGACGCTGGTGCCGGGAACGGCACCCGCAGCGCCGCCCCGTCCAGCAGGGAACCTGGGTCCGCACCGGGCGCCACGGGCGGACCGGGCACGACTCCTCGCTGCTGTTTGCTGCCGGCACGGCCGGTTTCGGCAACCGCCACGGCAGGGTATGGGCAACCCACCTCGCCTGGAGCGGCAACCACGAAGAGTTCGCGGATACCCTGGCCGACGGCCGCACCATGATCGGCGGCTCGGAGCTGCTGGGCCCCGCTGAAGCCATCCTCGGTCCCCGTGAGAGCTACACCACCCCTGCGCTCTTTGCAGCCTACTCGGACCGCGGCCTGGACGGGATTAGCGAGGCCTTCTACAGCTGGTTCCGTTCCCGGCCGCACCATGTCCTGCCGGCCGCTGCCACGGGCCTGCCTTCCGGAAAGCCACGTCCTGTGGTCCTCAACACCTGGGAAGCCGTCTACTTCAACCACGACCTCGACACGCTCATGGAGCTTGCCGGATCCGCTGCCGAGCTCGGCGTGGAGCGCTTCGTCCTGGACGACGGCTGGTTCCGCGGACGCCGCGATGACCACGCCGGCCTGGGCGACTGGTACGTGGACGAGACGCTCTGGCCCAACGGGCTCACGCCGCTGATCGAGGCCGTGACCTCGAGCGGGATGGAATTCGGCCTCTGGGTGGAACCGGAGATGGTCAACCTGGACTCCGACATTGTCCGGGCTCACCCGGAGTGGATCGTGGGACCTTCGGTTCAAAGCTACAAGGACGGCGGGCGCCTGCCCCTGGAATGGCGGCACCAGCACATCATCGATCTGGCCAACCCCGCAGCCTGGCAGTACATTTACGAGCGCATTGACGCCCTTTTGCGCGAGAACAACATCAGCTACCTCAAATGGGACCAGAACCGGGACCAGTTGGAGCACGGCCACACCGGGCGCTCCTCGGTCCACCAGCAGACCCTCGCCGCCTACCGGCTCTTCGAGGAACTCCGCAAAGCCCATCCCGGCGTCGAAATTGAAAGCTGCTCCTCCGGCGGCGCCCGCGTGGACCTGGGAATCCTGGAGCGCACGGACCGGATCTGGGCGTCGGACTGCAACGACGCCCTGGAACGCCAGATCATCCAGCGCTGGACCGGCCTGGTAGTCCCGCCGGAGCTCGTCGGGAGCCACATCGGCCCCACCACATCCCACACCACCGCCCGCACCCACGACCTGTCCTTCCGCGCCATCACGGCCCTTTTTGGCCACTTCGGCATGGAATGGGACGTCCGGCAGGTGCAAGGAGCAGAACGTGAGGAGCTCAGGCGCTTCATCGGCCTTTACAAGGAACACCGGGGGCTCATCCACAGCGGCAAGATGGTCCGCGCTGATGTCCCCGACGAGTCGCTGATGCTGCACGGCGTTGTCGCAGACACCCCAGCGGGAGGCAGTGTTTCAGCCGGCGCGGCCGGCACCGTTGCCGCCGGTACGACAGCGGCGCTGTTTGCTCTCGTGAGCACACGGACATCGTTCGCCGAACAGCCCGGACGGATCACCGTTCCAGGTCTGGAGGGCGGCCGTACCTACCGGGTGGAAGCAATTTACCCGGCGCCCGGTGACGCCGACTACGCCCACACGTTCACGCAGGCCCAGCCGCCGGCATGGCTGGCCTCGGCCGCCGAAGCCAGCGGCAGTTTCCTCGCCGAGATCGGCCTCCCCATGCCGGTCCTGAATCCGGAACACGCCCTGGTGCTGAAGTTCACGGCGCTCTAGCAGTCCACAAAACCCATCCGAAGACTGCCCCGTCGTGCCCCGGCCCCCCAAGGGTGGCCCGGGGCGTCGGGGCAGTCTTCGCCAGTCAAAATGGAAGGCGCATGAAAGTACTTGTCACAGGTGGCACCGGATACATCGGCTCCCACACAGTTCTGTCCCTGCAGGAAGCCGGCCACGACGTGGTGGTCATCGACAATCTGGTGAACTCCAGCGAGGAGTCGGTGCGCCGCGTCGCCGAGCTCAGCGGTAGGACGCCCGAATTCCACAACGTGGATCTCGTCGACGAAGCAGCCCTGGAAGACGTCTTTGCCGCCGCCGACTTCGATGCCGTCATTCATTTCGCCGGGCTCAAAGCCGTGGCCGAATCGGTCCGCGAACCCCTGAAGTACTATTACAACAACCTCGTGGGCACCCTCAACCTCATTCGTGCCATGGACCGCCATGACGTTCGCTCCCTCGTGTTCAGCTCCTCGGCCACTGTGTACGGGGAACATAACCCCGTCCCCTATGTCGAAAAAATGGAAATCGGCGCCAACAACCCCTACGGCAGAACCAAGGAACAGATAGAGGACATCCTTTCGGACCTCGGCGGCGCGGATCAGCGCTGGCGCATCGCCCTGCTGCGCTACTTCAACCCGGTGGGCGCCCACCCGTCCGGCCGGATCGGCGAGGACCCCCAAGGCATTCCCAATAACCTCGTGCCCTTCATCGCCCAGGTGGCCGTGGGGTGCCGTGAGAAACTGATGGTCTTCGGAGGCGACTACAACACGCCGGACGGCACGTGCCTGCGCGACTACATCCATGTCGTCGACCTCGCTGAGGGGCACGTTGCCGCCCTTAACCACGTGGCCGAACCCGCCGGCGTTTTCCGCTGGAACCTGGGCTCAGGCCAAGGATCCTCGGTGCTGGAGGTCATCAGGTCCTTCGAGAAGGCGGCGGGCCAGCCGATTCCGTACGAGGTCACCGCACGGCGGCCCGGTGACCTGCCAGCGTTCTGGGCTGACGCCACCTCGACACTTGCGGATCTGAGCTGGGCTACCACCAAGACCCTGGACCAGATGTGCGAGGACCACTGGCGCTGGCAGAAGAACAATCCCAATGGCTATGGCACCTGAAACCGAGATTCCCGCGGCCAACCCCGGCAGCCCTGCGGCCAGGGCAGCGGACGTGCATGTCCACGCCCAACAGTCCACAGGCATCCGGGAGGTTGCGGCGGCCGCCGGGGTTTCCACCGCCACCGTCTCCCGTGCCCTCCGGGGACTCCCCCGAGTCTCACAATCCACCCGCCAAAGAATCGAGGCTGCCGCAGCCAACCTCGGCTACGTCGCTTCTTCCGCGGCATCGGAGCTTGCGCGGCGCCGGGGTGACCGCAGGGCCACGCTCCCGGAGCAGCTGATGCGGGTACAACCTCCTGCGTCGGGCACCGCAGAATTCTCCCGGACCGGCTCCGTGGCCGCTCCCGGGCACCCTGCGTCACCCGGCCGGGGCACCATCGTCGTTGTCAACGGGCCCTTGACCGAGCCGGGCATACCGGACGAACGCGGCGTGCCAACGCCAGCCGGTATCGAGCAACTTGTCCAGTCAATCGCGTCGGCACACGGCTTCACTGTGTGCGTCAAGTCCTGCCAGTACGCACGCATGCCCGATGCTGTCCGGAGCGCCGCTGCCTCTGCCGTCGGAATTATCATCAACACGGGCAGCCTCAGCCCCGTATCAACCGAGCTGCACGCTGCGCTGGCCTCCGTGTCCGTTCCTACTGTCGAAATCCGCACCAACAACCTCCACCCCGGGAAAATTGGCAGCGGCCCTCCGTCCTTCGCCTGCACGGTCCTGATTTCCGGCGCGGGCATCTACGGCTACAAACTGGCCATCGACTACCTGGACTCAGCCGTCCAATCCATACGGGTTCAACCGGACACAGAGCGCTGGATGGCGACGGCAGCAGCGCCGCGTGCCCACTGATTGAACCCAAGGGATTCCAACCGGATATCGACTGGCCGGGCCTCAGGATCCCGGTCGGCGGCCATGGCTTCGTGCAGGGGCCCGTCAATCAGCTCCAGGATGCCTATTCCTTCTCCGGCCAGGACGACCGTATTCACCATGGCGAGATTCGCGACCGCGGCTATCATCCTGCCCAATGCGCGTCCTGCCGAGTTCACTACGTAGGCAGCAGCAGGATGGCCTTCCGCGGCCAGGCTGAGCACATCCTGGTATTCCACTGGCCGCCCCAGCGCGGAAGCCGTTTGCGAGCAGATGCTGTGGGTCGAAAGCAAAGCGGTGGAACAACCCCGGTGCCCGGCAACGCACAGGGGCCCGGCCGGATCGAGCGGAAAGTGCCCTCCAAGTCCCAGACCGGTGTCAGGGACGCTGATAACCCGGTTGTTGATGACCAAGCCGTAGCCAACTCCGGCACCGATGGTGATCAGGGCAAAGCTCTCGACCCCGCGGCCCACACCGAACCACTGTTCAGCAACGGTCAGGGCGACAACGTCGTTTTCGATGACTACCGGCAGCGCGAGCTCCTTCTCCAAGGCCGGCCGCAGTGGTACGTGGCGCCAGTCCAGAAATGGAGCGCGGAGCACAGTTCCGGCACCGTCGACATGTCCGCCGATGCTGATGCCGATCCCGGATACTGCAATCTCCCCCGATCCTGTCAGGGTGCGGACGCCCTCCGCCAAGGCATGGACCACGCCGTGCAGACTGCGGTCAGTGAGCTGAAGTTCCGAACTTTCCAGCTGTTCGGCCCTCATGTCGGTGAGCACCAAGGCGATTTTGTCGCCGGTGATTTTCGCGCCGATGAAGTGGTGGGACTCCTGCCGGATATCGAGGAGCCGGACGGGGCGTCCCACGGTGCCGTCGTTCACGAGCGGGCCCTCAACGAGGAGGCCTGCGTCTATCAGAGGTTTCCCTAACCTGGTGAGACTGGCCATCGACAAGCCGAGCCGTTCGGCCAGTTGCCCACGGGACATCGGGCCGTTAACGAGGACGGCACGGGTGAGTTCCCGTACGGATTCTTCAAGTTCCACACCAGCTCCTTAGCTGAGCACACCTGCTAGTTTATTTCATTCTGAAGCTAATCAGCTCAAAAAGCAGGACTTTCGACGCCACCCGGCCCCTAAAGTATATGACCTTTGACACAGGATTTGTTTTGCCGTAAAAATAAACCATGTCTTCTCCCCTCTATCACCTCCAAGCAGGCGGAACTTCGGTAATCGTCGATGCCTCCGTTGCCGGAATGCCTGCAATTCTTCACTGGGGCCCCGAGCTGGGTCCGCTCGGCCGGGATGAGCTGGACGCAATGAGCGCGGCCGCTAAACCCCAAAGGGTTTCAGGGGGAATTGACCACCCGGCCCGGCTCACGCTGCTGCCTCAGGAAGCCCAGGGCTGGCAGTTGGCCCCCGGGCTCTCGGGCCACCGCTCCGGTACCGGCTTCTCGCCTGACTTTCAGATCAGCGACATTTCCGGAACCGGCTTCTCACCGGACTTCAAGGTCACGGAAACCGCAGGGTCAGGCCGAAGCCTCACCATCACGGCAACGGATCCCCACGCGGCGTTGAGCCTGACCAGCCGGCTCGAAGTGACGGCATCTGGACTTTTCAAACAGCAGCAAACGGTGACCAACACCGGAGACGGCAGCTATGACCTTGGCTCACTCGCCCTGTTCTTTCCGTTGCCGCCCGCCGCTGCGGAAATCCTGGACACCACTGGGCGGCACCTGAAGGAACGTTCCCCGCAACGGCGGGATCTCACTGTCGGCGCACATGTGCGCGAAAGCCGGCGCGGGCGCCCCGGCGCCGACGCATCACTGCTCATGGCAGCCGGAACCAAAGGCTTCGGCTTCCGCAGCGGCCTGGTCCACGCCGTGCATCTGGCATGGAGCGGAAACCACCGCCTCAGCGCTGAGCGAAGCATCAACGCGCAGAACTTCCTCACAGCCTCCGAGCTCCTGCTGCCGGGGGAAGTGCGCCTGCAGCCAGGCGAGAGCTACAGCACCCCGTGGGCCATCGGTTCATGGGGCAACGGACTGGACGAACTTGCCGCACGCTTCCATGAGGACCTCCGGGCACGCCAACACCACCCCAGCTCTCCGCGTCCTGTCACGATGAACAGCTGGGAGGCCGTCTACTTCGACCATGACCTCCCCCGGCTGAAGGCAATAGCCACCGCCGCGGCTGCGGCAGGAGTGGAACGCTTCGTTCTCGACGACGGCTGGTTCCTGGGGCGCCGCGACGACACCGCGGGTCTTGGCGACTGGATTGTGGACAAATCGGTCTGGCCCGAGGGTCTCAGCCCGATCATTGATCACGTCCGCGGCCTCGGAATGCAGTTCGGGCTCTGGTTTGAGCCCGAGATGGTTAATCCGGACAGCGAACTGGCCCGGAGCCACCCCGAATGGATGCTGCAGGTCAACGGGCGGATGCCCGTTTCAGCCCGCCAGCAACAGGTCCTGAACCTGGCCCTTCCGGCAGCCTGGGAGTACATTTTCCAGGCGATGCACAGCATTCTGGATGAGTACCCGATCGACTACATCAAGTGGGATCACAACCGTGACCTGCTTGACCCCGCCAGCGCGGCATCGGGCCAGGCAGCGGTGCACGCCAACACGCATGCCGTGTACCGGCTGATGGAAGCACTCAAGGAACATCACCCCGGCCTGGAAATCGAGTCCTGCGCCTCCGGCGGGGCACGGGTCGACCTGGGCGTGCTGGACAGGACGGACAGGATCTGGACAAGCGACTGCATTGATCCGCTAGAACGGCTGGACAACCAGGCCTACACAGGGCTCCTTGTCCCCTACGAACTAATGGGAGCCCACATCGGCGGACCTGCCTCCCATTCCACGCGCCGCAGCCACAGCCTCGACTTTCGCGCCGCCACCGCCCTCTTCGGCCACTACGGCATCGAATGGGACATTTCCGGCCTCCCACCGGAGGAACTGGCTGCGTTGCGCGGCTGGGTGGACTTCCACAAGGCGAACCGGTCCCTCTTCCACACCGGCCGAAGCGTGCATTCGGATCATCCGGACCAGTCCGCCGACCTCAGGGGTGTGGTGGCCAAAGACCAGCAGCGGGCCGTCTTCATCTACACGCAGCGCAGTGCCAGCGTCACCTACCCGTCCGGGGCGTTCACGCTGCCGGGCCTGGATCCGGACACCCTCTACTCGGTTGCCCTCAGCGCACCGCTGACCGACGCAGCCAGCCCGGGACAGTCGGCGCTGGAATGGGCCCAGAAACCCGTGCTCCTCAGTGGCCGCGTCCTCGAGACCGTCGGGCTGCAGGCACCTGTGCTCTTCCCCGAAACCGCCGCCATCATCACCGTTGAATCCGCGGGCGGCCCGGCAACGCCGCTCACCCCGGCCTCCATCAGGACCAAGGACTAACACATGTTCCAGCTCAAGCAAGGGCGGGCTAAAGCCCTCACCGCCGCACTTGCCGCAGCATTGCTGGCCGGCTGCGCCCCGCCACCGGCGGGAAACGAGGTCACGCTCAATTTCTTTCAGTTCAAACCCGAAGCAATACAGGAATTCGCCGGTCTCATCGACGAGTTCGAGGCAGCGAATCCCGGTATCCGGGTGCTGCAGAATAACGTCCCCGACCCGGATACGGCCATTCGAACCCTCCTTGTGAAAGACAAGACACCGGATGTGCTGACCCTTAACGGAAACGCCAGCTTTGGCCTCCTCGCGAAAGCCTGCGTGTTCGCCGACCTCAGCAAGGAACCCTCAGCAAAAGAGGTCCTTCCCGCTGTGCAGGACATCCTCAACGCCAACGGTCGCTGCAATGACTCGGAGATCAACGGTCTTCCCATGGCGAACAATGCCAGCGGCATCCTGTACAACCCCGAACTCTTCGCCAAGTACGGGGTTTCCGTTCCCCGGACCTGGGACGAGCTCATTGCGGCGGCCGAAACGTTCAAGGCCCATGGCGTCGCACCGTTTTACATGACCCTCAAAGACGCCTGGACCACCTCCCCGGCTCTGGTAAATCTTGCCGCCCAACTGCAGCCCGAAGGATTCTTTGACCGGCTGAACGCGGCCGGCGCCGACCGGGCCAACAGCCCCGTATCCTTCAGCAAGGATTACCAGGAAGTTGCCGACAAGCTGCTCCGGCTCTTCAAGTACGCCCAGCCGGGCGCGATCGGAGTGGACTACGCGTCAGGCAACAAGGCCTTCGCCGACGGCAAGGCCGCGATGTACCTCAATGGCAGCTTCGCCGTGCCAGCCATCCGAGCCGCTAACCGGGACGCAAAAATCGCCTCCTTTCCCTACCCCGTGACGAACGATGCCGCCCACACCACCGTGGTGTCCGGCGTCGACGTCGCACTGGCCATGGGCAGGGAGACACCGCACCGGGCTGAAGCGCAAAAATTTATCAACTTCCTCATGTCCAAGGAAGTGATTGACAAGTACGCCAAAAACCAGAGCGCCTTCGCCCCCATCAAGTCAGCTGCGCCGCAACAGGACCCGGCCCTGAAGGGCCTGGCCAGCTACTTCACCGCCGGGAAGGTCGCCGGCTACATGGACCACCGGCTGCCGCCGAGCATTCCGCTGGTCAACATCACCCAGCAGTTCGTCCTGGACGCCGATAAATCCCGCTACCTGAACACCTTGGACAACGAATGGTTCAAGATCGCCGCCCGCACGCCCAAACGAGGTGACCAGCAATGACGCATTCCACCAAGGCCTTCTACTGGATGGCCGTTCCCGCGCTGGTTCTTTTCGTTACCCTGCACACCGTCCCGGTGGTCACCGGCATGTTCTTCAGCCTCACGGACTACGCCGGCTACGGAAAATGGAACTTCGTGGGCCTGCAGAACTACCTCAGCCTTTTCAAGGATGACCGGGTCCTGGCCTCCTACGGATTCACTTTCCTGTTCGCCATCACGGCGACAGTAATCGTCAACGTGCTGGCACTGGGCGTCGCCATGCTGCTGAACGCCAAGATCAAGTTCCAGACGGCATTCCGGGGCCTGTTCTTCATTCCCAACGTCCTGGCGATCCTCGTCATCGGTTACGTCTTCAACTTCATCTTCTCCAATTCGCTCCCCCTGCTGGGCCAATCGCTGGGGATCGACTGGCTTTCGACGTCCATCCTGGCCAACAAGGACCTCGCGTGGCTGGGCATCGTGGCAGTTTCGGCCTGGCAGTCGATCGCGTTCAGCGTCATCCTGTACCTCGCCGGGCTGCAGACCATCCCGGCGGAGCTGTACGAGGCGGCGGGCCTGGACGGAGCCAGCTATTGGCGGCAGTTCAGCTCCATCACCTTTCCGATGATCGGGGCGTTCTTCACCATCAACATGGTGTTGGCGCTCAAGGGCTTCATGCAGGCTTTCGACCAGATTGTCGCACTGACCGGCGGCGGCCCCGGCACTTCCACCGAATCCGTCTCCATGGTCATCTTCCGAGGAGGCTTCCAAGGCGGGGAATTCGGCTACCAGATGGCCAACTCAGTTGTTTACCTGCTGGTGATCGTGGCGGTGTCCCTGATCCAGCTCCGGACACTCCAGCGCAAAGAGGCGGACTTCTAATGACTACAACCGAGACCGCAGCATCAGCCCGAACCGTACCGGATACCCGCGGCCTGCGGCGCCGAGGCCGGCTGAGCGACGGCGTGAACTGGCCGCTGACAGCCCTGGCAGCGGTCCTCGCGCTGACCGTGCTCATCCCGCTGTACCTCACGGTCGTCACCGCACTCAAGACCCCGGACCAACTAGGCGGCTCCGGCTTCGAGTTGCCCACCCGCGTCCGGTTGCAGAACTTCTCCGATGCCTGGAACCTGACCAACTTCCCCCGCGCCCTGCTCAACTCAGCTATCGTCACCGTGGGTGCAGTGGTCCTGACCATCCTGTCCAACTCCTTGGTGGCCTACGCCATTGCACGGAACCTGCACAAGCGCTTCTTCAAGTTCCTCTACTACTTCTTTGTCGCGGCACTCTTCGTGCCGTTTCCTATCATCATGCTGCCGGCCACCAAGGAAACCGCACTCCTCGGCCTCGACAACCCCGTGGGACTGTTCCTGCTCTACACGGTCTACGGGCTCAGCTTCAACGTCTTCGTCTACACCGCTTTCATCCGCTCCATCCCCCGCGAGCTCGAGGAAGCGGCAACCATGGACGGGGCATCCACCTGGGGCATCTTCCGCCGCATCATCTTCCCGCTGCTCACGCCGATGAACGCGACCGTAGGAATCCTCACTTGCCTCTGGGCGTGGAACGACTTCCTGCTGCCCCTCGTCATCCTCTCGGACCCCGCAACGCGCACGCTCCCCTTGGCGCAATACGTGTTCCAAAGCCAGTTCAACACCAACTACACAGTGGCCTTTGCTTCCTACCTGATGGCCCTGGCGCCCCTGCTGCTGGTCTACCTCTTCGCGCAACGCTGGGTGATTTCCGGCGTCATGCGAGGCTCCATCAAATGACACCAGCCGCTACCCAAACAGCCGGTCTCAAACTGCCCTGCGCGGGCAGCACCACACTCCTTGCTTCTCCGGCACAACCAGGACCCGCTCCAAAGCCACTACTGCAAGTGCCCCTTTTGTAAATATCGCCGACCAACCAATCACCTGTTCACAGCGGCAGGCAACGAATAGGCCCTCGAGGAAGGACACAACCGACATGGGACCCCAACTCGCGCACCGGGAAGTTCGAATTCCCTGCCCCAGCCAGCTCGAAGAGCTATTGAACGCCGCAGAGAACGACTTGCGAACGCGTGCCATTTGCCGTGGAACACATGGCATTTTGGTGACTAGGCGCCGGCGCGACCTCTACCTGCTCGAACTCAGTGATCAAGTTCCTTACGGCCTCACCTACGAAAAGGACTCAGCGCTCTAGGGCTCACGAGACGGTGCAGAGAAACACCCGAACGGCTACAACCGACAGACAAAGGAACGTAAATGAGACGCGCCAAAATCGTGGCTACGTTCGGCCCGGCAATCGCCAGCTATGAAAACACCCTCGCGGTGCTGGAAGCCGGCGTTGATGTAGCCCGCATGAACATGAGCCACGGCGACTACACCGTGCACGACAACGCGTACGAGAACGTCCGAAAGGCAGCCGCGGAACTGGGTAAGCCGGTTGCGGTCATGGCGGACCTCCAAGGTCCCAAGATCCGCCTGGGCCGGTTCATCGACGGCCCCCACGCTCTGGGGGTCGGTGACACGTTCACGATCACCACCGAGGATGTTCCCGGAACCAAAGTCATCTGCTCCACCACCCTGAAGAGCCTCACCGAGGATGTCAACGTGGGCGACGCCCTCCTGATCGATGACGGGAAGGTAGCGCTCCGCGCTGTTGAGGTCGACGCCGTCAAGGTCATCGCCGAGGTGACCGTCGGCGGTATGGTGTCCAACAACAAGGGCATCAACCTTCCGGGGGTGGCCGTCAACGTTCCCGCCCTGAGCGAGAAGGATGAGGACGACCTTCGCTGGGCCATGCGCCGCGGTGTCGACCTGGTGGCCCTGTCCTTCGTACGCGATGCCGCTGACATCATTCGCGTCCACGAGATCATGGATGAAGAAGGCCGCCGCGTGCCAGTCATCGCCAAGATCGAAAAGCCGCAGGCGGTCGAGCAGCTTTCCGAAATCATCGACGCGTTTGACGCAATCATGGTGGCCCGCGGTGACCTTGGCGTCGAGCTGCCGCTGGAGGAAGTGCCCATCGTTCAGAAGCGGGCCGTCGAACTGGCCCGCCGCTGGGCCAAACCGGTCATCGTGGCAACCCAGGTCCTGGAGTCCATGATCGACAACCCGCGCCCGACCCGCGCCGAGGCCTCGGACTGCGCCAACGCAGTGCTCGACGGTGCCGACGCGGTTATGCTCTCCGGCGAGACCAGCGTGGGCAAGTACCCCATCGAAACCGTCAAGACCATGGCCCGGATCATCGAGTCCACCGAGGTCCATGGCCTCGAGCGCGTTCCTCCACTGGGCACCAAGCCCAAGACCCGAGGCGGTGCCATCACACGTGCCGCCGTCCAAATAGCTGACCAGCTGGACGCCAAGTACATTTGTGCGTTCACGCAGTCCGGTGACTCCGCCCGCCGTCTCTCACGACTGCGCCCGATCAAAACGGTCTTCGCCTTCACTCCGGTGGAGCAGGTCTGGAACCAGCTGGCGCTGACCTGGGGCATCCAGCCGGTGCTGGTGAAGATGGTGGACCACACCGATGAGATGACCGCTCAGGTTGATCGCAGCCTGCTGGAAATGGACCTCATTGAGGACGGCGACCTGGTAGTTATTGCCGCCGGTTCGCCTCCCGGAAAGGCTGGTTCCACCAACTCGCTGAAGGTGCACAAGGTGGGCGACCTCGCCGATTCAACCCGTACTGGCAGAGCCACCAACAACAAAGAAAAGCTCGGCCCCTGGCCGGAAAAGAAGAAAAGGCCCTAGCCTTCAAAGAACGAGAGGAGGATCCGGTTAGCCGCATCCTCCTTTCGCCTTTGCCAGGAAAGCAAAAGCAAACCTGCAGCGGCGGAGGGCGTGTACCTATCCTGAACCATCGGTGCCGCTCTCCCGTCGGAGTCGGAGGAAGGCCGAAGGCATTGCCTGTCAGCGGCTTCCATCGAGACGCTTCAAGCGCCGGCGTTAGATCCCGGAAGCGCATATCGTTGGCGGCCGTCAGACTGGAGTACACCCCAACCTGATGTCAGGCCACCGCCTAAAAAGCGTCAGAATAGGGTCTGATAATGCATCTCCTGACGCACCCATTCGAAGGTCTCAGACCCCAACCTGACACTTTCGCAACTGGAGGCTCCCCGGATGAGTAGCGGCAGCCCGCAGGCGACTCTAAACTTCCGCCGCCGGCGCCGCGAACTGCGCCTCGTACAGCCGCGCATATGCCCCACCCGCAGCGAGCAGTGAAGCGTGCGTCCCCTGCTCCACGATCTGGCCGGCCTCCATCACCAGGATGAGGTCGGCGTCACGGATGGTGGACAGGCGGTGCGCAATAACGAACGAAGTCCTATCCGAACGCAAAGCGCTCATCGCCTTCTGCACCAGCAGCTCCGTGCGGGTGTCAACGGAGGAAGTCGCCTCGTCGAGAATCAATACGGAAGGCCGGGACAGGAACGCCCGGGCAATCGTCAGCAGCTGCTTCTCCCCTGCCGACACGTTGGAGCCCTCGTCCTCGAGCACCGTGTCGTACCCTTCCGGCAGGGCACGCACGAACCGGTCCACGTACGTCGCCTGCGCCGCCTCCACGATCTCGGCCTCCGACGCCGACGGCCGGCCGTACGCGATGTTGTCGCGGATCGTCCCCCCGAACAGCCACGTATCCTGCAGCACCATGCCCATCCGGGAGCGCAGCTCGCGCCGCGGGACAGAGGTGACGTCCACGCCGTCGAGCGTTATCCGCCCCGCATCCAGCTCGTAGAACCGCATCATCAGGTTCACCAGGGTGGTCTTGCCCGCCCCGGTGGGGCCCACGATCGCCACCGTCTGCCCCGGCTCGGCCACCAAAGAAAGGGAGGAAATCAGCGGCTTGTCCGGTGAATAGGAGAACGAGACGTTCTCAAACACGAGCCGGCCCCGCCCGCCGTCGAACGGACGGCCGCCGTCGAACGAACGGCCGGAGGCCGCAACAACAGAAGCAGGATCCGCCGACTGCTCCTCCTCATCCAGCAGCTCGAACACCCGCTCCGCGGACGCCACCCCGGACTGCAGCAGGTTGGCCATCGAGCCCAGCTGGGCCAGCGGCTGGGTGAACTGCCGCGAGTACTGGATGAACGCCTGCACGTCGCCCAGCTGCATCGCCCCGGACGCCACCTGCAGCGCACCCACCACCGCGACCCCCACGTACACCAGGTTCCCGATGAACGTCAGCGCCGGCATGATCAGGCCGGAAATGAACTGCGCGCCGAAGCTCGCCTCGAACAACTCCGCGTTCTTCTGCCGGAACCGCTCCTCCACCTCCCGCTGCCGGCCGAACACCTTCACCAGCGCGTGCCCCGTGTACGTCTCCTCGATCTGCCCGTTCAGCTCCCCCGTGTGCTTCCACTGCGCCACGAACAGCTTCTGCGAGCGCTTGGCGATCAGCGCGGTCGTCACCAGCGTCAGCGGCACCGTCACCAGCGCAATCACCGCCAGCACCGGCGAGAGCAGGAACATCATCACCAGCACGCCCGCCACCGTGAGCAGCGACGTGACCGCCTGGGAGATGGACTGTTGCAGGCTCTGCGAGATGTTGTCCACGTCGTTCGTCACCCGGCTGAGCAGCTCGCCGCGCTGGATCGAGTCGAAATACCGCAGCGGCAGCCGGTGAATTTTCGCCTCGATCCGCTCCCGCAGCCGGTACACGGTCCGCTGCACCACGCCGTTGAGCACGTACGCCTGGATCCAACCGAACGCCGACGCCAACACATACAGCGCCAGCGCCCACAGCAGCACGTTTGCGAGCGCCGCGAAGTCGATCCCCGCCCCCGGCGTCAGCGTCATCGCCCCGATCATGTCCGCCTGCGCGTTCTGCCCGGACGCCCGCAGCCCGGCGATCACCTGCTCCTTGCTCACCCCGGCCGGCAGGTTCCTGGACACCACGCCGGCGAAGATCAGGTTGGTGCCCTCACCCAGCAGCCGCGGCCCGGTCACCGAAAACGCCACGCTTACGACGGCGAGCGCCAGTACCAGCGCCAGCCACGCCCGCTCGGGGCGCAGCTCCCCCAGCAGCCGCCGGGCCGACGGCCCGAAGTTCAGCGCCTTCTCCGCCGGCACGTTCATCCCGGCGAACGGTCCGCCGCGTCCCGGTCCCATCGGCGGACGGGGCGGGCGTCCGACGGCGGCGGCCCCGGTTTCCGGGACCGGTCCCGGCCGCGTGGGGGTGCTTCGCCCGCTCATGCCGCCTCCTCCGCCGCCAGCTGCGAGGACACGATTTCGCGGTACGTCTCCGAACTCTCCAGCAGCTCACTGTGCGTTCCGCGCCCCACGATCCTGCCGCCGTCGAGCACCAGAATCTGGTCCGCGTCCACGATGCTGGAGACGCGCTGCGCGATGATCACCAGCGTGGCGCCGGCGGTATCCCGGTGCAGCGCCCGCCGGAGCCGGGCGTCCGTGGCGGTGTCCAGCGAGGAAAACGAGTCGTCAAAGATGTACAGCTCGGGCCGCTTCACCAGCGCCCGGGCGATCGCCAGCCGCTGCCGCTGCCCGCCGGACACATTGGTGCCGCCCTGCGAGACGGGCGCGTCCAGGCCGCCCTCCATTTCGCGCACGAAGTCCTCGGCCTGGGCGGTGGCCAGCGCGTGCCACAGCTCCTCCTCGGTGGCGTCCGGCTTGCCGTACAGCAGGTTGCTCCGCACCGTTCCGGAAAACAGGTAGGGACGCTGCGGCACCAGGCCGATGTGTCCCCACAGCAGGTCCGGGTGCAGCTCCCGCACGTCCACGCCGCCCATCAGCACCGACCCCGAGGTGGCGTCGAAGAGCCGCGGCATGAGGTTCACCAGGGTGGTCTTCCCCGAGCCCGTGCTGCCGATGACCGCCGTTGTCCGCCCCGCCGGGGCAGTGAAGCTGATGCCGCTCAGGACCGGCCGCTCGGCACCAGGGTAGGCGAATCCGACGTCACGCATTTCCAGCTCACCGCGGGAAGTGCCGGTTCCAGTCCCGGTGCCGCCGTCCCCGGAAGTGAACACCACCGGGTTCACCGGCGGCCGCACGGACGACTCCGTCTCCAGCACCTCCCCGATCCGGTCCGCCGAGACTGCAGCGCGAGGGATCATCACGGCCATAAACGTGGCCATCATGACGGACATCAGGATCTGCAGCAGATAGCTGAGGAACGCCACCAGCGTGCCCACCTGCATGGAGCCGTCCTCGATCCGGAACGATCCGAACCAGATCACCGCCACGCTCGAGACGTTGAGCACCAGCATCACCACGGGAAAGGCGAGCGCCATCAGCCGCCCGGCCCGCAGCGCCGTGTCCGTGACGTCCGCGTTGGCGCCCGCGAACCGCTCCGTTTCCAGGTCCTCGCGCACGAACGCCCGCACCACCCGGATGCCCGCCAGCTGCTCGCGGAGCACCCTGTTGACGGCGTCGATCCGCAGCTGCATCAGGCGGAACAGCGGCACCATCCGGCTGATGATCACCCCGACTCCGAGCAGCAGCGCCGGCACGCTCACGGCAATCAGCCAGGACAGCTGGGCATCCTGCCGTACGGCCATCACCACGCCGCCGATGCTGAGCATGGGCGCGGCCACCATCAGCGTCGCGGACATCAGCACCAACTGCTGCACCTGCTGGACGTCGTTGGTGGACCGGGTGATGAGGCTGGCCGGGCCGAACCTGGTGACCTCCTGCTCGGAGAACCCGCCCACCCGGGTGAAGATCGCCATGCGCAGGTCCCGCCCCATGCCCATCGCCGCTTTGGCCCCGAAGTACACCGCCGTCACCGCGCACGCGATCTGCAGCAGGGTAATGAACAGCATGAGGCTGCCGACGCGCAGGATGTAGCCGGTGTCCCCCGTGGCCACGCCAAGGTCGATGATGTCCGCGTTCAGGGTGGGGAGATACAGGGAGGCAATGGACTGAGCCAGCTGGAAAACGACGACGGCGATCAGCAGCCGCCGTTGCGGCTGCAGGTACCGGACAAGAAGCTTCCACAGCATGCAGGCCCTCGCAGCAGGTCCTCGAAGTGATCGGAAGGCCAGTTTACGTCCGGCGGCTTGGGGCAGCCTGTAGGCTGGGGCCATCGGCGGAATTCCGGAAACGCGGCAGTTGAACACCGCGAATGAACACCGCAAATTGAAGAATGGGGACTTCTTTGAGCGATCAGCAGCTGGGCTTTCACGAGCCCGGAACAATTGGGCCGGCAAACGTACCGCAGGCTGTCCGGCTCGCGGCCGCCTGCTGGGTGGCCAGCGCCGTGGTGGCCGGCATGATGCCTGTCATCTTGGAGGTGGCCGGTATCGACTTCGGCCAGTCAATACCGGACTGGGCCGTGCCCTATCTCGTGGCGTTCGCCGTTCCGCTGACGGCCCTGCAGGTATTGGCGGCCCAGCATTTGCTGCACGGCGCGCGCTGGGCCCGCATCCTCCTGACCGTCGCCGCCGCCCTGTCGGCGCTCGGCGCACCGGTCGACCTCACCGCTTTGATCTTTGCCGGCCTGGTGCTGACGCTGGCGGGTGCCACGCTGATGTGGCTGCCCGCGTCCAACCGGTACTTCCTGCTGCGCCGTATTCCTGCCTATCCGGTACCTGCTGTCGCTGGTCCGGACCCCGCCCTCAAGGGAGAACTCCTGTGACTGACGCCCTTCTGCTCCCCGCCGTGGCCAAGGCCCTGGCCGCCCACGGCGTGGCCCACGAGGTCCTCGAGTGTTCGCCGGATCTGGCGGACACGGCGGAGTTCTGCGCCCACTACGGCTTCAGCCTGGAGCAGGCGGCCAACACCATCCTGGTCGGCTCCAAGAAGGTGGAGCCGCCGCGGTATGCGGTGTGCGTGGTCCTGGGCACCACCCGGCTGGACGTGAACCGTTCGGTGCGGGCCCTGCTCGACGTCAAGCGGGCCTCCTTTGCCGACGCCGATACCACCACCGCGCTGACCGGCATGTTGGTGGGCGGCGTCACCGTGCCCGGCATCGAGGGGTTGCCCGTCTACGTGGACCGCGCCGTGCTGGACGTGCCCCGGGTGGTCATGGGCGGCGGCAACAGGTCCAGCAAGATCGTCCTCGACCCCGCCGAGCTCCTCAAACTGCCGGGGGTCGAGGTGGTGGACGGGCTCGCCACGCCTCGTGAACCGGCGTCGGCGCGGGCTGACTCCGGCTCCTGACTGTCGCCGGCCCCGCTGTAGCGGCACCGCGGCCGCGGCACTGGTCAGGGCAACTGGTCAGGGCCACTTTCCTGAATTGGCTCTGGCGCGCGGTCCGGCAGGCTGCCTACCGTGGTTGGGGACTCCACGTGAGTTCCAGCCGACGTTGAATCTCCACAGAAAGACCAGCATGCCCGCCACCGTGAACGAGTACCCCTTCTCGCAGGTCGACGTCTTTGCCCCCGGGCCCAGGCCCGGCAACCCGGTGGCCGTCGTCCATGGCGCCGACGGCCTGTCCGACGAGCAGATGCAAAGTTTCGCCAACTGGACCAACCTCTCGGAAACCACCTTCCTGCTGAAGCCGACGCAACCGGAGGCGGACTACCGGCTCCGGATCTTCACCCCGGCATCCGAGCTTCCCTTCGCCGGCCACCCCACGCTCGGCTCCGCGCACGCGTGGCTGGAGAACGGCGGCCAGCCGCAGCGCCCCGGCGAACTCGTGCAGGAATGCGGGGTGGGCCTCGTCAGGATCAGCCAGACGGCCGGCGAACAGTTCTTCGAGGCCCCTCCGCTGCGCCGTTCCGGTCCCGTGGAACCCGAGGTGCTGGAGCAGGCCATCGCCAGCCTGGGCATCACGCCTGAGCAGGTCCTGGACAGCAACTGGGTGGATAACGGCCCGGGCTGGCTCGGCATCCGGCTCGCCTCGGCCCGGCAGGTGCTGGACCTGACGCCGGACTTCGTGGCCATGGGCAAGCTGAACGTCGGCGTCATCGGCGCTTACGGGGACGGCGGCCCAACGGACTTTGAGGTGCGCGGGTTCGTTCCCGGCCTGGCCGTCCCCGAAGATCCGGTCACCGGCAGCCTGAACGCCGGCCTTGCGCAGTGGCTCATCGGGTCAGGTGTGGCGGAGGGCGGCTACACCGTCAGCCAGGGCACCGTCCTGGGCCGCGACGGCCGGCTGGCCATCACCACCGAAGGCAGCAGCATCTGGGTGGGCGGCACCAGCCGCACCGTCATCAGGGGCAGCGTCTCCCTGTAATTTCATACTCGGCTGGAATAAGACTGGAATAAGAACTACCGGGGACGGGCGGTGCCCCATTGAACCTGCCCGCCCCAGTCTGTGGTGTCTCTTTGCTGATCTTCGTCGAGGTCTCTTGCGGGGCCGCGGCGCTTCTGCACGGCCCCTGGGAATACTGTCGCGCCGCAGGCTCAAGCCTGGCGCAACATTGCGGCAGGATCGCCGCAAGATCCGGCGGGCGCCGCCGTCGGCCGATCATGACGGCGGGCCCTATGCCGGTTGCGCACCTGTGCGCCGCCTGTGAATCCGGCCCATCAACGTGAGGTGGGACTCAAAGCCGCAACGTTGCCCGGGCGCTGGCCGTTGGACTCGGAGACGGAAGGAGGCACATGCTCATTGTTCTGACAGGAATCGACGGTTCGGGAAAGACGACGGCGGCCCGTTCCCTGGTGGCGGCGGCCCGCGCGGAAGGCAGCAGGGCACTGCTGCTGAGCAACTATGCAGGCCGGCGGCGGATGTCCTTGCTCACCGCCAGGCTCGGCATCCAATTGCCTGCCCGGCTTGCCGACGCGGCGGAAACCACCATGCGCGTCTTCAACGTGCTGGTGTCTACGGGCCGGGCCACCCGCTTTGAGGGGCTGGTTGTTATGGACCGGCACCTCCACTGCCAGCTGGCGCTGCGTGAGGCAAGGGGCCTGCGCCGCGGACGGTTTCTCCCCTGGCTGCTCCGCACCCTCCCGGCCCCGGACCTGGTCCTCCATCTTGACGTGAGTCCCGACGAGGCGCACCGGCGGATCCTGGCGCGCGGCACGGACGAGGAATCCCTGGCCGACCTGACAGCCCTGCGGAACGCCTACCGCGCGCTGCCCGAGTACGCGGACATGGTAAAGATCGACGCCGGCGGCCCACCTGCCGATGTGCTCGCCGGGCTGACCGACGCGGTCGATTCGCAAGGGCAACTCAAGGTTTAGTCAAGAATTCCCGAAACAGCCAAATACGCCTTCCGGGACGTCCATCCGGCTGTACATTAGTGCCAGCTCTCCTCTTTCCCCCCAAATCGGAGCGCTGGAAGCCTCCGCGCTGGAGTCCTTTGATTCGCGCGGAGGCTTCCCCTTTTCCCCCACGCAACCACGGTCCGGGCACCGCCGGCTCTGGCCACGCTCCGCCGTCGACGATATAGTAAGCAAGCTGATGACTTCGGATTCCGGACCATCATCTGTTCACTTCGACGAAGGAGACACTATGAGCACGAGGGTTGAGAAGCGCATTCTGGTGAACGTGCCGGTCAGCACGGCATACAACCAGTGGACCCAGTTCGAAGACTTCCCGCACTTCATGGGCGGCGTCAAAAAAGTGACCCAACTCAGCGACGACCGCCTCGAATGGGTCGCCGAGATCGCGGGCGTGAAGCGCAAGTGGGAGGCCAGGATCCTCGAGCAGCAGCCGGACCGGAAGGTTGCCTGGGCTGCCACTGAGGGTGCCACCAACGCGGGCTCCGTGGAGTTTGAAGACGTGGGCGGCGGCCAGACCTCCATCAGGCTGTTCATCGACTACGAACCCGAAGGGATCGTGGAGAAGATCGGCGACAAGCTGCACGTCGTGGAACACCAGGCGGAGTCCGACCTCAAGAGGTTCAAGGCATTCATCGAGGACGAAGGCTACGCCAGCGGCGCCTGGCGGGGTTCCGTCAACGAAGGCGGCTCGGTGGGCACCCCGGGCGTTGAGCACGCTGCCGGATCGCTCGGCGACAGCGGCAAGGCCGGCGTCTCCGGCAAGATGGCTGCCGCAGCCGGCGTGGCCGCTGCAGCAGGCGCAGCCGCGGCAGTTGCCGCGGGCGGGAAGGACAAGGACGCCGACACCGTGTACGTCGTCGACGAAACCGTCACCCCTGTGGTGCCGGAGTACACCGAAACCACGGTGGTCACAGACACGACGGGTACCCCGGGCTTCGCCGGAGGAACGGCGGCGGACACTGTTTCGGGCACGTCTGCGGCCGGCGCCGGTTCGGCACTGACGGACGAGACCGTCGCCCATCCCTTCGACCAGACCAACGGCCTGATTGACGACGAAGGCGACTCGGACGAAACCGCGGCAAGCGACACGCGAAGCGCGGCAGACCGGGCCGAACGGGAAGACGGCGGCCCCGGCACCCTCCCGCCCCTTGGCGGTACGTCCGGCCAGCACTAGGCAGCACCAGGACAGAAACACCAAAAACGACGGCGGGCTCTCCCCGCCGTCGTTTTTCCATTCACCGCCCTAAATGCCCTGCCTGAACGCTTTATTTTGAGCATTGACCTCCGCGGGGTGCAGTGGCAACGTGAGATTTACCTTTCATGCCCCATGGCGGGGGCTCCGCACAGGCCATTGCTTGCCCCGCTTGCGCCCGGCAAGCACCACTCGATATTTCAATAGTCGCGGCATAGATGCCGCAGCGCCCGGACACTATGGGAGTTCTTCAGCCGTTCTCCCGTATCCGAGCAAGTCGTCTCATTGAGGCCTGCCGAAACAAAAGTTGTCATTCGATTCGGCAGGCAGTGGGGGACCACATGGACCGCTTAAGGATTGTTCTTTATTCACACGACTCGGTGGGCCTCGGCCACGTGCGGCGCAACCTCGCGCTGGCCCATGCCCTGAGTAACCAGCTTCCCGTCCTGACCGGCCGCGATGTGACGGGCATCCTCGTTTCCGGCACGGCGCTGGCTCCCGGGTTCGACGTTCCTGCAGGCTGGGACTGGATCATCCTGCCTGCGGTGGAAAAGGGGCCGGCCGGCTACCAGCCCCGCAACCTTAGCGTCCCCATGCAGGACCTGGTCTCGCTTCGGGCGGGCCTGCTCGACTCCGTGCTGGGCGGGTTCCTCCCCGACCTCGTGGTGGTTGACCGCCACGCGACGGGCATCCACCGTGAACTGGAATCAGCCCTGCGCCGCGCGCGCGCAGCCGGGTCCGTCCGCACGGTGCTGGGGCTGCGGGAGATCCTGGATGCCCCTGAAGCGGCCATCGCCGAGTGGGAGAGGGTGGGCGGCGCGCCCGTGGTCAACGACCTGTTTGACGCCATCTGGGTCTACGGCGATCCCGCCGTGCATAACCCCGTTGCCACGGGCGAGATCCCGCCGTCCGTGCAACAACTGATCCACTTCACGGGCTACCTCGCGGCCGGCAGACCGGCGGCTCCGGGAAACCTAACAATGCCGGGTCCCTACTTCATGACGACGGTGGGCGGCGGTTCCGACGGACACGCGCTGGCCGCCTTGGCGGCGGAGGCGGAACTGCCGGAGGGCGTCGGGCACCTGATCGTCGCGGGACCCCAGATGCCGGCAGAGCAGCTCGCAGACCTGCGCCGGCGGGCCGGAGCAGGCGTCAGGATCATCGAGAGGCTTGATGGCATGGTGCCCCACCTGCGCGGTGCCCAGGCCATTGTGTCCATGGGCGGTTACAACACCGTCTGCGAAATCATGAGCACCGACGTTCCCGCCCTGATTGTGCCGCGCATCCACTCGCGGTCCGAGCAGCGGATCAGGGCCGCTTCCCTGGCTTCCGCGGGCTACATGGAATATCGCGAGATCGGCACGCTCACGCCGGGCGCCCTCTCCCGCTGGCTGGCTCGCCGGCTGGGCACGAAGGTGGACCGCGGACGGGCGCTGCTCAACGGGCTGGTCCGCGTGCCGCATCTGGCGGCCGAACTCCTGCAGCCCGCGCTGGTCCCCGCCGTCGGCAGCGTCAACAGTGCCAGCAGCGTCAGCAGCGTCAGGGAAGGTGCAGCACATGCTGCAGTCTGAACCGGCCACTGCCTACATCCTCAAGATGTACCCGCGGTTCTCCGAGACGTTCATCGTCTCGGAGATTCTGGCACGCGAGGCAGCCGGGGACAGGATCGAGATCTTCTCCCTGCGCCCGCCCGACGATCCGCGGTTCCATCCCGAACTCGCCCGCGTCAAAGCTCCCGTGACATATATCGGCCGGCCGAAAAGTGCCATCGGCGTGTGGAATGTATTCCGCGCGGCCGAGGCCGCCGGTCTGGCCCCCGCCGTCGCCCGGCTTTTCTCGGAACTGGCCACCACCGAATCGAATGATGCCATCCAGGCCATCAGCCTCGCCGTCGCCCTGAAGGACCGCAACGTCCGGCACCTGCACGTCCACTTTGCGTCCACCCCCACCAGCGTGACCAGGCTGGCCTCGGCCATCACCGGCATCCCCTATTCCTTCACGGCGCATGCTGTGGACATCTTCCTGGACTCCGTCAGCCAGGACGATCTGCGGATCAAGTTCGCCCAGGCCCACCATTCCGTGACGATCAGCGAGTACAACCTGCGCTTTCTGCGCCGCCTCTTCCCGGACGCCACCTCCCGCCTCCACCTGGTGCGGAACGGCCTGGAGCTGGACCGGTTCCCCTACCGGGATCCTCGCCCGCCAGGGGCGACTGTCCGGGTGGCCGCCGTCGGCCGGCTGGTGGAAAAGAAAGGGTTCCAGTACTTGCTGCCAGCCGCAGCGGAGCTGGTGGCCCAGGGATTTCCGTTGGACCTGCGGATCGCCGGCACGGGGGTGCTGGCCGAACAGCTGCAGTCCACGGTGGAACAGCTCGGGCTGGTGCGGAGTGTGCGGTTGCTGGGCCCGCAGACGCAGGACCAGGTCCACGAATTGCTGGATTCGGCCGATGCCTTCATCGCACCCTGCGTGGTGGCGTCCGACGGTAACGCCGACGGCATGCCCACAGTCCTGCTCGAGGCCATGGCCGCCGGTGTTCCGTGCATCTCCACGGCCGTCACCGGCATCCCCGAGGCGGTACGCAACGGGCGCACCGGGATACTGACCCGGCCCGGACAGCCCCATCTGCTGGCCCAGGCGATCCGCCGCATCAGCTCGCCTGCCACCGACCGGGTTGCGATGGCCCGCAACGCCCGGGCGCTGATCGAAAAGGACTACGACGTGCGGCGGCAGGCGGTTGCGCTCCGGGCCCTGTCGCTGGACGCAAGGAAGGTGGCCTGATGCGCGTCGCCTACGTCTGCGCCGACCCCGGAGTTCCCGTTTTCGGCACCAAGGGATCCTCCGTCCATCTGCAGGAGATCGCGCGGGCCTGGCGCCGGGCCGGAGCCGAGGTCACGGTCTACTGCACCCGCGCTGGAGCCGGCCGGCCTCCCGATCTGGCCGATCTCGCCGTCGTTGAACTTCCTCCCCGCCCTGCCGACGGGGAAGAGCGCGAGCGTGCCATCGATGAGGCCGCGGCGGGTCTGGCCGATGCCGTGATCCGCGACGGCTGCGACGTGGTCTATGAGCGCTACTCGCTGTTCAGCGTAGCCCTGGCCTCGGTGGCGGACGCGCTTAGTGCCCCCGCGGTCCTCGAAGCCAACGCGCCGCTGATCGAGGAGCAGCAGCGGTACCGGCAACTCTTCGACGTCCGCCTCGCTGATGCCGCGCTGCGCCGCAACGCGCTGGCCGCTGACGTGGTGGCCTGCGTCTCAGAGCCCGTGGCGCAGTGGGTGGAGCGCAGGGTTCCCAGCGCCAGGACGCTGCTGGCACCCAACGGCGTGAACACCGAACGGGTACGGGCCCGGCCGCGCGGCCGCCGGCATCCCGGCCACCTCACCGTGGGATTTGTGGGAACGCTGAAGCCGTGGCACGGAGTCCCGGGCTTGCTCACAGCGGTGGCGATGGCAAACGAGGATTCCGCCAACGGAGCCCTGGCGGGCGCCGGCTGCAGATGGACTGTAAAAATCATTGGCGACGGACCCGGCAGGCAGGACCTGCAACGGGCGGCAGCTGGACTGGGCGTGGAGGCCGAGTTCACGGGAGCGGTGCCCCCGGATGACGTGCCCGGGCTGCTGCACCAGTGTGATGCCGCGGCCGCACCGTACCCGCGGCCCGTCCCCGGCCGGGACGACTACTTTTCGCCGCTGAAGGTCTACGAGTACCTCGCCGCCGGCATGCCGGTCGTGGCCACGGCAGTGGGCCAGATACCGTCCATTGTGGAGGACGGACGCACCGGACTGCTCGTCCCGCCCGGTGACGCGTCGGCTTTCGCCGCGGCGCTGCGGCGCCTGGCTGCGGACGCCGCGCTCCGCGAGCGCCTGGGCACCCAGGCGAGGGCCGCCGCCGTCGGGCTCTACAGCTGGGACGGCGTGCTGTCCCGGATTACCGCTGCGCTGCCCATCACCCAAGAGGTGGCATGATGAGCGCGACCCCCTCCCGGGCAAGCCCCGCCCGCTCCTCGCGCCGGGCCAGGCGTGCTCGCCCCGCCAGGCCGGAATCCGGGCTCCGCCGCACGCTGCGCTGTGTGCCCCCGCACTTGCAGGGCCACCGGTGGCTGATGGCGGGCGGCTTCTCCGCCCTGGCGTTCGACGTCATCTTCCGCTTAGTGGAGCCATGGCCGGTGAAGATGGTGGTGGACGCCGTCTCCCGCGCCCTGGGCGCCACCCTGCACAAGCCCGGGCCTTCCATGGACGCCAACGTGCAGACACTCATCCTGTGTGGGGCGGCGGTGGTGGCCATCAGCATTGGACGCGCCATTGCCAACTACTGGTCGGCCATCTGCTTCGCACTGGTCGGGTCCAGGGTGGCATCCGATCTGCGGGCGAGGGCCTTCCGCCATGTGCAAAGCCTCTCCATGCGCCACCACACGCGCGCCTCCACCGGCGACACGGTCCAGCGGCTCGTCGGGGACGTGTCCCGGCTGCAGGAGGTCGCGGTCACCGCCGGCCTGCCTCTGCTGGGCAACACCATCACCCTGGTTCTGATGACCGGCGTCCTGCTGTGGCTCGACCCGCTGCTCTCCCTGGTGGTGTTCCTGGCCGGCGGGGTGTTCGCGCTGCTTTCCCGCGCCAGCTCGGGCCCCATCACCGCGGCCGCCGGCAGCTCCCGCAAAGGCGAAGGACACCTCGCCACCACGGCGGCGCAAACTCTCGGCGCGATCCGTGAAGTCCAGGCCTATGGGCTGGAGGACACCATCAGCTCCGGCTTCCGCAAGAGCAACCAGGCCACCCTCGGAACCGGCGTCGCCGCGCTGCGGCTGGCGGCCGGTTTGGAGCGGCGCACCGACGTGCTGATCGGGATTGCGACGGCGGTGGTCCTGGCCGGTGGCGGCTGGCGCGTCCTGGAGCATGCGATCACCCCCGGCGACCTCGTGGTGTTCCTGATGTACCTCAAAACCGGAATGAAGCCGCTGAAGGACCTGGCCAAACAGACCGGCCGGATCGCGCGCGCCACCGCCTCCGGCGAGCGCGTCGCGGACCTCCTCGAGGCCCAGACGGACCTGCCTGAGCCCCCCCACGCCCGCCCCCTGCGCAGCGCCGCCCCGGACATCGTCCTGGACAACGTCTTCGCCGGGCACGGCGACGGGACGGTGCTGCACGGCATCACCCTGACCATCCCGGCCGGCGAACACCTCGCCATCCTGGGCCCCTCCGGCGCCGGCAAGTCCACGCTGGCCAGCCTGATCCTGCGCATGATCGACCCCAGCACCGGATGCGTCCGGATCGGCGGCGAAGACCTGCGCGATCTCAGGATCGCCTCCGTCCGTTCGCACGTGTCCATCCTGCTGCAGGACTCGGTGCTCTTCGGTACCTCCGTGCGGGACAACATCCGCTTCGGCCGGCTCGACGCCACAGACCAGGACATCGAGAAGGCCGCTGCCCTGGCCCAGGCAGACGGATTCGTGCGCGCCCTGCCCAACGGCTACGACACCGTCCTGGGCGAGGCGGCAAAGGACCTCTCCGGCGGCCAGCGGCAACGGATTGCCATCGCCCGCGCCATCCTCCGCGAAGCGCCCATCGTCATTCTGGACGAGGCCACGGCAGGCCTCGATCCCGTGTCGCGGAACTCCGTCCTGCAGGCCCTCGCCGCCCTTACCCGGGGGCGCACCTCCATCACCATCACCCACGATGCGCACTCCGCGCGGTCCTGCGACCGCGTCGTCTGGCTAGAACACGGCCGCATCGTCGAAGCCGGGCGGCCCGAAGACCTGCTTCGGGATTCCGGCACCCGGTTCGCCCGCTGGATGGCGGACCAGGACCCCGGCGTGCACCACCCGCCTCGCGAAGCCGGCATGGCGGCCGGCCCTAACCCCGGCGAACTCAGGCAGGAGGTGCCGTGACCGCCTCATCATCCGGTTTCAGCGGCCCGGACCGTTCCCTGGCCAGCCGCGACGCGGCGCTGCCTGCCCTTTCCTGGCTGCTGGACAACAGCCGCTTGTCCGAACTGCTCGGCGAGACCGTGCGTGTCACCCGCGTCCGCTACAAGCCCGGCACTTCCCTGCTGGTGGCTTTCCGCAGGATCCGCAACGGCAGCTTCGACTACGGCTGGGCGTATACGCTGGCCGCGCCCACCGCCAAGCTGCTCCGGCGCGAAAGCACGTCACGGTCCCGCGGCGGGAACATGCGCGTCCTCCGGCCGGCCCCCGGGCAACAGGACACGCTGGTGGCGGTAGGTGGAGTGGAGGACGACTGGGCCCTGTACAAGAACCTCCTGTGGCTGCGCGAGCACGGCGCCGAACGGCTGGGCATCTCCAACAGACCGGGCGGGACTCTGCTCACGGGCAGCAGCGTGCTGCGGTACAAGCCGGAACGGCGGCTGGTGCTGTCCGCGCACCAGGGGAGCACCGCCGTCGTAATTAAGGCCGCGGCGAAACCTGCCACCGCCGGACAGCAGACCCACTTCCTGGATCGCCTCCGTCTGCACGGGGTCCCGCTCCTCCCCCAGCTGGGCGACGCGGAGTGCCTGGACCACGGAATCAGCGCGTGCGTCGCCTGGGGCGGCGGTGACCTCGCGGGGCTCGACGACGACGCCAGCGCCTTCGCTGCCGGGGAAGCCCTGGCCACGCTGCACGGCGTTGCTGATGCGCGCCTCCAGGACGGTGCGGGGAGTTGGCCGGCGGGGATCAGCACGCAGCTGCAGGCCACCCGCAACATGGTTTCCTCCCTCCTGCCTGCACTGGAGGAACCGGCAAGGCGCATCGAAGCCGAACTTAGTGCATTGCTGCTTAACGGCCAGCCCGGCCACGTGCTGGTGCACGGCGACTTCTCGCCCGATCAGGTGCTGGTGGGGGGTTCGGAGGTGCGCCTTATTGACTTCGACCGGGCGCACGCCGGGACGGCCGAGGCCGACCTGGGATCGTTCGCCGCGGCGGAAGAGACGGTTCTGCCTGCGGCCGGCGGCGCTCCTGGTGGAAATAGACCTGCCCGCAGTGCATCTGCCGGCGGCCCCAAAACCGCCGGTCTTGTGGACGGCTACCTCCAGGCGGGCGGGCGCTTCACTCAATCCGGGGTGGATGCCTGGGCGGCCTTCCGGCTCTTCAACAGCAGCGTTGACCCCTTCCGCGACCGGTCCCCGGAATGGGCAGCAGACATGTCATGGCATCTCAGCAGGGCAAGGGCGCTGATCCCATGAACTGGCATCCTCCGGTCCCCCGCCGCGTGACCGACGCCGCAGGCGGCATCTGGTCCGTCCAGCGTGCATGGCCCGAAATGGCGGCAGGCCGGTATGTCCTTGAGGTCCGCAAACCGGGCTGGCCGGGTGTCCTGGCGGGACGCTTCGCCGAGGGCCGGTTCGACCCGGTCACGGTGACTGACCGCCGCCTGCCCGCCCTCGCCGCAGAGTCAGCCAAAGGCGAAGTCGTGGTTCACCGTGCCCACAGGCGCGCCGTGCTGCGCACCCCAGCCGGCTACGTCAAGGTGCTTCCGCCGGGGTGGGCGCCAACTGCGGCTGCCAGTCACACTATTGCCGCCGCTCCCTTGGCCGCGGCCGGGTTTAACACGCCCCGACTCATTACCGCAGGGCGGGACGTCCTGGTCTTCAGTGCCGTCCCCGGCCGCTCCTTCTACGAGCTCGGCCAAGACAGGACCGGAATCACGGACGCGTTCTATGCCGCCAAGTGGGCGCAGTGGCAGCGGGCGTGGACTGAGACCGTGGCCAGCGCGAGCAGTCCGGCATTCCGGACGGACTTGGAGCGGCTTCCGCTGCACGATGCGGAGGAAGAAGCCGTCAGCATGCGGCGTTGGATCGACCACTGGCTGCACCACAGCGAGGGCATTGCCCAAGCCGCCAAGGCACGCGCTGCCCTGATGGTGCAGGCGGATGCAGTCACAGCCGGCCTCCTCGCCCAACCCCGGGACCCCCTGGGTTGGGCTCACGGAGACCTGCACGAGAAGCAAATGCTCGGCACAGACCACCCCGGCGCCCCCGGCCTGCTGGATTTCGACGAGTCCTGCCGGGCCGAGGCTGCCCTGGACCTGGCCAACTTGGACGTGCACGTGGAACTCAGGTGGCGGCAACACCTGCTCACCACCGGCCGGTACATCATCGCCCACGCCAGCATCATGTCCGCGGCCGAACGCCTAGATGTCAGCCCCGGCAGGCTTGCCGCCTATTGCGCGTCAGCACGCCTACGGCTGGCCTGCCTGTACTCGTTCCGCCCGATATGGGGACCGCGGCCAGCTTCGTATCCGACGTCCCTGGTTGCGGCTCATCCGGAACAGACACGGTTTGGAACCTGACATGATCAATTTCCCAACACGGGGCCCGGGCGGACTTTCCCTTTCCGTCCTGGGGACGGGCTATCTTGGCGCAACGCATGCCGTCTGCATGGCCTTGCTGGGGCGCCGGGTGGTAGGGATCGACGTCGACAGCGACAAGATCCGTCTACTGTCGGCCGGAGAGCTGCCGTTCTACGAGCCGGGACTGAAAAAACTGCTGCGCCGGATGCTGGAGACCGGCAGGCTGAGCTTCACCACGGACTTCGCGGCAGCGAGGGGCGCTGATATCCATTTCCTCTGCGTCGGCACGCCGCAGGAGCCCGATTCGCCGGCCGCTGATCTCCATTTTGTATATGCCGCCGTTGCCGGGCTCGCACCGTACCTCGACCGGGAGTGCCTCGTCGCCGGCAAGTCCACGGTCCCGATCGGCACTGCGGAACGCCTCACCTCGTTCCTGCAGCAAAACGCTCCGGCCGGCGCGGGTGTTGAACTCGCCTGGAACCCGGAGTTCCTGCGGGAGGGGCACGCGGTAGAGGACACGCTGCATCCGGACCGGCTGGTTTTCGGCGTGGCCTCCGAGCAGGCCCGCGCGCTCCTCGCCGCCTGCTACGCGCCGGTCATCCGGGGCGGCACTCCGGTGGTGGTGACGGATCTAGCCACCGCCGAACTGGTGAAGGCCGCGGCGAATTCCTTCCTGGCCACCAAGATCTCCTACATCAACGCGATGGCCGAGATCTGCGAAGCCACCGGTGCCGACGTCAGCCAGCTCGCTACAGCCCTCTCCTATGACAGCCGCATTGGCGGCCGGTTCCTCAAACCCGGCCTCGGCTTTGGCGGGGGCTGCCTGCCCAAAGACATCCGGGCGTTCACGCACCGGGCCAGGGAACTCGGCGTCGGGCAGGCTGTGGGGTTCCTCCAGGAAGTGGACGCCATTAACCAACGGCGCCGCCAGCGCACCGTGGATCTCATCACCGAAATGGCGTGCGGGGACCTGTCCGGGGTCCGCGTCACCGTCCTGGGCGCCGCGTTCAAACCGGATTCGGACGACGTACGGGATGCCCCGGCGCTGGACGTTGCCCGCATGCTGCACCAAGCCGGGGCGAAGGTCACCGTGTTTGACCCCAAGGCCATGGACAACGCGCGGCGCAGCTACCCGGACCTGGCCTATGCCGAGACCCTCGAGGCCGCCGTGACCGGGGCGGAGATCGTGGCGCTCCTGACCGAATGGGACCTGTTCCGCCGCGCCGATCCGGCCGCGCTCGGCGCTCTGGTGCAGCTGCGGAACATCGTGGACGGCCGGCACGCGCTGGACGCCGAAGCGTACCGCGCCGCCGGCTGGGACTACCGCGCACTCGGCGCCCCCAGCCGGCTGCCGGTGCGTGGTTCGCAGGGGCAGGTACTGGTTGGGCAGGTGGCGCAAGAGGCGTAGCGGGCGTCCGGTACGTCCCCCGCTCTTGGGTGATGCCTTCTTGGGTGATGCTCTAGAGTGCCGGGTCCGGCGTTCCTGCTGACTTGGTGCGGGTGTCCATCAGGCGCAGCTGCAGTTTCGCTTCTGCTTCCCGGCGCCGTTTGGCTCGCTCGCGCATCTGCCGTGTGGCCTCGGAGCCTTCGGAGTGGATCAGTCCGGCCGTTCTATTGCGGGGAGCGCCACCGCCGGAGGGTGCCGCCGCCATAAGTTCTTCGCTCATGCCCAATGGTCACATGGGCGTGATCTGGCGGGAAGATCCGTGACCGGATCGAAACCTGGCGGCGTTCATAAGGGCCGGCGGCGTTTTGGGAAGGCGCCCCGGGCTCGTAAGGATCGCTCTCCGGGGCTCGTGCCGTCGGCCCCACCTTTATTTTACGAGCGCGGAGCTCCGTGAAACAGGGGTTTTTTCGGTTTCCCGGCAGCGATATTTCCACCCAGCATCCGAAAGCGGCCGGGGACCCGGCCGCTTTGCTCGCGAGCCACAGGGGCCGCCCCGGAAATCCGCCGGGACTCCCCGGCCAAGCGCATCAGGACGCGGCCCGCACTTTCATTTCGGAAATTTCCGACATATTCTACAACCGTGCCTCCCGACATCTTCGGCGCCCTGGCCAACCCGGCACGGCGCACCATTCTCGACGAGCTCCGCAACGGGCCGCGGACGGCGGGCGACCTCACGGGGCTGCTCGAGCAGAGCCGCTCCGCAGCATCGGAGCACCTCGCCGTGCTCCGCGAGGCCGGACTCGTCCGGGAAGAGCGGCGAGGACGGCACCGGGTGTATCACCTTCAGGCCGCCGGCCTGGCCGAGGTGGGCGGTTGGCTGAAGCATTACGAGCACTACTGGAACCAGCGCTTCGATGCGCTGGGCAACCTACTGGACGAACTATCGGAAGAAGAGAACCCATGACCGACAACACGATCCGCCTCACCCGCCACTTCCCGCACCCGCCGGAGGCAGTCTGGAAGGCACTCACCACGCCGGAACTGCTCGCGCGCTGGTGGGCGCCTGGCGACATCGCCCCCGCCGTCGGGCACCGGTTCACCTTGGACATGGGCGCCTGGGGCACCCAGCAGTGCGAAATCCTCAGCGTCGACCCCGGCACCTCCATCAGTTTTCTCTTCGCCGAAGGTGGCCTGGACACCACCGTCACCTGGACTCTTAAGGCCGTGAAAGACGGAACCGTCCTGCATCTTGAGCACGCCGGCTTCAAGCTCGACACCCCGATGGGCCAGCAGGCCTTCGAGGGCATGGGCAACGGCTGGCCCGGCGTACTGTCGCGGATCGACGGCGTCCTCGTCGAGGCAGCGCGGGCGTAACACCCCCCACGGCAAAAATACAGACCACACACATCAGAAAGGGCCGGCACGTCGAGTGCCGGCCCTTTCTGCGCTTCTGTGCTGGCTCCAGAACTGCGCCATCGCCTGCGCTGTCCTTCCACGCTGGCCGCTCCCCTTGACTACCCCACCACTCCTTCCCTACACTTTTCATAAAGCAGAATCTAAATTCCACAAAGCGGAAACGGTAAAGAAGCCGAGAAGCAGGGAAGATAGATCAAAGCCCCTCCCCGGAAGGACCTACGATGACGTACACAGTGAACTGCTCCATCCTCCTGACGGAGCTGCCCCTGCTCGAGCGCCCCGCCGCCGCGAAGGCGGCCGGTTTTGACGCCGTCGAGTTCTGGTGGCCTTTTGAGAGCTCCGTCCCTTCCGACGCCGAGACCACAGCCTTCGAGCGCGCCATCACCGACGCCGGCGTCCAGCTCTCCGGCCTGAACTTCAACGCCGGCAACATGCCCGGCGGCGACCGTGGCCTGGTCTCCTGGAAGGGCCGCTGCTCCGAGTTCAAGGACAACGTCGACGTCGTCGCCGGCATCGGCGAGCGCCTCGGCTGCACCGCCTTTAATGCCCTCTACGGCAACCGCCAGGAGGAATTCAGCCCGGAGGAGCAGGACGAACTCGCAGCCAAGAACCTGGCCGCGGCAGCCGAGGGCGTGGCCCGCATCGGCGGCACCGTCCTCCTCGAACCCGTCAGCGGAGCCCCGCGGTACCCGCTCCTCAAGGCCCAGGATGCGCTCGACGTGATCGCCAGGGTCAAGGCGGAATCCGGCGCCCAGAACATCAAACTACTCGCGGACTTCTACCACCTGGCCGTCAACGGGGACGACGTCGCCGCGGTCATCGAGAACCACGCCAAGGACTTCGGCCACATCCAGATTGCCGACAACCCCGGCCGCGGGGCTCCCGGAACCGGTGAGCTTCCCCTCGGCGAGTGGATCGCCCGCAGCCGAGAACTGGGCTACGACGGCTACATCGGCCTCGAATACAAGGAACCGCAGGAATCCGCCTTCAGCTGGGCGATCCGCGAACACGCCGCATCCTAGTCCCCACCCGCACAACAAAGACTTCAGAAAGAGAACCATCATGAGCAACGTTGCAGTCATCGGACTCGGAATCATGGGCCTGCCCATGGCCATCAACCTCGTCAAGGCGGGCCACACCGTCACCGGCTTCAACCGCAGCCAGGACAAGATCGACAAGCTCGTCTCCGAAGGCGGCAAGGGCGCCTCCAGCATCGCCGACGCCGTCAAGGACGCCGACGTCGTCATCACCATGGTGCCGGACTCCCCCGACGTCGAAGGCGTCGTCAGCGGCGCGGACGGTGTCTTCGCCAACGCCAAGCAGGGCACCCTCTGGATTGACGCGTCCAGCATCCGCCCCGACGTCGCCAAGCGCCTGTCAGACGATGCAACCGCAGCGGGCATCCGTCCCCTCGATGCCCCGGTTTCCGGCGGCGAACAGGGTGCCATCGACGCCATCCTCTCCATCATGGTCGGCGGCGAGAAGGCCGACTTCGAGGCAGCGCAGGACGTCCTGAACGCCGTCGGCAAGACCATCGTCCACGTCGGCCCCTCCGGCTCCGGCCAGACCGTCAAGGCAGCCAACCAGCTGATCGTCGCGGTCAACATCGAGGTCCTCGGCGAAGCCATCGCGTTCCTTGAGGCCTATGGCGTGGACACCGACGCCGCCCTCAAGGTCCTCGGCGGCGGCCTGGCCGGCTCCAAGGTCCTGGACCAGAAGGGCCAGAAGATGCTGGACCGCAACTTCGACCCCGGCTTCCGCCTCGCCCTGCACCACAAGGACCTCGGCATCGTCACCTCCGCCGCCCGCGAAGCCAACGTCTCCATCCCGCTCGGCGCCGTCGTCGCCCAGCTCGTCGCCGCCACCGTCAACCAGGGCGACGGCGGCCTGGACCACTCGGGACTTTTCAAGCAGGTCCTGCAGCTCTCCGGCCGGGAGTAAAGAGTTTTTGTCCAGATAATCGGCCCTTAAGGCCCTTTAGCGGCCATTATCTGGACAAAAACTCCCACCAACAGCAGGACTCGAGAACCGCCGTCGTACGTCAACGACGGCGGCTCCCCCAGCACACCCAAAATCCGCCCCGAACCGGGCAAAACACAGACTTTTTAGGAGCACACCATGACCAAGATGCGCACCGTAGACGCTGCCATCGCCATCCTGGAAAAGGAGGGCGCCACCGAGGCGTTCGGCCTGCCGGGTGCGGCGATCAACCCGTTCTACTCCGCCATGCGGGCCCACGGCGGCATCCGCCACACGCTGGCCCGGCACGTCGAAGGCGCCAGCCACATGGCGGACGGCTACTCCCGCGCAGCAGACGGCAACATCGGCATCTGCATCGGCACCTCCGGCCCCGCCGGCACCGACATGATCACCGGCCTGTACGCCGCGTGGGCCGACTCCATCCCCATGCTCTGCATCACCGGCCAGGCCCCCGTGGCCAAGCTGCACAAGGAAGACTTCCAGGCCGTGGACATCGAGTCCATCGCCAAGCCCGTCACCAAGATGGCCATGACCATCCTGGAGCCCGGCCAGGTTCCCGGCGCGTTCCAGAAGGCCTTCCAGCTGATGCGCTCCGGCCGCCCGGGCCCGGTGCTGCTGGACCTGCCTATCGACGTGCAGATGGCCGAGATCGAATTCGACATCGACACCTACGAGCCACTGCCCGTTGAAAAGCCCAAGGCCTCCCGCAAGCAGCTGGAAAAGGCACTGGACATGCTGACCGCGGGTGAGCGCCCGCTGATCGTGGCCGGCGGCGGCATCATCAACGCCGGCGCCTCCGCGCAGCTGGTGGAACTGGCCGAGCTGCTGAATGTTCCCGTCATCCCCACACTGATGGGCTGGGGCGCCATCCCGGACGACCACGAGCTGATGGCCGGCATGGTGGGCCTGCAGACCTCCCACCGCTATGGCAACGAGAACTTCCTGCGCAGCGACTTCGTGATCGGCATCGGCAACCGCTGGGCCAACCGCCACACCGGCGGGCTGGACACGTACACCGCCGGCCGCACGTTCGTGCACATCGACATCGAGCCCACCCAGATCGGCCGCGTGTTCTCCCCGGACTTCGGCATCGCCTCGGACGCCGGCGCCGCCCTGGACGGCTTGCTCGAACTGGCCCGCGAACGCCAAGCCGCCGGACCCCTCCCGGACTACAAGGGCTGGGCTGCCGAGTGCGCCGAGCGCAAGGCCACCCTGCACCGCAAGACCCACTTCGACAACGTGCCGATCAAGCCGCAGCGCGTGTACGAGGAGATGAACAAGGCATTCGGCAAGGACACCACCTACGTGTCCACCATCGGTCTGTCCCAGATCGCCGGCGCCCAGATGCTGCACGTGTTCGGCGCCCGCAGGTGGATCAACGCCGGCCAGGCAGGCCCGCTGGGCTGGACCGCCCCGGCCGCCCTCGGCGTGGTTCGCGGCAAGCCGGGCGAGACCGTGGTGGCCCTGTCCGGCGACTACGACTTCCAGTTCATGATCGAGGAACTGGCCGTGGGCGCGCAGTTCAACCTGCCGTACATCCACGTGGTGGTGAACAACTCCTACCTGGGCCTGATCCGCCAGTCGCAGCGCGGGTTCAACATGGAGCAGAACGTGTCCCTGGGCTTCGACAACATCAACTCCCCCGAGACCGAGGGCTACGGCGTGGACCACATCAAGGTGGCCGAAGGCCTGGGCTGCAAGGCCATCCGGGTGACCAGCCCGGAGGACATGCCGGCCGCGTTCGACAAGGCCAAGGCCCTCATGGGCGAATTCCAGGTTCCCGTGGTGGTTGAAGTGATCCTGGAAAAGGTCACCAACATCTCCATGGGCCTCGAGATCAACGCCGTGAACGAGTTCGAGGAGCTGGCCGCCACCGCCGCCGACGCCCCCACCGCCATCCTGGCCCTGCAGGACTAACACCCTGCAGGACTCGCAGGCACCGTACCGAAGATAGGCAAGCAATGCGCATCGTGATCGCGCCGGACAAGTTCAAGGGCTCACTCTCCGCCCCGGACGTCGCCCGGCACCTTGAAACCGGGCTGCGTTCCGCCACAGCGGACCGCCCCGGCACCCTCGGAGAAGAGGGCACCCTTGAGGTCCTGCGGATTCCCGTGGCCGACGGCGGCGAGGGCACCCTCGACGCCGCCGTCGGCTCCGGCTTCATCCGCCGCAGCGCCGTGGTCAGCGGCCCCACCGGGCAGCCGTTGACGGCGGAGTTCGCGGTCCGCGGCCGGGAGGCCGTGATCGAAATGGCCGCGGCGTCCGGCCTCGCGGTTTTGCCGAATTACGACGGCGGGCGGCCGGGTTCCGCAACCGCCCGCACCGCCAGCAGCGTGGGAACCGGTGAACTGATCCGAGCGGCGCTCGACGCCGGCTGCCGGCAGATCATCCTGGGCGTTGGCGGCAGCGCCAACACCGACGGCGGCGCGGGCGTCCTGCAGGGACTCGGCGCCCGGATGCTCGACGCCGACGGCAACGAACTGCCCGTCGGCGGCGCCGCCCTGGCGCACCTCGCCTCCATCGACTTCTCCGGCTTCGACACCCGGCTGGAGGAGTCCCGCTTCATCCTGGCGAGCGACGTGGACAACCCGCTGCTCGGGCCGGAAGGCGCGGCGGCCATCTTCGGGCCGCAGAAGGGCGCCACCGCCGCCGACGTCGGCGAGCTGGACGCCGCACTGGCCAACTTTGTCCAGGTCCTCGCCGCGGAGATCGGGCCGCGCGCGGTCAAGGCCGCCAACGCACCGGGTGCCGGAGCGGCCGGCGGCGTCGGCTATGCCGCCATCGCGGCACTGGCGGCATCACGCCGCCCGGGCATCGACGTCGTGCTTGAATTCACCCGGCTGGCAGAGCGGCTGGCCGGAGCGGACCTGGTGATCACCGGCGAAGGCAGCCTCGACGAACAGAGCCTGCTCGGCAAGACGCCCATGGGCGTGGCCCGGGCAGCCGCCGAAGCCGGCGTGCCGGTTCTCGCCGTCTGCGGCCGGACCACCCTTTCGCAGGAACAGCAGCAGACTTCCGGCTTCCGGCAGGTCTATCCCCTGACGGCGCTGGAGAGCAATGTAGAGATATGTATAGCCGAAGCAGGACGCCTGCTTGAAGAATTGGGTCAGCACATCGGCGTGCACCTGACCCACAGTGCTTACACGAAGGAGCCCCTGAATGTCTGAAGAACGCTTTGACCTGGTCATCCGGGGCCGGCGCATCCTCACCACCGCCGGGATCGCAGCCCGTGAAGTGGGCGTGCGCGGCGGCAAGATCGTTGCCTTGGAACCGCTCGGCAACGGGCTCGCCGGCGCCGAGGTCATCGAACTCGCCGACGACGAAACCCTGATCCCGGGCCTCGTGGACACCCACGTCCACGTCAACGAGCCCGGCCGTACCGAGTGGGAGGGCTTCGCCTCCGCCACCCGCGCCGCCGCGGCCGGCGGCGTCACCACCATCATCGACATGCCGCTGAACTCCATCCCGCCCACCACCAACGTGGACGGCCTCAAGCTCAAGCGCGAGGTGGCCGAGGACCAGGCCTTCGTGGACGTCGGATTCTGGGGCGGCGCGATCCCCGGCAACAAGGCCGACCTGCGCCCGCTGCACGACGAGGGCGTCTTCGGCTTCAAGTGCTTCCTGCTGCACTCCGGCGTGGACGAGTTCCCGCACCTGGAGGCGGACGAGATGGAGGAGGACATGCGCGAGCTGAAGTCCTTCGACTCCCTCATGATCGTCCACGCCGAGGACTCGCACGCGATCGACCACGCACCCCACCCCGGCGGCGCCCACTACTCCACCTTCCTGGCCTCCCGCCCCCGCGGCGCCGAGAACAAAGCCATCGCCGAGGTGATCGAGCGCGCCCGCTGGACCGGCGCCCGCGCGCACATCCTGCACCTCTCGTCGTCGGACGCGCTGCCCATGATCGCGTCGGCAAAGCGCGACGGCGTGCACCTCACCGTGGAAACCTGCCCGCACTATCTCACGCTGATGGCCGAGGAAATCCCCGACGGCGCCACCGCGTACAAGTGCTGCCCGCCCATCCGCGAGGCCTCCAACCGCGAGCTGCTCTGGCAGGGCCTGCAGGACGGCACCATCGACTGCATCGTCTCCGACCACTCGCCGTCCACACTGGATCTGAAGGACCTGGAAAACGGTGACTTCGCCGTGGCCTGGGGCGGCGTCTCCTCGCTGCAGCTGGGCCTGTCCCTGATCTGGACCGAGGCCCGGCACCGCGGCATCCCGCTGGAGCAGGTGGTGTCGTGGATGGCCGAGAAGCCTGCCAATCTGGCCCGCCTTTCCAACAAGGGCCAGCTGGCCCTGGGGTACGACGCCGACTTCTCCGTCTTCGCGCAGGACGAGGCCTTCGTGGTGGACGTGTCCAAGCTCAAGCACAAGAACCCCATCACCCCCTACGACGGCAAGGCACTCTCCGGCGTGGTCCGCCGCACGTACCTGCGCGGCAACGTGGTGGACGGCCAGACCCCCGGCGGCAAGCTGATCCGCCGCGGCGGCATCTGAGGACCGTGCGGTGGCTGTGCATGCCCATTCACCGCGCGGCACAGGTGCGCAGACGGGCCCCGCGCTCAAGGCCCACGGGCTTGCCGTCTGGGTAACCCCGGATGACGAGGACATCGATGAAACGGTCCTGGCGCGTGCGGCGGAACTGCTGCTGGCACGCGCCCTGAAGTTTGCTCCGGAGGCGGAAGTCCATGTCTGGCCCGCCGCCGGAGCTGCAACCTCCGCTGCCGCCGCCCCAGGGGAGGGTGCGGCTGGCAGCGGAACCCAGGAGCCGTCGTCGTCCGTTCCGGAGGACTCCCCGGAAACGGACGACGACGGCGCACCGCACCTCCCGCCGTCGGCCGGGCACGTCAGCCGGGTGGCCGTGGACCTTTCCCGGTCCGAAGTGCTGCTCGACGGCGAGCGGGTGCCGCTGACCGGCGTCGAGTTCAAGCTGCTGCGCTACCTCGTGGAGCACTGCTCGCAAACCGTCGACCGGGAGGAGCTGCGGCTGTTCCTGGAGTCGTTCGACAGCCCCGGCGCCGCGACCCGCTCCATCGACGTCTACGTGGGGCGGGTGCGGCGGAAGCTGCGCGGCGGCCGGCACGCGATCGCCACGGTCCGCGGCGGCGGCTACCGCTTCATCTGCGGACCCGCAGCAACCGTGCGCGGCCCGGCGGAATACAGTATCTAGGGCCGCTGTTATCTACATCAGTGACGATCAGTCATTGTGCTTGACCAGATTTTTCGCTCGACCCAGATCCATCAGAAGGAATGCCATGAGCCCCAAACTGACCACCAAGCTCCAGCCCGGAACCCAGGCGCCCGACTTCACCCTGCAGGACGCGGAAGGCAAGCAGACCGCGCTGGCCGACTACCGCGGCAAGAACGTCATCGTTTACTTCTACCCGGAAGCGGCCACCCCCGGCTGCACCACCGAGGCCTGCGACTTCCGCGACAACCTGGCTTCCTTCCAGGGCTCCGGCTACGCGGTGCTGGGCATCTCCCCCGACGCGCCGGAGAAGCTGGCCAACTTCACGGGCGACTTCGATCTCACCTTCCCGCTGCTGGCCGACGAGGACCATGCCGTGGCCCTGGCCTACGGTGCCTGGGGCGAAAAACTCATCGACGGCGAAGTCCACGAGGGCATCGTCCGCTCCACTGTGGTCCTGGATCCCGAAGGCAAGGTCACGCTGGCCCAGTACCAGGTCAAGGCGCAGGGCCACGTGCAGGCGCTCCGCGAACAGCTCGGCGTCTAGCCCCAACGCTCTCGTTACCTTTCGTCGCCAAGTCCCAGACGCGTCCTCACCTTTGGTCGCCTAATCCCAGACGCGTCCTCAACTTTGGTCGCTTAAAACGAAACGCTCCTGCATCAACTGCAGGAGCGTTTCGGGTTAAGCGGCAGGACCTGAGGAAGGGGCCTGTTTGAAGCGGCAAGACGTGAGGAAGGGTCCTACTTCAGGACCAGGATCATTTCAGGACCACGGTGCGGTTGCCGTTCAGGATGATTCGGCCTTCGCAGTGCCAGCGGACGGCGTTGCTGAGCGCCTTGCACTCGGTGTCGCGCCCGGCGGCGACCAGGTCCTCGGGACCGAAGGTGTGGTCCACCTCCACCACCTGCTGCGCGATGATCGGGCCCTCATCGAGCTCCGCGTTGACGTAGTGCGCGGTGGCGCCCACGGTCTTCACGCCGCGGGCATAGGCCTGGTGGTACGGCTTGGCGCCCTTGAACGACGGCAGGAACGAATGGTGGATGTTGATTGCCTTGCCGTCCAGCTTCCGTGCGAGGTCGTCGCTGAGGACCTGCATGTAGCGGGCCAGCACCACCAGCTCGACGTCGAGCTCGTCCACGATTTCCAGCAGCCGCGCCTCCGCCTGCGGCTTGGTGGCCGCCGTGACAGGGACGTGGAAGAAGGGGATGTCGTGCCACTCCACAAGGGTCTGGTGGTCGGTGTGGTTGGACACCACGCCCACAACCTCGATGGGAAGCTCCCCCACCCGGGCCCTGAAGAGCAGGTCGTTGAGGCAGTGGCCAAACTTCGAGACCATGATCAGGACCTTGCGGCGGGACCCGTTCCGCTCCAGCCGCCACTTCATGTCGTACTTCTCCGCCACCGGGGTGAACGCGGCACGCAGCTGCTCCAGCGTGGCTTCGTTGCCGTCGGACGCGAAGTGGACTCGCATGAAGAAGTGGCCTTCGGACCGGTCGCCGAACTGCTTGTTGTCGATGATGTCGCAGCCGTACTCCAGCAGGAAGCCGGAGACGGCGTGCACGATGCCCGGGCCTTCGGGGCAGTCGAGGGTCAGGACGTGCTCGACGCCGCTGTTCGCCTGTTCGGAGGCGCGGTTCTCAGTCTGAATAGCAGTCATGGTTTCAGCACTCAATTACATTCACGGCGAGGCCTCCTCGAGAGGTTTCCTTGTACTTGGTTTTCATGTCGGCGCCGGTTTCGCGCATGGTCTTGATGGCCTTGTCCAGGGACACCTTGTGGCTGCCGTCCCCGTGCAGGGACAGGCGCGCCGCGTTAATGGCCTTGACGCTGGCGATCGCGTTCCGCTCGATGCACGGAATCTGCACCAGGCCGCCCACGGGGTCGCAGGTCAGCCCGAGGTTATGTTCGATCCCCACCTCGGCCGCGTTCTCCACCTGCTCGGGCGTACCGCCCAGCACCTCACAGAGCCCGGCGGCCGCCATGGAGCAGGCCGAGCCCACCTCGCCCTGGCAGCCCACCTCGGCACCGGAGATGGAGGCGTTGATCTTGAAAAGAATCCCGACGGCGGCTGCCGCCAGCAGGAAGCGGACCACACCGTCGTCGTCCGCCCCCGGAACAAACTTCACGTAGTAGTGCAGGACCGCCGGCACGATTCCGGCCGCCCCGTTGGTGGGGGCGGTGACGATGCGGCCGCCGGCCGCGTTCTCCTCGTTGACCGCCAGCGCGAAGAGGTTCACCCACTCCATGGCCCGGAGCGGATCCGTCACACCAGTGTCCGCCGTCAGCGTCTGGTACAGCTGCGGCGCCCGCCGCCTCACGTTCAGCCCGCCGGGCAGGATGCCTTCCGCGGCGCAGCCGTTGTCCACGCATTCGCGCATGACGGCCCACAGCTTCAGCAGCTCCTCGCGGAGCTCCGCCTCGCTGCGCCACACCAGTTCATTGGCGAGCATCACGTCCGAGATCGACATGTTTTCGCGGCTGCAGATCTCCAGGAGCTCATTGGCCGTGGTGAAGGGGTACGGCAGCGGGGTTTCGTCCGCCACCACCTTGGCGCCGGCGTCGGCATCACCGTCAACGACGAAGCCGCCGCCGATGGAGTAGAAGCTCCGTTCACTGAGCACCGTGCCGGCATGGTCCAGGGCGCGGAAGGTCATGCCGTTGGGGTGGGCCGGCAGCGACTTGCGCCGGTGCAGCACCACGTCCTCGTCCCAGTTGAAGTCCACCCGGTGGTCCCCGCCGATCCGCAGTTCGGCGTCCAGCGCGGCGGCTGCCACCTGGTCATCGGCAGTGGAGGTGTCCACCGTTTCCGGGTCCAGGCCCTGCAGGCCCAGCACCACGGCCTTGTCGGAGCCGTGGCCCCGGCCGGTGGCACCGAGCGACCCGAACAGCTCCGCCTGGACCCGGGTGGTGGCGCTCAGCAGCCCGCCGCCCTTGAGCCCGTCGGCGAACTGCTTCGCCGCCCGCATCGGGCCGACCGTGTGTGAAGACGACGGCCCGATGCCAACGGAAAACAGGTCCAGGGCGCTAAGCGCCATTAGGGCACCTCGGGGGAAGCGAACTCCCTCATGGCGTCCAGCAGCCAGCGGCCCAGGTAGTCAGCGAACGAGGCGCGGGGGAACAGCCGGTAGCTTTCCTCCCCGGTCTTGAACAGGACCACCGGGATGTTGCCGACCTCGGTGTTCAGGGCGGTGCCCGGCTTGAGGACGCGCGGGTGCAGGTCCAGGGCGCAGCCCTTTTCCAGCACTGCCCGGGCCTGCGGTCCGGACAGCTCGAACGTGGTGCGGTTGGCGGACAGGTCCACCACCTGCCCGGCGCCGTCGCCCAGGGCGGACGTGAGGGAGCCGATCAGGTCCCCGCCCAGGGAGTCGTGGGCGTCTTCCGGCGCCACGACCAGGAACTCCTGCGGGCCGAGCCACAGAACGCTGAGCCGGTCCGTGCCGCGGACTTCGCCGCAGCGCACCGGCAGGCCGCCGGTGACGGAGCCGATCCGGGTGCCGGCCTCGGAGTTGGGGTCCACGCGGACACCGGCCATGGTCTGGAACGGGCCCTCGTTGAGGGTGAGTGTTCCCTGCACGGACCCGGCGTCGAATGCTTCGGCCAGGTGGGAGGCCGGGCTGCGGCGGATTTCCCGGAGTCCATTGATGCCTGTGAAGGCTGCGGTGTTAGCCATCTTTGCGGGTCCCTTCGGGGTCAAACAGTACGGTTTCTGCCACGACTACGTCGACGAGCTGGTTGCCGGCCGCGGCCACCAGTGTCTCGCCGATCCGGTTGCGGCCGTTCTTGATCAGGGCCAGGCCGAACGAGCGGCCGAGGGCGGCACTGTGGTAGCTGGAGGTCACGAAGCCCTGCATCGGGACCGGGCCGTAGGCGGGGTTCGCCGGGATGCCCTTCTCGATCAGCTGGGTTCCTTCCGGCAGCCTCAGCGAGCCGTCCACCGGCAGGACGCTGACCAGGTGCTTGCGGTCATCGCGGTGCTGGTCGATGCGGGAGTAGGAGCGCTTGCCGATGAAGTCCTTGGCCTTGGAGACGATCCATTCCATGCCGGCGTCCTGCGGGGTGACGGTGCCGTCGGTGTCCTGCCCGACGATCGGGTAGCCCTTCTCGGCGCGCAGCACGTGCATGGTTTCGGTGCCGTATGGGGTGATGTTGAATTCGGCACCGGCCGCGGCCACGGATTCCCAGGTGTTCAGCCCGTACCAGGACGGCACGTTGATTTCGTAGGCCAGTTCACCGGAGAACGAGATCCGGCAGATGCGCGCCTTCACGCCGGACGCGAGGGTGGTTTCGCGGAAGGTCATGAACGGGAACACCTCGGCGTCCAGTCCGCCGTTGGCGGCCAGTTCCGGGGCAACCTTGGCGATGACGTCGCGGGATTTGGGCCCGACGACGGCGATCGTGCTCCACTGTTCGGTCACCGAGGTGCAGTGCACGTCGAGTTCCGGCCATTCGGTCTGCAGCCATTCCTCCAGCCAGTCCAGCACCTTGGCGGCGCCGCCGGTGGTGGTGGTCATGAAGAAGGTTTCCTCGTCCAGGCGCAGGGTCACGCCGTCGTCGAAGATCATGCCGTCCGAGAGGCACATGACGCCGTAGCGGGCGGAACCCGGCTTGAGCTTCTTGAACGCGTTGGTGTAGATCCGGTTCAGGAACTCACCGGCGTCCTTGCCGCGGATCTCGATCTTGCCGAGGGTGGTGGCGTCCATGAAGCCCACGGAATCACGGACGGCGGCGCACTCGCGAAGCACTGCCTCGTCCATGTCCTCGCCGTTCTGCGGGTAGTACCAGGGACGCTTCCACTGCCCGACGTCCTCGAACAGGGCGCCCTGGGCAACGTGCCACGGGTGGATAGAGGTGACGCGGGCGGGGTCGAACAGCTCGCCGCGCTGGCGTCCGGCCAGTGCCGCGAAGGCCACCGGCGTGAACGGTGCACGGTAGGTGGTGGTGCCGATGTCGCCGATGCCCCGGGAGGCCTCGCCGGCCTGGCGGAGCGCCGCGGCGATGACGCCGATGGCGTTCACGCCGGACGTCTTGCCCTGGTCGTTGGCGGTGCTGATGGAGGTGTAGCGCTTGACGTGCTCGACGGACCGCATGCCTGCGCCGGTGGAGCGCAGGACGTCGGCCACGGACTGGTCACGCTGGAAGTCCACGAAGTGGTGGTGCCAGTCGTCCGGGGTTCCGGTCTGGCCGGGGACCAGCCAGAGCTGGCGGGTCGGGGCGGATGCCTTCGGCTCCGCCAGGGTGGACGGCTCGACGGCGGACTCGAAGCCGGCGGCAATCGCGGCGGCCGCACCGGCCGAGATGCCCTCGGCCAGGCAGTCAGCCAGTTCGAAGCTGCCGCGGCCGGAGCCGATGGTCTGCTGGTTCGGGACCACGGTGGCCGGCACGAAGGCTGCCAGGTCCTCGTCCCAGCGCAGCTTGCCCTGGCGCTGTGAGTGCAGGTGCACCAGCGGGCTCCAGCCGCCGGAGACAGCCAGCAGGTCGGCGGCGATCTCTTCGATGCCCGAGGTGAGTTCGCCGTCGTCGTTGATGCTGCGGACGGTGACGCTGTTCAGCCGGCCGTCTGCTGCGTCCTCCGAGGAGGAGGTGTTGGCAACCGCGCTGCCGATCAGCACCCGGGTGCCGGCTTCGGCGGCGGCGGCAGCCACCGGCGTGAGGGCGGGACGGGCGTCGACGACGGCGGCGACCTTGACGCCGGCGGCGACCAGGTCCGAGGCCAGGGCGTAGGCGCTGTCGTTGGTGGTGCTGATGACCACGCGCTGCCCGGCGGCCACGGCGTAGCGGTTCAGGTAGCTGCGGACGGCCGAGGCGAGCATGATGCCCGGGCGGTCGTTGTTCTCGAACACCAGCGGACGCTCGTGGGCGCCGGGGGCCAGGACAACCTGGCTGGCGCGGATGTGCCAAATACGCTGGCGGGAGACGCCTGCTGCGGCCGGGCTGGTGAGGTGGTCGGTGCGGTTCTGGACCGCGATGACGTAGTTGGCGTCGTAGGCACCGAAGGCGGTGGTGCGGTTCAGCACGGTGCTTTCGGCGCCGGAAACCAGCTCGGCCTCGACGTCGGCGACCCATTCGAGGGCGGGCTTGCCCTCGATGGTTTCCGCCAGGTCGGGGGCGGTCGACCCGGACAGCAGCGACCCGCCGAGTTCGGGCTGGTCGTCCATGAGGATGACGCGGGCGCCGCTGCGGACAGCTTCGCGGGCAGCGGCCAGGCCGGCGGGGCCGCCGCCGATCACCAGGATGTCGGCGTGGACGTACTTCTTGTCGTACTCGGCGCGGTCGTCCGCCGGGTCCAGCTTGCCCAGGCCGTTCAGGAAGCCGGCCTTCAGGCCGTCCACCAGGGAAACGGTGGTGGCGGGGAGCATGGACTCGGCAACGTCGCCGGGGAACCGGGCCTCGATGCGGACCAGGGCGTTGGGTTCTTCCACGCCGGCGGCCAGGATGCCGCGGGCGCGGTCCTCGTACAGGGAGTTGCCGGCGGCGACGCGGCCGTTGGCCAGCAGTGCGGAGGCCAGGGTGTCGCCCGGGTGTCCGGTGAATTCCTCGCCGTCCACGGTGAAGCGCCAGGAGATGCTGCGGTCGATGCGGCCGCCGCTGCTGAGGCGCGCGTTCTGGGAGGTCACTTGGTCGCTCCTTCCGGGGCGGTGCTGGGGCTGAGGGGGGTGGTGCTGGCGGCGCCGGTGCTTGCGGTGCCGGTGTCAGCTGCCGGGGGGAAGGGCGCGGCGGGCCGCGGCACCCCCATCGGGTAGACGGCCTGGATGTCATACGTGACCGTGTCGCGGAGCATGTTGAACCACTGCCGGCAGCCGGTGCTGTGCACCCACCGCTCGGCGAAGGTGCCCTTGGTGTTCTCGCGGTAGAACAGGTACTCGGCCCATTCCCGGTCGGTGAGGTCGTTGGGGTTCTCGGGGTACGGCACGTGGGCCTGGCCGCCGTAGTGGAACTCGGTTTCGTCCCGCGAGCCGCAGTTGGGGCAGGAGATAAGCAGCATGTGCGTCTTCTTTCTTGTGGACCGTGGCTAGTGGGCGACGGCGGCAGCGCCGTGTTCGTCGATCAGGGCACCGGTTTCGAAGCGTTCCAAGGCGAAAGGCTTGTTCAGCTTGTGCGGTGCGCCGGTGGCGATGGTGTGCGCGAAGGTCAGGCCGGCGGCCGGCGTGCCCTTGAAGCCGCCGGTTCCCCAGCCGCAGTTGACGAACATGTTGTCCACCGGGGTGGTGCCCACGATCGGCGAGGCATCCAGCGTGGTGTCCACGATGCCGCCCCAGGTCCGGAGAACGTGTGCCCGGGCAAAGATCGGGAACAGCTCGACGGCGGCCGCCATCTGGTGCTCGATCACGTGGAAGGAGCCGCGCTGGCCGTAGCCGTTGTACGAGTCGACGCCGGCGCCCATGACCAGTTCGCCCTTGTGTGCCTGGGAGACGTACACGTGGACGTGGTTGGACATGACCACCGTCGGGTGGACGGGCTCGTGCAGCTCGGAGACCAGTGCCTGCAGCGGGTGGGACTGGATGGGGAGCCGGAAGCCGGCCATCTCGGCCAGGACCGAGCTGTGCCCGGCGGCGCAGAGGCCCACCTTCTCAGTGTTGATGGTGCCGCGGTTGGTCTTGACGCCCACCACGCGGTTGCCGTCCTTGACGAAGCCGGTGACTTCGCAGTTCTGGATGATGTCCACGCCCAGCTCGTCGCACTTGCGGGCGAAGGCCCAGGCTACGTGGTCGTGCTTGGCGATGCCGGCGCGCGGCTGGTAGGTGGCGCCCATGACCGGGTAGCGGATGTCGTCCCGGATGTTCAGGATGGGGCAGAGTTCCTTGACCTGCTGCGGGTCCAGCCATTCCGCGTCCACGCCGTTGAGCTTGTTGGCGCCCACGCGGCGGATGCTCTCACGCACGTCGCCCAGGGTGTGGGCCAGGTTCATCACGCCGCGCTGGCTGAAGAGGAAGTCGTATTCCAGCTCCTCGGGCAGGATCTCCCACAGCTTCAGGGCGTGCTCGTAGATGGCGGCGCTCTCGTCCCAGAGGTAGTTGGAACGGATGATGGTGGTGTTGCGCGCCATGTTGCCGCCGGCCAGCCAGCCCTTTTCCAGGACGGCGATGTTGGTCATGCCGTGGTTCTTGGCCAGGAAGTACGCGGTGGCCAGGCCGTGCCCGCCGCCGCCGACGATCACGGCATCATAGGAGGACTTGGGCTCCGGGTTGTGCCACAGGAAGTCCGGGTGCTCCGGGAGCTGCTGGGTGCTCACTGGGCTGCTCCAATCATGTCGTTTTCAAAGGCGGCAATCTCGTTGGCGCCGCTGAGCTGGGGGTACAGGGGGAACTGCTCGGCGAGCGCAGTGACGCGGGCGCGGAGCTCGGCGGCGGTGCCGTCGTCGAGCGTTCCGGTGCCCGCCGCACTGGTGAGGGCGTTGGCGATGATGTCCGCGACCTCGGTGAATGCGGCGGCGCCGAAGCCGCGGGTGGCCAGCGCGGGGGTGCCGATCCGGAGGCCGGAGGAGACCATCGGCGGGCGGGGGTCGAACGGGACCGCGTTGCGGTTGACGGTGATGCCGATGCGGTGCAGCACGTCCTCTGCCTGCTGTCCGTCCAGTTCGGAGTTCCGCAGGTCAACGAGGACCAGGTGGACGTCCGTACCGCCGTTGACCACCGTGATGCCGGCGGCTTCGACGTCGGGCTGCAGGAAGCGTTCGGCGAGCAGCTTGGCGCCCTCCAGGACGCGTTCCTGGCGTTCCTTGAAGCCCTCGGTTGCGGCGAGCTTGAAGGCCACGGCCTTGGCGGCGATGACGTGCTCGAGCGGGCCGCCCTGCTGGCCGGGGAAGACGGCGCTGTTGATCTTCTTGGCGTACTGCTCCTTGGCGAGGATGACGCCGCCGCGGGGGCCGCCCAGGGTCTTGTGCGTGGTGGTGGTGACGACGTCGGCGTACGGCACCGGGTTGGGGTGGAGGCCTGCGGCGACGAGGCCGGCGAAGTGGGCCATGTCCACCATCAGGTAGGCACCGACCAGGTCGGCGATCCGGCGGAACTCGGCGAAGTCGAGCTGGCGGGAGTAGGCGGACCAGCCGGCCACGATGAGCTTGGGCTTGTGCTCGAGCGCCAAGGCCTCGACCTCTGCCATGTCCACCCGGAGGTCGGATTCGCGCACGTGGTACGGGACCACGTTGTAGAGCTTGCCGGAGAAGTTGATCTTCATGCCGTGGGTGAGGTGGCCGCCGTGGGCCAGGGAAAGGCCGAGGATGGTGTCGCCCGGGTTCAGCAGTGCGAACATGGCGGCGGCGTTGGCCTGGGCGCCGGAGTGCGGCTGGACGTTGGCGAACTCGGCGCCGAACAGTGCCTTCACGCGGTCGATGGCCAGCTGTTCAACGACGTCGACGTGCTCGCAGCCGCCGTAGTAGCGCTTGCCCGGGTAGCCCTCGGCGTACTTGTTGGTGAGGACCGAACCCTGCGCCTCCATGACGGCCGCGGGAGCAAAGTTCTCCGAGGCGATCATTTCCAGCGTGGACTGCTGGCGGTCCAGCTCGCGGGCGACGGCTTGCTGGATCTCGGGATCGACTGCGGAAAGTCGGTCGTTCAACTGCTCAACCACGAATGCTCCTTATGAAATACCACTTAGCTTGGGACTGATATATCAGTGTGAGGTCAATGGTATGATTGAGCTCACAACAGAGTCAATAGCAGGGAGCAAAATGACAACCAGCTTCCGCTTGGAGCCCACGAACGGAGTCCCGCTGTGAATGCTCTTCCCGCCATGCCGCCCGCCGAGGACGAAACACTGTCCCAGGCCGAGGCTGCGTACCGGCAGCTGCGCGACAAACTGATCATGCTGGACATCCGGCCGGGCGAGCCCATCAACGACGGCCAGCTGGCGGCTGAGCTGGGGTTCGGGCGCACGCCGGTGCGTGAGGCCATCAAGCGGCTGGAGGTGGACCACCTCGTGGTGTCCTACCCGCGCCGTGGAACATTCGCCACCACCGTGGACTTCACGGAACTGGCCGACGTCTCCGAAATCCGGGAACTGCTGGAGCCCCTCGCGGCGCGCCGGGCGGCCAAGCGGGCGAACACCGCCATGCGCGAGGAGCTCCTGGACGTCGCGAAGGCCATCTCGGAGCTGGCGCCCACCCCCGCGCAGTCGCGGGAGCTCATGCGCTACGACCTGACGGTGCACCGCCTGATCTACCGTGCCGCCGCCAACCCGCACCTCGAGGACACCCTGATCCGTTATGACAACCTGGCCACGCGCATCTGGTGCCTGGTCCTGGACAAGGTCCCCTCGGTGAGCGGCCACATCAACGAGCACGTGGACCTGCTGAAGGCTGTGGCGGAGGGGGACGCGGACAAGGCAGGCGAGCTCGCGCTGCATCACGTGACGAGCTTCGAGGAGACCATCCGCAAGGTGCTGTAGAACAGGACGCCGCGCCGTTACGCCGCCTGGACCAGTCGCATCAGTGCGGAAGCGTCGCACCTCACGCGACAGGACCTGAGGCCGCGTCCCACCTCAAGCGACAGGACCTGAGGACGCGTTCGGCATCAAACGACAGGACCTGAGGCCGCGTCCCACCTCACGCTTCTTAACCCCCAAACGCTTCCTCAGGTTTCGGGGGAATCCCCCGGGGTGTTCCCCGGGGGATTCCCGCCTCATCGGGTGTTCAAAGGAAGTTAGTGGCCACCGCCCCCGATCACGCCCTTCTCGACGGCCTTCGTGACCGCGTCAGCTTCGGCCTGGGTCAGGGTGCCGTCCTTGACGGCCGCGTCCAGCCTGGTCTTCAAGGCTGCGGCTCGCTCCGCCTGGCCGGCGGCGCGGATTTCCGTCAGCGCCGCTGTGACCTTGGATTCGTCGACGCCGAGGGCCGTCGCCAGGGACTTCGCCATTGCCGCGTCCTGGGCGGTGTGGTCAGGCTTGGTGCCCTCAGTCGGCGCCGTCGTTGGCTTGTTGGCCTCGCGGAACGCCTGGATCGCCTCGGTCACCTTCGCTTCGTCAACACCCAGCTTGGTGGCAAGGTCCGCCGCGATCTGGCCGCGGTCCCCGCCCTTGTGGCCGCCGCGCATGCCGTGGCCGTCAGTCGATGCGCTGCTGTCCGCCGTCGTACTGGACGTTGCGCTGGGGCTCGGAGTGGTGGCGGCTGAGGCCATTCCCGTGACCCCCAGGCCGGCGCCCAGCGCCAGGGCGCCGGCGGTGATGCCGAGGGTGATTCTCTTGGTTCGTGACATGGTGTCTCCTTAATCGGCCGTGCGGTACGGCTTTGAACGGAAGGGCATCTGTCCTAGCCCTTCATCAAAGATCCGGCAGCAGCTTAGGGCGCCGCTGTTCGGAAACTGTCAGGAGGCTGTGAACCCTGGCGGCAGCAAAACCGACCCTTGGTACGACTGACGGAAATTTTCAACCAATGAAATCCGGGCATACTTTGGCCCCCCTGGTCCGCCAAGCTTGTCCGGAAAGACGTCCCCGCGGCCATGCCGAAGAAAGAAGGAAGCAATGACCCTCAGCGTCGAGGAAATGAACAAGCAGCTGCCGGTTGCCAATGCGTTGCCCGGCGAAGCCGTGCCCTACTACATGGCCTCCGGCGAGGGTGCCCGCTACGAAATCGACGGGCAGCTGGTGACCGTGATCGCCCGCGCCGCGGACACCGGCGGCATCTTCAGCGCCGCCTACATTTCCGGTGGCATGGGAGCCGAATCCCCCTTCATCAGCCACCGGATCGAGCACAAGACCCTGTACGTGTTTGACGGCATCCTCCATGTCTGGCTTCCCGGCGAAAGCCGTATCCTGACCCCGGGTGATTCTGTGGTGATTCCGCCGGGAACACCGCACGCGTACCGGATGGCCAGCCACTACACGCGCTTCCTGAACTGGATGACGCCCGGCGGTGCCGAGGCCTACTACGAGCGGGTCGGCACGCCCATCGATTCGCACGTTCCGCCGGTCCACGCCGGCCACCGGCTGAGCTCCCGGGAAGCTGCGGAAGTCGGCGCCGAATTCGGTATCACCTTCCCGGACGTGGAGCGGGTGGCACCGTCCCTGCAGCAGAATGCCGGGCTGCCTGCCACGCTGAGCCCCTACTTCCTCAGTGCCGGCGAAGGCGAGCGCTTGGTCAGCTACCAGACCATGTTCAGCTACCTTTCCCGGCCGGAGAACACGGGCTCGAACTACTTCGCCGTCCACACGAAGGGCGCCAAGTCCCCATACATCCCGCTGCACTTCCACTCGGAGCACACCGAGAACTTCCTTTGCACCGAAGGCCGCATGTGGCTCTACGCCAATGGCCGTGAGGTCCTGCTCACCAAGGGCGACTTCCTGCACGCCCCGGCGGGCACCGTCCACTCCTTCGCGTTCGACTCCCACAACACGCAGATGGTCGGCTTCCTGACGCCGTCGGTCTTCAACGGCTTCTTCGAGTACTTCAACAAGCCCACGGACGACTACATGTACACGGAAGGCGGCGAGCCCTACATGGACATGGAAGGGTTCGGCCGGGCCCAGGCGGAAATGGACCTCACCGTCGTCGGCCCGCCGCCCCAGCGCCGCGCGGCCCTGGACATCTCCTAACCGCAAAAAGCAACGCGGGGTCACTTTCCGCCCAATAACAAGGGTTTATTGGGCGGAAAGTGACCCCGCGTTGCGGTCTTTAAAGGGGTTACCGTTCCTGCGCCTGCCGGACCAGTGCACGGCCGTAGTCGTTGCCGTTGGGCGTGCGGAGCACGGTGTGCATGTGGAACGGTGCCGGCTTGTCGTTGCTGAGGAACACGCCCGTGTGGTGGTCCAGCTCCATGACCGCCACGGGGCTCTGGATCCGGAAGTAGAACGCGTCCTCGCCCTGCCAGCCGCCGATCCAGGAGAACCGGGTCTCGCCGTAGTGCTCCCGGATCTCCCGCATCCGCGCGGCACGGGGCCCGGCGGGAAGGGCGGCAACAAAGTCCTCCACCAGCCCGTCCAGCAGCGCCAGCGATTCCGGCGGCGTGGACTCAGCCAGAATGCCCTCATAGGGGATCACCCGGTTGTCCTGGAAGCATCCTGCCAGGTGGCGTTCGTCCCCGGGATGCAGCCGGCCCTCGGGCATGGCCGGATCCACCATCTCCGCGAAGGAAACGGCATCACCCCGCAAAGAATCGGGCAGTGACGCCATCAGTTCACGGGCCAGGCTGATCCGTTCCTTGAACACCTTTACGCCCTTGTGCGGCCCGGCGTCGATGACGTCCGGCTCGGCGCCCAGGAACATCGGCGACAAAACGAGCTGGGTCCCGGCCACGAGGCAGTTGAGCGCCACGTGATGGCCGAACAGCTGCCAGCCCCACGGCTCCGATTCCGACGGCTCCCCGTAGAGGGCGAAGTTGTAGCTGTACTCGTTCATCAGCTCCGGCAGTTCCACCAGCTCGCCGAGAAAGCCGTTGATGCGCATCAGGTTCCGTGCCAGCGCGTACCCCTCCGGGCTGAGGCTCGCTTCCATCACGCCGAGCGCAGCATCGCGCACGGCCGGGTCCAGGTCCTCGAGGCGCAGCCCTGTGTCGTGCTGCATGAATTCCGGGTTCGCCCAGCTCTGCCATTCGTGCGCGTCCACGGGATAGCTCAGACGGTCGAGTTGTTCCGGCGAGGCAGTGGCGAGCAGCTTGCCCGCGGCGGCCACCATCTCCGCCGTCGGCGCCTCTTCCCCTGCCCTTGCCTCGGCGAGGCTGAACAGCCCGGGCCGGATGACGCCGTCGTTGGTTATGCCCGTGAAAGGCTCCGGGTAAAGCTTCTGCCAGCCCTCGATCATCGGGCCGGCAAAGGAGTCCGACTTGGCCTCCTCGGCATAGGAGCGCGCGTCCAGTCCGCGCAGGTGCGCCACGCGCGGATGGCTGGGCGGGTACAGGAAATCACGAAACGACGGCGCCGGCATTGGTGCCCTCCTTCAGTTGCTCGAATGGTTCGACGGCGGTTCCCCAGCCGGCCGCCACAGCCAGGGCAGCGGCGGCCGCCTCAGCGGAGGAACCGCGCCAGGCGACGTGCTGGTCCGGCCGGACGAGGACGGCCTCTGCCGCCCACAGTTCCGCCATCGGCGTCCCGTCGTCGGAAGGCCCGACGGCGGTGGCGGTCACCGGGATGCCGTGGCAGGCACCCGCCGCGAGGACCGGCGCGAAGGCCTCCTCCGGTGCGATGCCCGCCGTGCTGCCGGCCTCCACAAGCAGCGAGAATCCCGGCCCGAGAACGTCGTAGAGGGATGTGTTTCCGTCCAGCCAGGCATGGGGCAGCAGGGCCCCGGGGCTGGCCGAGGGCACGTAGCGGATCGGGTCCTCGGCCGGCACCGGGGCGCCGTCGGGGACCACGAGCGGCGAGGCGGAGTAGCTGTACCCGAGCACCAGGCCCAGGGAATCGAACTCGCTTTGCTTGACGGCCAGGGCGTCGTGCGCGGTGGCGCGGGCGGCCTCCCCCTCCACCCCGGCAGCCGCCAGGGCGGAATCGGCGAAGTGGTAGGCGAGGGCTTTTCCATTGGCCGCGGCGTCGCGGATGGTCCTCGCGGCAACGGGCCGGCGCTCCAGGCCGTAACTCTCCAGCAGTCCCGGCCCCGCCCACCCCTCGAAGGCGGCGGCGATTTTCCAGGCGAGGTTGGCGGCGTCGCCGATGCAGGTGTTGAAGCCGTGGCCGCCCCAGGGCGGATTCTGGTGCGCGGCGTCCCCCACCAGGAAGACGCCGCCCGTGCCGGAGGAACCTGTGCCGTAGGACGGGGCAAGCAGCATGCGGGCGGTCCAGGGATCGGTGGCGATCACGTCGACGTCGACGTCGGCTCCCACGAGCGACCGCACCAGGGCGGCAGGATCAGGCCCGGGCGCGTCGCCATCGATGCCGTCGCCGTCGGTGCCAACGCCCTGGGTGCCAACGCCCTGGATGATCGCCCACCAGGTCTGGTCCAGGTCCATCCGTCCCACCATGCCGGCCGCGCCGGGTCCCAGCACCCAGTACTGGACGGCGGGGTCAAGCGTGATGGTGGCGGCCAGGTCGCGGGAGCGGAAGAGGACGCTGATGTTGGACAGGGCGGCGGACTCCCCCTCGAGCCGGAGGCCCAGGCCGCGGCGGACCGTGGAGGAGCCGCCGTCGGCACCGGCCAGGAAGGCGCAGTCGACGGCGGTGCGGTACCCGGAAGCGTCGGCCACCGTCACGCGCTGCCCGCCGCCGGGGAGGGCCGCGAAGCTGTCCACCCGCAGTCCGGTGAGGAGCGTGGCGTGGGCGGACGCCGCCACGGCTTCCCGCAACACCGCCTCCAGCACAGGCTGCGGCACCTGCTGGCCACACTCGGGCTGGGGCTGGTAGCGGCCGGTTTCGAGCTGGAAGGCGTTGGGAAACCGCCGGATTTCGCGGCCGGTCAGGGCGGAACAGAAGATGACGTCCTGGGCGAAACCCACGGGCAGCGGCGCGGTCTCCCGGAGCGCGTCGGCCAGGCCCAGCCTGCGCAGGTGCGTCATGGTGCGCGCGTTGGTGGTCTTGGCGCGCGGCCGGTCCGGATCGATCAGCGTCCGGGGTTCGATGACCGTGCTGCGGATGCCTCGGCTGGCCAGGTCCAGGGCCAGGAACAGCCCGCTGGGCCCTCCCCCGGAAATGAGGACCGGTGTCTCGGCCGGGACGTCCTGCAGTTCGGCGTAGTTGACGGCGGTCATCAGGCCCTCGCCCGGAGGAACGGTTCGCCGACGGGGGTGACCAGGGTGCCGAGCCGTTCAATCTCGACCTCAACGGTGTCCCCCGGCTGCAGCAGCCACTGCGGCGTGCGCGCATACCCGACGCCCTCGGGGGTGCCGGTGGCGATCACATCGCCCGGGTGGAGCGTGAACGTCTGGCTGATCAGCGAGATGATGGCGGGCACGGAAAAGATCATGTCCCGGGTGTTTCCGTGCTGGACTTCGGTGCCATTGACGCGGGTCCGGACCTCGAGCCCCTCGCGCAGGTCACCCACCTCGTCGCGGCTGACCAGCGGTCCCAGCGGACCGGTGAAGTCGCCGTTCTTGCCGAGGGTCCACTGCGTCGTGAGTTTCTGGGCGCGCCGGGCGGTGATGTCGTTGAAGGTGGAGTAGCCGAAGATGGCCTCCGCGGCCTCGGCTTCGGTCACGGACTCCGCGCGCTTGCCGATGTACGCGGCCACTTCGCCTTCCCAGTCCAGGCCTGCCTCACCGCCGGGCACCGGGACCGGGACGTTTCCGACGGACAGCGAAGCCGTCCAGCGCCCAAAGAGCGTGGGGTACGGAGGCAATTCCTGGTCCTTGTAGCTGCCTTCTGCGGCGTGCGCCTTGTAGTTGAGGCCGACGCAGATGACGCGGGCCGAGGCCGGAACCAGGGGCACCTCAGCGACGCTGCCGCGCTGGAGCGAGCCATCCGCGAGCGACCCTGCAGTGAGGGACAGTGCAGTGAGGGACAGTGCCTTTTCCTGCCAGCCCTCGGCGTCCGCCCAGAAGTCCGTCACGGGAGCCAGCGGAAACACCCTGGCGTTGCCGGGACCGGTGCCGTTCAGGGCGGCTGCCCAGGTGTCGCCGTCGTGATTGATGCCTATGTACTGCATGGAGGGCCTTTCAGGTTCGCCCGGGGGCGGTGTTGGTCGGAGGGCACGGCAAGTAGAGCCTCCCTTGAGGCAGTTGCCGAAGCGGGGGTGTTACCGAAAAATCAGGGGGCTGCGTCAAACTACGGAACGGCGGCTTGCCGGCGGAAGAAGCTGACCGTGGCGGCCAGTGCCTTCTCCGCCGCGGCGGGGCTGCCGTCCGGAAGGGACCACATGTGGTCCGCCCCGTCGAGGAGGAGAAGTTCGACGGCGGCGCCCGCCTTTTCGAGTTCGGCCGCCAGGGTTTCGGACTGGGCGGCCGGGACAAAGCGGTCGGCTGTGCCATGGACCAGGAGGAAGGGCGGAGCGCCGGGACCGACATAGCTGATGGGACTGGCCGCTGCTGCCTTCTGCGGCTCGTCTGCCAGCACGGCGCCGATGAGCTGTTCCTCGCGGGAGGCCGGGTCGCTGGCTCGCGCGACGGCGTTGGGCAGGGCCTGCTCCCCCATGCGGTTCAGGTCTGTGGGCGGGTACCAGGCCGCCACCGCCGCGACCGGGCTGTCGCCGGCAAGCAGGCCCACCAGGCTCGCCAGGTGTCCGCCGGCGGAGTCACCCCAGGCGTAGATCCGGTTGGGGTCAACGCCGTAGTCGGCGGCGTGGTCCCGCAGCCAGCGGACCGCGGCCTGGGCGTCGTGCAGTTGGGCCGGGTAGTGGGCCTCAGCGCTCAGCCGGTAGTCGGCCGAGGCGACGACGAAGCCGGCTTCAGTAAGGACCTCGAAGGGTGACAGCCCGAAGCCGTCCGCGACGGGACCCAGCGATGACCGAGCCCCGACCCGCCAGCCGCCCCCGTGGAAGTGGACGATGGCCGGCCGGAGCGCGGCGCCGTTCCCGGCATCGTTGTGGGCCGGTTCCGGGAGGTACAGGTCCATCAGGAGCGGGCGGGCGGCGGGGCCATCAGCGGTGGCGAACTCCACGCCTTTGAGCACACGGCCTTCCGTCATCTTCGACTCCTTTGCTGCCTCTGCCGGTTCCTCGTTGGCCCGGCCTGTCCTTCTAAGACTGTCGGATCAGGAACGGGGCCAGTAGCAGCCATTTCAATCATTGAAAGGGCTTTGGCCTCGTCTGCCTGGGCGCCGGTCCGTCAGTCAAAGTCCTCGGTGCGCCAGCTGGTCAGCCAGGAACTGCAGGCCGCGCTGGACCACCCCCAGCGCCGCGGAGTGGTTGAGGTAGCCGTGGGTGGCTCCGCGCTCGACTCTGTAATTAACCGGGATGCCTGCCGCGCGCAGCCCCTCGACGAAGGCCTCTGCAGAGAAGCGGAGGTCGTCATGGCCGCAGGCGAGCACGGCGGCTGGCGGCAGCCCGGCCGGGTCGGCGTGCCCGGGCATGGCGTACGACGACGCCATGGCCAGCGGCCCGCCGATGTAGTTCTCCACCATGTCCCGGCAGTCCTCGTCTGTGAACCGGAGGGACGGCGGCAACTCATCCATGGCGGGCGCCTCCCGTTCCTGGCTGGCCGGACGTATAGACGGCAGTCCGGCCGGCAGTTCACCGTGCAGGAACGGGTACGCGAGCACGAGTTTGGCCGGCAGCTGCAGACCCGCGTCCATGAGGAACAGGGCCGCGCCGACGGCCAGGTTCCCGCCGACGCTCGCCCCGCCCAGGCAGATCCGGGACGGGTCAACGCCGAGTTCCCGGGCGTGCTTCCTGGTCCAGAACCAGGCTGCCAGCACGTCCTCATGCGGAACAGGAAAATGGACGCCGTCCAGGGCCAGCCGGTAGCCCACGCAGACCACAACGCCGCCGCTTCTGGCAGCGACCTCCCGTCCCAGCTGGTCGGATTCCCGCATGTCCAGGCTGCCGACGGCGAAATTCCCGCCGTGCATCCAGACCAGGGCGGGCGAACCGCCGTCGGGTGAACCGCCGCCGGTACCTGCGCCATAGATCCGGACCGGCACCGGGCCGTTGGGGCCCGGCACCTCCAGGTCGTGGACAGGGACGTCCGGCGGGCTGTACGGCAGCAGGCCGCCGCAGAACGCGTCCAGCCGTTCCGGCCCGCCGGGCTCGGTCAGAAGCGCGGGGACGGACTCCACTCCGGCCAGGTGGTGCAGAAGACCGGCCAGCTCCGGATCCAGGGCCGTGCCCGCCTCCGTCATGGCGATACCGACAGTTGCGGAGCTCCCTCAGCCGAAGCCAGGTCGCAGCTGAAGGAGTGCGTCCCGGACCCAACCTCCACTGCCGCCGAGCCGCCCGGCAGGTGCACCGAGGCCGTGCAGCCGGCAGGGACCGTGAGGGACAGGGTGAAGGTGCCGCCGTCGTGCTCCCAGCGCACCGCCGCCTCGCCGTACGGGGTCTCGTGCCGGGCGGCTGCCCAGGTCAGACCGCCGCCGGGCAGAGGCCGGACCAGCAGTTTCCGGCCGGCGAGATCGGCGGGGGCGAGGCCGGCGACAGTGCGGTGCATCCAGTCGGCCACGGCGCCGAGCGCGTAGTGGTTGAAGGAGGTCATGTCGCCGGAGTTGATGGTGCCGTCCGGGAGCATGGAGTCCCAGCGTTCCCAGATGGTGGTGGCGCCCATCGTGACGGGGTACAGCCAGGACGGGCACTCGGTCTGCAGCAGCAGGCGGTAGGCCGCCTCCACCTGGCCCTCGTCGCTCAGCGCGTCGGTGACCAGCGGTGTCCCGACGAAGCCGGTGGCGATCCGGTAGCCGTCGGCGGCCACGGTTTCGGCCAGCCGTTCGCCGGCCGCGGAGTGCTCCTCCGGCTCGAGCAGCCCGAAGCGCAGGGCCAGCGCGTAGGAGGTCTGCGTGGCGGGCCGGAGGCTGCCGTCGTCGGCGATGTACTGCTTGCGGAATACGGCCCGCGCCTGGCGGGACACCTCGGCGAGGCGGACGGCTTCGCCATCCTCACCCAGCAGGTCCGCGGCCTGCGACGCGATCGACGCCGAGTAGGCCAGGTAGGCCTGGGCCACCAGCTGCCAGGGGGTCCTGGCGGCGCCGGGATTGTTCGGCGGCGCCGCCGGATCCAGCCAGTCGCCGAACTGGAAGCCCTGCTCGAAGCGCAGCTCCGGGCCGGCGGCGTCTGCCGCTGCGGCGAGCCACGCCACCATGCCGGGCAGCTGCCGGCTCAGGAACTCAAGGTCTCCCGTCTGGCGGTACATCACCCAGGGAACCAGCACCGCGGCGTCACCCCAGGCGGCCATCACGGGACGGGTGGGGAACGGTGGCATGTCGTTGACCACCTCGGGGACCACCAGCGGCGGCGGCCCGTCCGTTCCCTGTTCAGCGGCCAGGTCCTTGAGCCAGGACGTGGTGAAGCCGGGAATCCGGTAGAGGAAGGAGGCGGTGGGCGCGAACACCTGGAAGTCGCCCGTCCAGCCCAGCCGTTCGTTGCGCTGCGGGCAGTCGGTGGGCACATCCACGAAGTTCCCGCGCATGCCCCACACCACGTTGCTGTGCAGCTGGTTCAGCATCGGCTCGGAGCACTCAAAGAAGCCGGTGCGCTTAAGCTCTGAATGGACCACGACGGCGGTGAAGGCTTCCGGGTCCAGCTCACCGGGCCAGCCGCTCACCTCGGCGTAGCGGAAGCCGTGAATGGTGAATTCGGGCGCCCAGACTTCTTCCGTTCCGGAGCCGCGGAGGATATAGGTATCCGTCTGGATGGCTGTCCGGAGCGGCCGCATGCCGAGTTCGCCGTGCTCCAGCACCTCGGCGTGCCGCAGCACCACTTCCGTGCCGGCCTCGCCGCGTACGCTGAACCGGACATGGCCAACGAGGTTCTGGCCGAAGTCCAGGATGGTCTTTCCGGACGGCGTGGACAGCATTTCGCGTACGGGCAGCTCCTCGGTGGCGCGGACCGCGGGCCCGTCGGGTGCCACCAGGAGCGCTGTGTCGAAGTGGTCGACGACGGCGGGCTCCAGCCGGGCGCCGCCCTCACCGGCCGCCGAGGCTCCAGCTCCGGCCCAGCCGGCGTCGGCCAGCCGCGCGTCGTACGTTTCCCCCTCGTACAGGCCGGCGGCCACAACGGGGCCGCGGCCGGCCAGCCAGGAGTCATCGGTACCCAGCACGGTCAGCTGCCCGTCCGCGTCGCGCAGTTCCAGCTGGCCGATCACGCCGGTGCGGTTTCCGTACGTATTGCGCTTCTCCTGGAAGCCGAGCTGGCCGCGCCACCAGCCGTCGGCCACCTCGAAGCCGATCACGTTGGTGCCCTGCCGGAGGTATTCGGCCACGTCGTAGGTCTGGTACCGGAGGCGGTGGTGGTAGCTGGTCCAGCCGGGGGCGAGGAGGTCCCGGCCCACGCGCCGGCCGTTGATGGACGCGACGTAGATGCCGTGCGCACTGGCGTACAGGCGTGCGGAGGCCACCGGCCCGGTGACTTCGAAGGTGCGGCTGAGGCGGGCTGCCGGTTCGGGTGCCGCGCTGTCGTCTTCCCAGCCGGGGCGGATCATGGACGCGTGCCAGTCGTCTCCGTTCAACAGTCCGGCCTCCACAAAGGCGACCGGGCTCCAGGCGGAGGGCCCGGCGTCGTCATTGCCCCAGACCCGGACCCGGGCCGCGACACGCTCACGGCTGGCCAGCGGCGCCGCCGGCCACGGCTGCAGGAGCTGCTCCGTGGAGTCAACCCGCCCGTAACTGACCAGGGTGCCCTCGGCCGGGCCCAGCTCGAGTTCGTAGGCCTTCTGCACCCAGCCCGGAGCGTCGGTTCGGACCTGCCAGGACAGCCGGGGCCGGTCCTTACCAATGCCGAAGGGCTCCTCGTGGTGCTCGAAGCGGAGGGCGGAAGGGGTGGTCATTGGGGTGGCTCCTGTAGTGGTTGTCATGGCTAAGTGAGTTCCCTCGTGAAGAAGGAGACGGCGGTTTCCAGAATGCGGTCCAGATGGTCTTCGGCGAAGAAGAAGCAGTGGTCGCCGCCTTCGACGGCGATGAGTTCCTGCTGAGCGCCAACGTTGGCCAGCGCATCGGCCAGGAGTTCGCTTTGCGCGAGCGGGACCAGGCCGTCGCTGTCACCGTGGATGAGCAGGAAGGGCGGGGCGCCGGCGGTGACGTAGCCGAGCGGGCTGGCGGCATCCAGCAGGGCCGGATCGTGTGAGTTGCCGACTAGCATGGGGCCGGGTTCCAGTGACACGCCGTCCGGCACCGCCGCGAGCAGCGGGCCGCTCATGAAGCTGGTTGTTGCCTCCATCGGCGGCATCTGTGTGAGCGAGGAGACGCCGTAGAAGTCGACGACGGCGCCCACCGAGCTGGGCTGCCCCTGGACGCCGAGGCCTCCCTCCAGGTCCTCCCGGCTGCCCGTCAGGCCGAGCAGCGCGGCGAGGTGGCCGCCCGCTGACTCGCCCCACGCGCCAATGCGTCCGGGATCGATGCCCAGCACGTCGGCGTGGTGCCGGAGGTACCGCACGGCGGCCTTGATGTCGTGGAGCTGGGCGGGGAACGGCGCCTCCAGGGCATGCCGGTAATCCACCGTGGCGCACGCGATGCCGGCCTCGTTCAGGAGGCGGAACACCGAATCGGGCTCGTACGTCGGCGGCAGTTCGCGGCGGTCGCCGAGCTGGAAGGCTCCGCCATGGATCCACACCACCACCGGGACCGGGGCGCCGCCGGTGTTGCGCGGGAGCCAGACGTCCATGGAGAGGCGGCGGAAGCCGACGGCGATCGCGTAGTTGAGCTCGCGGTGCACCAGCGAGTGCCCGGAGACTTCCTCGGGTGTGCCGGGCGTCTGGAAGGCGGGAAACGGCGGCGGGGCGGGCATGCGGCGGGTAGTTGCTTCATCAGCGGTCACGGTTTCCGGGGTCACTCGGCACTCCTTGAAGTCTTGCGGTTGGTGGTCAAAGCGGTTCAGGCGTAGTGGCAGGCGACGTCGGACTGGCCCACCGTGCGCAGGGCAGGGCGTTCGGCGGTGCACAGGTCGGTGGCGAGCGGGCAGCGCTGGCTGAACGGGCAGCCGCCCGCCGAGGCGGCCACGGCGGCGGCCGTCCGGACGCCGAGCGACTCGCGTACCTTCCGCCGTTCGGCCTGCTCCGCGGGACGTGACACCGGGGACGCCGCAACCAGGGCCTGGGTGAACGGGTGCCTCGGGTTTTCGGTGACAGCGGCGGCCGGCCCTGCCTCCATGACCTGGCCGCGGTAGAGCACCACCACGCGCTGCGCCAGGAACTGCACCACCGCGATGTCGTGCGCGATGAACAGGTAGCTCAGGCCGCGCTCATCCCGCAGGTCGGCGAGGAGGTTCAGCACCTGGGCCTGGGTGGAGAGGTCCAGGGCGCTCACCGCCTCGTCGCAGACCACGAGCTGCGGTTCGCAGATCAGGGCACGCGCCACAGAGATGCGCTGGCGCTGGCCGCCGGAGAACTGGCTGGGGTACCGGTCCACGGCGTCGCGGGGAAGCCCCACCCGTTCCAGCATGTCCCCGGCCCGGGTCCGTGCCTCTGCGGCCGCGACGCCGCGGACCCGCAGCGGTTCGGCCAGCGAGGCCCCGATGGTCTTCCGCGGGTTGAGTGAGGAGTTGGGATCCTGGAAGACGGCCCGCAAATCGCCGCCGAGTTCCTGCCGGCGGGTGGAGCTGGCATGGGTGATGTCGCTGCCCTGGAAGCTGATGGAGCCGCCGGACACGTTCTGCAGGCCCAGGATTGCCTTGCCGATGGTGGACTTCCCGGAACCGGACTCCCCCACCAGGCCGACGGTTTCGCCGGGGCGGATGGTGAAGCTCACCCCGTCCACCGCGGCCGGGGCCGAGGCTGCCTTGCGGCCGCGGCCGTAGCGGACCGTTAGGTTCTTGACCTCCAGCATGGCGGGGGCGGGCAGCAGAGCTTCGGCGTCCTCGCGTTCTACGGTGCTGATGCTCATGCCATGTCCTTTTCAACGATCTCGAGTACGCGGTGCGTGGGCACTTCGGTGGCAACCCATTCAAGGCCCTCCACGGCCAGCTCGTCCGCCTTGACGCAGCGGACCTCGCCGTCCTCCGAGCCGGAGGGCAGCAGCGGCACCGGGGTTGTGCAGGCGGAGCCGGCGAACTGGCAGCGGGCGGCGAAGCGGCAGCCGGCGGGCCAGTCCTTGGGCTGCGGGACCTGGCCCTTGATGGTGGCCAGCCGTTCCGGCATGTCGGAGGCGGTGTTGGCGTGCGGGTCGGCCGCCAGCAGCGCGAGGGTGTACGGGTGGCGCGGGTTGTCCAGGATGCCGGCGGTCCGGCCGCTCTCCACCACCTGGCCCGCGTACATGACGGCGACGTTGTCGCAGATGTCCGCGACCACTCCGAGGTCGTGGGTCACCATCACCACGGACATGCCGGTGTCCTTCACCAGCGAGCGCAGCAGCGAGAGGATCTCGGCCTGCACCGTGACGTCGAGGGCGGTGGTGGGTTCGTCGGCCACCAGCAGCCGCGGCTTGCCGGAGAGGGCCAGCGCGATGGCCACACGCTGGGCCATGCCGCCGGAGATCTGGTGCGGGTACGCCTTGAGGATGCGCCCGGCGTCGACGATGCCCACCTTTTCCAGGAGGCCCAGCGCCTGGGCCCCGGCTTCGGCCTTTCCGGCCTTCCCCAGCCGGCGGATGGCGGCGGTCAGCTGGTAACCCACGGTGAACATGGGGTCCAGGGCCCGCATCGGTTCCTGCGAGATGAGAGCGATGTCGCGGCCCCGGATGCCCTCCAGGTCCTTCTCGGTGGCCGACGCGAGGTTCCTGCCGTTCCAGAGGATCTGGCCGCCGGTGACCGAAACGCCGGATGGCAGCAGCCCGAGCAGGGACAGCGCGGTCATCGTCTTGCCGCAGCCGGATTCGCCGACGAGCCCCAGCACAGTGCCCGGTGCGACGTCGAAGGTTACGTCCGTGACCAGCGGGGTGCCGCCGTCGACCCCTACGGAGAGGCCGCGGACGCTGAGCCGGCCGGCAGCGGGCAGGCTTTCGACGGCGGGTGCGGCGGCCGCGCCAGCTGCCGCATCGGCGGCGCGCTTGCGCCGGATGGCCGCCGAGGGCAGGTGTGATGCGGCGGCGTTCGGGGACTTGCCCAGGGCGTTGCCGATCGCGTTGGCGGAAAGGACAGTCAGGGCCAGCACCGCGCCGCTGGGAACCATGAGCCAGGGCGCGTCGTAGACGTGCTGGGAGGCGCTCTGGATCATGCCGCCCCAGCTCGGCTCGGGAATGGGTGGGCCGAAGCCGATGAACGCCAGGCCCGCCTGGATCAGCATGCCGACGGCGAAGATCAGGGCCGACTGCACCACGATGGTGTTGGTCAGTCCGGGGAGCACGTGGCGGACGCTGATGCCCAGTGTGCCGACGCCGTCGACCTTCGCCGCGTCCACGTAGAGCTGGGACTGCAGCGACTTGGCCTGGCCCAGCATCACCCGGTAGATGCCGGCCGACATGAGGACGCCGAGGATGGCCATAATCAGCGGGATGTTCGTCCCCACGGCTCCGATGACGGCCAGGATGATGACGGTGCCGGGCAGCGACATCATAATTTCGGTGACCCTGCTGATGACCCCTTCGGCGCGGTCGCCGGCGGCAGCGGCGGCCATGGCCAGGATGGTCCCAAGCCCGACGCCGACAAGCACCGTGATGAACGACGTCCCCAGGGTTCCGGCGGCTGAGGCGAAAATACGGCTGAGCAGGTCACGGCCGAGTTCGTCCGCGCCCAGCCAGTGGGCGGCGGTGGGGCCGGAGAGGACTGCTGTGAAGTCCTGGTCCTCGGTCTTGTACGGCAGCCACCAGGATGCGGTGAGGGAAGCGGCCACCAGGGCGGCGAGCCAGACTGTGCCGGCCAGGCCGCCGGGGGAGGCGAGGAGCCGGTGCCCGAAGAACTTAGCCAGGGCGGTCTTCCGCGGGGCTGCAGTGGGTGCAATGGAGGGGATCATGAGGCACGCAACTTCGGGTCAAGGAATTTGGTGGCGAGTTCGAGGACCAGGTTCACGGCAACCACCACAACCGTGGCGATGACGACCACGCCCTGGACTGCCGGGGCGTCATGGGTGTTGACCGAGGACTGGACTGCCTGGCCGAGGCCCGGCATCGCGAACAGCTGCTCCGCGATAACGGAGCCGCCGAACAGGCCGATGAACTGCAGCGCAATGCCGGCAACGATGGGCAGGCTGGCGTAGCGCAGCGCGTGGACGTAGAGGATCTTCCACGTGGGGGTGGCCGTGGCCCGCAGGGTACGGATGTGTTCCTGCTGGAGGGCCTCAAGCATGGAGGCCCTGGTCTGCCGGGCGATGAAGGCCGCCCCGCCGACGGCGAGGGTGATGACGGGCAAAGCCAGGGACAGCGCCCAGTCCTGCGGCGAGACCTCGAAGGGAACGTAGCCGGTGGCGGGAAACACCGACGACTGGACGGCGAACAGGTAGACGAAGATGATGCCGATCCAGAAGGCGGGGAGGGCCACCAGGAGACCGACCACGCCGCCCACAATGCGGTCTGCCAGGCCGCCGTGCACGGCTGCGGTGACGCCCAGTCCGATCCCGAGGACGGCGCTGAGCACCGTGGCGCCGGCGGCAAGTGATGCCGTGACCGGAAGGCGGCTGGCGAGGTCGGCGCTCACCGACCTTCCGTCAATCAGGGAGGTCCCGAGGTTGCCCTGGACGGCGTCGCCGAGCCAGCGGAAGAACTGGACCACGAGGGGATCATTCCAGCCGAGCCGCTGGTTGACCTCGTCGATGGCTTCCTGCGCCGCGCCTGCGCCGAGCGACACGGCGCCCGGGCTGCCGGGCATGGCGTGGACCAGCAGGAATGCCAGCACCGCGACCACCAGCACGGTGGCGAACGCCATCAGCAGGCGCTTGGCGATGAACATTGCCATGGGAAGACCTCCATTGGTCAGGTGTCCGGCCGGACGTCTTCCGTGCGGGGAAGACGTCCGGCCGGTGGATGGATCAGTTGGTGGGGGCGTAGGAGGAGAGCAGCGGGTAGGCGTTGGTACCGGCGAACTTCACCTGCTGGACCTTCTTGGTGTTGTAGCCCTGGTTGGTGAGGGACTCGTAGAGCGGGATCATCCAGCCGGATTCCACCAGGCGCGTGTTCAGCTTGGTCAGCGCGGTCTTCTTTGCGGCGTCGTCCTTCGCGGCTGCTGCCTCGCCGGTGGCGGCGCTCAACTGCTCATCAGTGGCCTTCTGCACGTTGGTGAATCCGTTCAGGACCACGCCGTACATCAGGCCCACCGGGTTGTCCCAGCCGAGTGCGGCGTAACCGAGGGGAGTGGTAGCCACTGCCGCGAAGGCTTCGTCCGTAGAACTGGCCATCTTGATGTTCATCTTGATTCCGACGGCGGCCAGGTCCTTTTGGACGGCCTGCAGGTCGGTCTGGGTTTCGGCGCTGCCCACAATGGTGAACTCGAAGCCGTTGGCGTAGCCGGCCTCAGCCAGGAGGCTCTTGGCCTTGGCCGGGTCGTAGGCGAACCGGGTGTTCAGTTCCTCGGTGTACCCGGCCGAATCCTTTGGCAGGGCGTTCCACGCCGCAATGTCTCCCTTGTGCAGGGCATCCACGAGGGCCTGGCGGTTGATGGCGTACTGGAATGCCTGGCGGACCTTCTCCTTGGCAAAGGCCGGGGAGGTCTTGCCGATCTTGTCGAAGGAGACCATGGTGTGCAGGGTTCCACCGATCTGGGACACACCGAGCCCCTTGGACTCGGCGAAGTCAACTGTCGGGGAGGTGAGCGCCGCGACGTCGGCCTGGCCGGAAACCAGCGCGTTGGCGCGGGCCTGGGGGTCCTGGATGACGGTGAAGGTGATCTTCTTGTAGGGGTACTTGGCGGCATCCGAGTACTTCTCATTCTTGGTGAACACGTACTTGTTGCCCTTCACCGTCCCGGTGGCGTCAAGGGTGTAGGGGCCCGAGCCGTCCGGGGTGGCGGCGAGGCTGGCGCTCTTGGCGGTGGCCGTCTTGCCGACGATCATGCCCATGGTGCCGGTGAGGTTCTTTTCGAATCCTGGCTGCGGCTTGGCGAACTTGATGGCCACCTTCATGGGGCTGACCGCGGTCACCGAGGTCACTTCCTGCGCGGCGCCCTTGGTAATCGCCGAGTAGGCACTGAGCGCCGGGTCGCTGCGGCGGTCGAGGTTCGCCTTGACGAGTGCCGCGTCCAGGGTGGAGCCGTCCGTGAAGGTGACGCCCTCCTTGAGGGTCAGCGTCAGGACCGTGTTGTCCGCGCTGTAGCTGAACTCCTTGGCCAGGCCTGGTGCCACGGAACCGTCCGGCTGCAGGGTCATGAGGTTCTCGTAAAGGCCTTCGAAGAACTGGCGCTGCGCGTCGGCAACACGCAGCGGATCGAACCCGAAGGAGGCCGAGTCGCTGTCCACCGCGATGGTCAGGGCGTCCTTGTTCACGGTGGATGCCGCCTGGGTCCCGCCGCCGCAGGCGGTGAGCGAGCTCATGAGGAGCACACCGGCCAGGATGGCCGCGCTCCGGCGGGCAGGGGTGGAAAGAAGTTTCATGTGGTGCGCCTTTGCATTCTCGATGACGAACGGGAATCAACATCTGGGGGCCGGGGCCCGCCGCGGTCGGCATCGACCACATCACGGGCCGTTCGGTCGGCGCCCTCTCGTCAGATGGCTTCCGGTGACCGGCTTCTTCAAGAATCCTTTGGACCGCCTCACTGGCCCCACGGGAATTTCATTGGTTGAAACGATATTGTGGTGCTGGTCACTCGGGCAGCTGAACGAGTCGATAACAAAATGAAGGGATGGCAGTGGCGGAAGAACCAGGACCGCAAGCGGAGGCCCCCCAGCGCGGCAAGCGCCCCAAGCAGGGCGAACCGGTGATTGACCGGGCACTGAGCCTGCTCGCCGTCTTCACCGACCGCCGTCGGGCTTTGACGCTGTCCGAGATGGCCCGCCACGCGGGCATGCCGGCGCCGACGGCGCTGCGCCTCATCGCCCGGCTGGTGGCGTGGGGCGCGCTGGAGCGGCTCGAGGACGGGCGGTACGTGGTGGGCGTGCGGCTGTGGGAGGTGGCGTCCCTGTCGCCGCGCGGGCACGGCGTCCGGGAGATCGCCCTGCCGTACCTCGAGGACCTTTTCGCCGTCACCCGGCACCACGTGCTGCTGGCCGTCCGGGACAAAAGCGAGGCCGTGCTGATCGAACGGCTGTCCTCGAAGGAGGCCACCGAGGTGGCGTACCGGGTGGGCGGCCGGGCGCCGCTGAGGTCGACGGCGGTGGGCCTGGTGCTGCTGGCGGGAGCCGATGCGGCATTCCAGGAAACGGTCATCCGGCAGCCGCCGGACGCCGAGCCCGGGGTGGACGCCATGCCGGAGGGGCAGCTGAGGCGGACGCTGTCCGACGTCCGGCGGACCGGCGTCGCGATGATCAGGAGGTCCGCGCCGTCCCTCACGGTGTCCGTCGCCTCGCCCATTTTTGACGCTGACGGCTCCGTGGCCGCGGCACTTTCCATCGTGGTTCCCGACGGCGCCACTCCCCCCAACGTCCTGGCACCGGCCGTCCAGGCGACGGCCAGGGCCGTCTCGCGAAACCTGGGCTACAATGCGCAGCCCACCTTGGGGATCCCGGCAAGGCCTTAACCACGGCCGACGGCGGCCCGCACTTTCTGTGCGGACCGCCGTCGTGCCTTTGTTGGGGCTGTTTCAGCCCACCGCGGTGAGCCGCTCCTGGGCGGCGCGGGCCACGCCGCCGAGCCAGTGCGCGCTGGGCTTGGGCGTGCGTTCCTGGGTAGTGCGGTCGACGGCGATGAGGCCGAACTTGGGTGCGTAGCCGAAGATCCACTCGAAGTTGTCGAACGCGGTCCAGGCGATGTAGCCGCGGACGTCGATGCCGTCGGCGAGGCACGCGGAGACGCCGGCAACGGCCGTGCGGAGGTACTCGACCCGCTGCGTGTCGTCGTCGGTGGCCAGCCCGTTCTCGGTGACCATGACGGGGATGTTGGCGATCCGGTGGGCCTCGCGGATGGTCACCTCGAGGGCCTGCGGATAGATCTCCTCCCCCATCGCGTTGACGGGAGCACCTTCGGGGGCCGGGGCCACGCCGTCGGGACCGAACACGGTCCGGCCGTAGGTCTGGATGCCCACGAAGTCATCGCCGCGGGAGGCTTCGAGGAAGCGTTCGTTGACGTCCCGGCGGACCTGGTCCGCCACCTGCCGGCCGCCCTCGGCCGCCTGGATGTCGGAGTTGGCGAGGGTCCAGCCGACCGGCAGCTCCGGCCGCAGGGCCTTGATGGCGTCGCGGCCGGCCTGGTGGGCCGCGAGCTTGATGTCGAACCCGGCGTCGGACACGGTGAACTGGAAGGGCGCGACCCTGGCCGCCTCGATGCCCAGGCGCCCGGCGGCCGCAGCCCAGAGCGGCACGTCCGCACGGCGGTCGGCCGGCTCGCCGCCGATGCCGAGGGCCTTGAGCAGCCACGGCAGGTTGGGTTCGTTGAGCGTGCACGCCACGCCGATGAGGTCGCCGAGGTGCTCGGTGACGCGGCTGCAGTAGCGCGCGAAGCGTTCCGGCGTGGCTTCATCCTCCCAGCCGCCCGCAGCGAGAAGCCAGCGCGGCGAGGTGAAGTGGTGGAAGGTGACCACCGGCGTCAGCCCGTGCTCATGGCAGGTTTCCAGCACCCGCCGGTAGTGGTCCAGTTCGGCCACGGAGAAGTGCCCTTCCTCGGGTTCGATGCGCGCCCATTCCAGCGAGAAGCGGTAGGTGGTGAACCCGAGCGAGGCGATCAGCGCGATGTCCTCGCGGTAGCGGTGGTAATGGTCGATCGCGTCACCGGAGGGCTCGGCGAAGATCGTGCCGGGGAGGTGTTCGAGGAGCCATGTGTCGCTGTTGGTGTTGTTCCCCTCCACCTGGTGGGCCGCGGTGGCCACACCCCAGAGGAAGGTGTCGGGGAAGTGCTGGAGGTCGGTCATGGTGTTCCTTTCCGTGGTTGACCTTCACTGTAGACAAACATTTTCCAAGTTGGAATACTTTGAGGAAAATTTCTTGACCAAAGTGGAAAAGAAACTTGGTAATCTCATGGAAGGCAAGACTTTGGCCACGGCGGCCACGGCCGGGAGGAGGCGGAGCGTGACGGAGACGACGGAGACGACGGCGGCGCGGCAGCCGGCGCGCAGCGGCCGGCGGGCGCCCTACGCCAACGGCGAGCGCAAGCGGGCCGAGCTGGTGGATTCGGCCTTAGCCGTGTTCGCCGAGAAGGGCTTCCAGCGCCTGTCGATCCGCCAGATCGCAGAGGAAATCGGAACCAGCCACACAGCCCTGCTGCACCACTTCGGGAGCAAGGATGCACTGCTGGAGGCCGTCCTGGTCCGGCGCGAGGAGCAGGAAGGCCCCTGGCGGCGCACCCTGCTGGCGGAGCAGGGCCTGCTCGGAACGGTGCCGGAGGTCATGCGCCGCAACGCAGGCATTCGCGGAGTAATCCAGCTGGATGCCACCCTGCGCGCCGAGGCCGTCCGCCCGGACCACCCGGCCCACGGCTTCATCCGGCGCCGCGACGAGGAAATCATCCGCTCACTGCATGCCGAGATCGAGCGGGAGGTTGCCGCGGGCCGCATTGCCTCCGGCCTCGACCCCGCGGTGCTGGCCCGGCAGGTCGCCGCGCTCATCGAAGGCGTCCAGCTGGCATGGCTGTACGACGAGTCCGTGGACATGGCCGCGCACCTGGAAGGGTTCATGCGGCTGATTAAGGCGCCCGGAGACTAGGGCGCATGGCGCCTGGGTTTCCGGCCCCTCAGAGGCTTGGTTCGCCGTCGTCCCCGTTTACCAGAACCGAGCGGGCCAGCCGGCGGGCGTAGTCCCGGATCCCCTCGACCAGATCCAGCCTGCCTCCGGAGAGAACCCATTGCAGCTGCAGCCCGTCGCTGACGGCGATAATTTCCCGTGCGATGGCCTGGGCATCGGTATCCGGCCGGAAGAAGCCGCGCTCCACCCCGCGGACGAGGAGCGCCGCGGTCTCGTTAACTGCCTGCTCATACCACTTGCCGTACAGCTGGTGGGCGGGGGTGGACGGGTCAGCGGCTTCGGCCGAAACCAGCACGAATAACTCGATCAGCCCCGGCTCGGCCACCAGCCTGCGCGTGGATTCCACCATGGACCGGAACAGTTCATGCGGATCGTCCCCGCCCTCGGCCTGGACGGAGCTCCACCACAGCGCAGTCTGCTCCAGCCGCCGCTCGGCGACCGCCAGCAGGAGGTGCTTCTTGGAGCGGAAGTGGTGGAGCAGGCCGCTTTCGCTGAGCCCGACGTCGGCAGCTACCTGCGCCAACGGCACCCGGTGGTAACCCGAAGCGGCAAAGAGCCGCGTGGCGGCATCCAGAATCTCCGCGCGTTTGGCCCTGCCTACCTCGTAGCTGCCTGTTTTTCGCCTCGTCCGCACCGCTTCAGGGTAACGGCCCGCAGTGCGTCAACGTAAAGGACGGCCGCAAGGGCCACACCCCTCGATCGCGGCATCAACTACCGAGGAGTAGTGTGAAGGCCATGGACGAGTCGCCTCCGGACGGTGAACATACACCGGAACTGTTCCGCAACGTGGACGGGGAAACGCTCCGGCGCCAGGTGCTGGAGATCATCAGCGATGTGCTGGCAGACTCCGATCCGCAGAAGGCCTGGGCCAGGGAGCAACTGCTCCACCTGCTGGCGGCCCACATGGACGACCCCGAACAGGCGCTGCTGCACCACCTGATCAGCACCAGGAACGTCCCCGCTTCCTCACACGAGGATTCAGCCGAGGATCCTCCCGCGAACACCCCGGCCGCACCGGCAAAGAGAATGCTGCTGACGGCCTTCCAGCCCATCAGGCAACTGCCGGGCGGAGAAGTGATCGGCGTTGAGGCGCTGGCGCGGTTCGTCAGCCACGAAGGGACCAGCCCGGACGTCTGGTTCCGGGGAGCCGCGGCCATGGGGCTGGGGCCCGACCTGGAAATCGCAGCCCTGCACCTCGCCCTTTCCGCGGCAGGAGAAATTCCGCCCCACCTTTTCGCGTCAGTCAACCTCAGCCCCACCGCCTGCGCCGATCCCCGCGTCCAGGCACTGATACTGGGAGGGACCGTCGACCCGGAGCGGATGGTCATCGAAATCATGGGCGACATATCGGACCGCGACCTGACGGCCCTCACCACGGTCCTGAGCCCGCTGCGCCAGGACGGTGTGCGTCTTGCCGTGGACGGCTCCGGACCGGCGGCCACCTCGGCGAAGCAAATCCTCCATCTACTACCCGACATCATCAAAGTCGACTGCGACTTCCTCGCCGGTGCCGCCGCTTCAGGACACCAGCCTGCTGCACCCCCCTTCGTTTTTGCCCTGGCCGAGCAGACCGGCGCGACGCTGTCGGCAGAGGGAATCGAAAGCGCAGAGGAGCTCGCCGCCGTTGTGGAACTGGGAATCACCAGAGGCCAGGGCTATCTGCTCGGCAGGCCATCGGTTGATCCCCGCGACTGGGCCGCGTGGACCGGCAAAACTGACCCGGTGGAGGACCGCGGATAAAAACAGTGCGTACTCGGTTTTAATCGGATACTCTTTGAGCACACTTTTCAAGGAGAAACCGTGACTGCCGCTGCTTCGCACACCTCCGTCCAGAATTCGCTGCGTGATGCCGCCTGGATTTCCCCTGCTGAGACGGGCTGCACGGAAGCCGGCAGCCGGCCCGCGTACTGGCTCCGTGGCACCTTCGACCGGACTGCCGCCAACCAGAACCCGGACGCCCCGAACGCTGACGACGAACGCGTTGTTGTGCATGCCACCGCCCACGGCATCTACGAGCTCTTCGTCAACGGAACGCGAGTTGGCGAGGACGAACTGACCCCCGGCTTCACGTCCTACCGGAAGCGGCTCCAGGTGCAGCGGTGGGACATCACCGAACTGCTGGTCAGCGGCCCAAACGTCGTTGCCGCCCTGCTCTCGGACGGGTGGTTCCGGGGCCGGCACGGCTTCGAGCGCCGGCCGGACGGCTTCGGCACCGAGACCGCCTTCCTGGCGTCGGTCACCAACACCCCCGCCACGCAGACCTTCCTCAGCACCGGCGACAGCTGGCTCTGCCGCGAAAGCCACATCACCCGCGCCGACCTGATGGACGGGCAGACCACCGATTTCCGCCGCAAGGAGCCCGCCTGGCTCAGCCCGTCCGGCGATGCCGGCCCTGGCGATGCCGGGACAGCGGGAACGACGGCGGAGGGCTGGGTTCCGGTGGCCCGGCCAGCCGGTCCGCTGCATGAGGACCGCTCCCGGCTGGTCCTGCCGGTCTCGCCGCCGGCACGGCGCATCGAGGAGCTGAGGCCCGTCTCGGTGGCAACCCCGGAACCGGGCATCACCGTCGTCGATTTCGGGCAGAACATCAACGGCTGGGTCCGGCTGGGCAGCCTGGGGCCGGAAGGGACACGGACGGTCCTCCGGCACGGCGAAGTCCTGGACAAGGACGGCCTGGTTGCCACGGCGAACATCCGCGCCTTCAACTTCGCCACCAAGACGCCACTTCCCGCCGGACAGGTGGACGAGGCTGTCTCTGCCGGCCGGCCCGGGGACGTCTTCGAACCCCGGCACACCACCCACGGCTTCCGCTACGTCCAGGTCGAGGGCCAGCCCGGGAGCCTCACCGCGGAGGACATCACCGCCGTGGTGGTGCATTCACCCCTCGACCGCTCGGGCTGGTTTGAATGCAGCGATCCGCGGCTGAACGCCCTGCATGACGCCATCTCCTGGAGCTTCCGCGGCAATGCCTGCGACGTCCCCACCGACTGTCCGCAACGGGAGAGGTCGGGCTTCACGGGCGACTGGCAGGTTTTTGTGGACACGGCGGCCCTGATGTTCGATGTGGCCGCGTTCAGCGAAAAGTGGCTGAGGGATCTCGCTGCCGACCAGTGGCCGGACGGGCGGGTGCCCACCGTCGTGCCCAATCCCGCCGGCGACGGCCCCTCCGGCAACGCCTTCGAAGACATGGCCGCGGGCTCTGCGGGCTGGGGTGATGCCGCCGTGCTCGTCCCGTGGTCCCTCTGGCGGGCTTACGGGGACAAGCCGGCGCTGGCCCGGGCGTTCCCGTCCATGCGCGGATGGGTCGACTACGCAGCCGCGGCGGCAGCCGGTGCCCGCCATCCGGAACGGTCCGGCCGGCGTCCCGTGCCGCTGGCGCATGAGGGGTTCCTGTGGGACACCGGCTTCCATTTCGGGGAGTGGCTCGAGCCGGACAGCCCGCCCAACCCGGACCCGTCGCGGGACCACGGGATCGTTGCCACGGCCTACCTGTTCCGCTCCGCCAGTGTCCTGGCCCGTACCGCCAAGGTGCTGGGGGACGCGGCCGCGGCCGCACACTATGAAGTCCTGGCGGAGCAGGTGCAGGCCGCCTGGCGGACCGAATATTTGGACGAAAACGGCATCCTGGGCGAGGAGTCCCAGGGGCACTATGTTCGTGCCCTGGCGTTCGGGCTGGTGCCGGAAGCGCTTACGCACCGGACGGCGGCCCGGCTGGTGGAGCTAATCGGCGGCAACGGGAACCGGCTCGGCACCGGATTCCTGGCCACTGGGCTGCTGCTGCCCGTCCTTGCGGACCACGGTTACCTGGATGTCGCCTACGAGCTGCTGCTCTCCACCGGGACACCTTCCTGGCTGGGAATGCTGGAGGCCGGTGCCACCACCATGTGGGAGTGGTGGGACGGGGTGACGGAGCAGGGAGCCCGCGGTTCCCTGAACCATTACAGCAAGGGTGCGGTGGGGGCGTTCCTGTACACCCACCTGGCCGGCATCCGCCTGCCGGAGGATCCGGCACCGGAGGAGACCGCCTACCGGAGGGTGACCATCGCCCCGCAGCCCGGCGGCGGAATCACGTCGGCGAGCGCCGCCGTCGTCACTCCCCAGGGCCGCATCAGCGTTTCCTGGACGCTTGAGCACAGCCAGTTCACGCTCGAAGTGGACCTGCCCGACGGCGTTCGGGCCGCCGTCGAACTTCCGGACGGCAGCAGCAGTCCAATGTTCGGAGGAAGGCGTCAATTTTCCTGCCGGCTGGCAGGGCGCACCGAAACTCGCCTAAACACGGCTCGTTCCGGCACGCCCTCCCTGCAGCTGGACCGGACTTAGATGATGGCCGCGCGCAGTTCCTTGGCGGCCAGCTCCGGGTCAGCGGCGCTGTAGATGGCACCGCCGGCGACGGCCACATCGGCGCCCGCCCGCTGGACGGCTTCGATCGTGGAGAGGTTCACGCCACCGGCGACGGAGAACGGGACGCGGGCTTCCTCGCCGGCGCTCAGCAGCACGTTCAGGTCGAAACCGGGCTTGGCCTGCTCATCCAGGCCGGCGTGCATCTCGACGAACTTCGCGCCCAGGGCCCGGACTTCCTTGGCACGGGTCACCTTGTCCTCGACACCGATCAGGTCCACAACGACGCCCTTGCTGTGGGCTTTGGCCGCCTTGACGGCACCGGCGATGGTGGAGTCGTCGGCGGCACCCAGCACGGTGATCAGGTCGGCGCCGGCCTTGAAGGCGATGTCGGCTTCGAGTTCGCCGGCGTCCATCGTCTTGAGGTCCGCGAAAACGATCTTGTCCGGGTGGGCGTTCTTGATGGCGGTAATGGCGGAAAGCCCTTCGCTCTTCACCAGGGGCGTGCCGAGCTCGATGATGTCCACGTGCTCGGCGACCTTGCCGGCAAGTTCGAGGGCGGCTTCGGTGGTGAGGAGGTCGATTGCGACTTGCAGTTTCATGTGTTTCTTCCTTGGTTTGCGAGGGTTTTTGGTGGATTGGTGGCGTAATGGGCTAGCCGGGTTCGGAACCCGCAGGGCTACTCGAGGTTTGCGTGGCGCAGCCAGAGGTCTTCCGCAGCAGCAGCATCCTCTTCCCAGAGGCTTTGGAATACTGCCTCGGTAGTGGTGAACAGCACCTGTTCGAACAGGCTCCCTGAGTACTGGCGCGAGGCGCCCGACCCGTGGTCCGTCTTCTGCACGCCCGGGATAACGACGACGGCGGACGCCGCCTCTGCGAGCGGGGAACCGGGGTTGGTGGTGTACACAGCTACCCGAGCGCGCTGCGCGGCGGCGGTCTGCGCTGCCTTCACGACGCTCGACGTCGTGCCGGAACCGGAGGCAGCGAGCAGGACATCCCCGGTGCGGATGGCGGGCGCGGTGGTCTCGCCCACCACGTGCACCGTCAGCCCCAGGTGCATGAGCCTCATGGCGGCCATCTTCAGGACGAGGCCGCTGCGGCCTGCGCCTGTGACGAAGATCCGTTCTGCATCCTTGATTTCCGAAGCCAGGGCGGCAACCTGCTCCGGATCCACCCGGGCGGCGGTCCGCTGGATCTCATCCAGGACCAGGAGCTGGTTCCTGGTGACCGATGCTGCCGGAACTGCGGTGGACGTTCCTGCCGGCGTGGCGGGAACGGTGTCTGTGATGACACTCAAGGGTTACCTCCTTCGGGACGATGTTGCCCTTCCATCTTCGAACGCCAATCGGGTGGGCACCACGGCATGATCGGACGGTTTGACCCACCCAAAGGGATAGGCATCGCCACAGATTCCCCTACAATGGACGGGTGTCCGCCATCACCGAAGCCACCGTTACGCCCGCCGCGCCCGAGACCGCCGAAGGCCTGAAGCCCCTGCTTGGGGCGATCACGCGGCTGTCGGCCGCTCCGCTGTCCCAGATTGCCCAGCGCTTGCACCAGGCCACGCTCCCCTACCTGCGGAGCAGCGCCCTGGTGATCTTTACCGAAGACTGCACAGGCCGGCCGCAGAAGAAGTCCGGCGACGAGGCCGTCATCAGCCAGGTGTCCATCGCCGAACTGGACGCCATCAGGGCGGCACTTTCAGGAAGCGAAACGTGGCATGGCCGGACACCGATCGGCGGGCAGGAGCGCCCTGTCATCGCCCTCCCCTCACCCACAAATGCTCTTCTGGTTCTGGTCGATCCCCAGCCGGCGGCGGGCGAAGCCGGAGCGGGACCTTCCGGGCAGGAAGTTCCGGTGCCGTGGCTGGTCCGCTACCTGTGGACCCTCGCGGCCGAGCGGATCCGCGAAAAGGTGGCGGATGCACCGCCGTCGTACCTCATCGAGTCCCGGGCGGCGTCCGCCGAACGGGTCAGGGTGACGGCGGAGCTGGTGGACCGGCATTCGACGACGCTGGAGACCCTGCTCGCCGCGCTGCGCTCCCCCTCCTTGGCTGACGAGGTGGCACGGAAGTCCGCCACGGACGTCGCCGCCAAGGCCCTCGTGGAACTGCGGACGTTGAACGACCGCACCACCGAACTCGTCGAAGAACCTGTTGCCACGGCGTTCCAGCGCCTCCGTGAGGATCTTCGCCCGCTCATGCACTTCAGCGGCATCGACGTCCAGTTCATCGAGCCGCCGGTCAATGGCCGGGCACTTCCCGGGGAAGTTGCGCATGCTGCCAGGGCAATCGTCCGGGGCCTCGTGCTGGCAATGGTTGAACAGCCGGACGTGCGGCGCATCCGCACCCAGTGGGACTGTGACGGCGAGAACCTCCTCATCAACGTGCGCGATGACGGCCTGGGCAGCCTTTCGGCCGAGGCCCCCAGCATCGCCCGCCTGGCGCAACGCGTGGAGGTCCTGGACGGCCGGATGACGATTGACCTGATGCAGGGCTGGGGTGCCGACGTCGCAGTCGCCCTGCCGCTGGACCCGCCCGGGCGCAAGCTGCCCGACGTCGCCGCCTGGAACCTGGGCGATCGCGAACTCGAGGTGCTGCAGCTGCTCGCGGCCGGGCAGCGCAACCGGGCGATCGCGGCAAAGCTGCACGTCAGCGAGAACACGGTGAAGTTTCATCTCCGCAACATCTATCGCAAGCTCGGCGCCACGTCGCGCACCGAAGCGATCGCCCTGGCGCACAGCAACGGCCTGCGCTAGGGAAACTGCAGCTTGTCCCCTCCGTAAACCGGTGACAGGGTGGCGGCATGGCGATCGAAATTCGTCCGGCGACGCAGTTTGAGGACGTGAAAGCGGTGCTCGGGCCCAAGCGGCCGGACGCAACGGTGTGCTGGTGCCTCAGCTACCGCATCCCGTCAAAGCAGAACGTGGAGCTTCGGGCCACCGCCCGCGGGGAGCTGGTCCAGGAACTGCTCACACAGGATCCGCCGCCCGGGGTGCTGGCATACGACGGCGGCGAGGCAGTTGGGTGGGCGGGTGTCCATCCCCGCGCCGATACCAGCTTCGCCCGCAACCGCCGGATCCCCCACGTGGACGATCTGGACGTCTGGTCGGTGTGGTGCATCCGGGTCCGGCCTGGGCATCGGGGAAAGGGACTCTCCCATCGGCTGCTGCAGGGCGCCGTCGACTTTGCGCGCTCCTACGGCGCGCCCGCCATTGAGGGTTATCCGGTGGACAACGGGGGCAAGAAGGTGGACCTGACCATGGCCTACGTGGGCACCCGCAAACTATTTGAGGAGGCCGGTTTCACCAAGGCCGCGGAGACGGACTCCGTCCTCAACGGCTTCCCGCGGGTACTCATGCGCCTTGAGCTGGGCTGATTGGGCATGGCGCCCGACGCCGTTACCCGGCTTGACGCGATGTCGGCTCCGTCACACTTCCCAGCATAGGATCAGGTCATGGCTTCGAATAATGTCCTTGATTCCGATGCCGAGGGTGAGGGCGGCCAGGGCGGCGTCCAGTCCGTCGACAGGGCTCTCGCTGTGCTGGAGATACTGGCCCGCGACGGCCATGCAGGCGTGAGCGAAATCGCCGGGGAAATGGGCATTCACAAGTCCACCGTTTCGAGGCTGCTCGGTTCGCTCGTAGTCAGGGAGATGGTTCACCAGAACAGCGAACGGGGCAAGTATCAGCTGGGATTCGGCATCCTTCGCCTGGCCAGTTCCATTCCCGGCCGGCTTAGCCTGGTCCGCGAGGCGCGCCCGGTACTCGAAAACCTGGCCGAGGAATTCAAGGAAACCGTCAACCTCGCCGTCCTGCGCTCCAATTATGCCGTCAACGTAGACCAGGCCATGGGGCCGTCAACCCTGGCCACCTTCGACTGGGTGGGAAGCCTGACGCCCTTGCACGCGACGTCGAGCGGGAAGGTCCTGCTGGCAGCGCTGACCGCAGACGAACGTGAGCGCATCCTGAAAGAGACAGGACTGCCGGCCCGGACACCGCGGACCATCACCAAGCGGGACAAGCTCGAAAAGCAGCTGATCGACGTCGTCCACAACGGCTACGCGGTGACCCTCGAAGAGTTCGAAATAGGGCTGAACTCCATGGCGGTGCCCGTCTACAACCACCTGGGAACGGCGATCGGGGCGGTCAGCATCTCCGGCCCGGCCTTCCGCTTCGACCCCAAAAAGACACCCGGCCTCATCGAGGGCCTGGGCCAGGCTGGCCAGCGGATCAGCGCCAACATGGGCTACACGCGGCGTTAGGCTGGGGCGCTCAGGTACTGCTCCATGGCGTCGGCGGCTGCCGCTGCCCCGCCAGAGCTGCCGACGCGTTGGCTCATCGCCGCAACGGCGCTCCGGATCCCTTGGTCCCGGCTGACGTCCGTCACGACGTCGTGGATCAGCTGTGGCGTGACGGCGTCCGTGGGAAGGCGGCGTCCCAGCCCCAGGTCCTCGACGCGGCGCGCATTGGCCTCCTGTTCCGGCTGCAGCGGAAACGCCACGATGGGGACGGCCAGATACAGCGCCTCCATGGTCGAGTTCATCCCCGTGTGGGAGAGGAACACATCGGCATGCCGCAGAACATCCAGCTGTGGGAAGAAAGGCCGGACCTCCACGCTCTCCGGGATCTCCCCCAGTTCAGCCCCATCCATTCGGTCGCCGATGGCCATGGCCACCTGCCATTTGGTGCCCGCGAAGGCTTCCAGGCACATACGGAAGAAATCCGGCCGGTCGTTCAGCGGCGTCGTTCCCAGCGAAATGAACAGCAGTGGCCCTTCCTTCACGCGGGGCTCCCATTCCTCCCCGTCCACCCTCCGGCCAAGGCTGGGTCCCACGAAGTGGAAGCGGTCATCGAAGGTGTCTCCTGCGGGCTGGAATTCCCGCGGGATGAAACAGATGTTCAAGGAAGCCGGCGGTCCTTCCATGAAGTTAAATCCTGCCAGACCCTGCTCCGCGGCGAAATCCCCGATGAGCTGGCGTGCCTGTTTCCAGGCCCGCAGCATTTCTGCCGGCGGACGGGTGGGCATCAGCTCCCGCATGGAGAAATGTTCGTTGGTGGCATAGGTCGGCAGTAACGCGATGTCGGGCAGGGAAAGCTTCATGGCGGCCATCTTCCCGGCGAGGGTCATGGCGTCGTAGCAGACGGCGTCCGGCTGATCGGCAGCGAGCTTGGCCAGCAAGGCGGGAAAATCTTCGCGCGCCCTCTCCAGCAGCCGGTCGAGCAGTCCAGACATCATCCCCGCCCCCAGCCCCGCGAGCATGCCCACCCGAGGCGACCGGCCGGCGTCGTCCCCGGGACTGCCCGGCGCCGTATTGCCGAACCGGGGGAACTGCGCGGACAGGTCCTCGCCGTTCTCGAAGAAGCTGGCCCCGGCAGATTCGACGGCGGCTGCGTACTTGGCCGAGGTGACATACGTGACGCGGTGGCCCCGCCTAACCAGCTCTGCGACCAAAGGCAGCGTTGGGTTCACATGGCCCGTGGCTGGCAGGCAAACGAAGGCGAAATGCATGACAGATACTCCTCCGCCCGGCAGTGACAGGATCATCGTACGCGCCTCGCACGGCCTTTCCCGCAATTGCTTTATGCGCAACGCAGGCCACTTCAAGCAACAGGCTTGTTCATGACAGTCGCACTGTCAAAAGGTGACGTCAGCAATAAAAAATCCTTGACAACGCGTATGAGCTGGCGCACTCTGTTGCTGAAGGCGAAGTGTGTTGATTACTGCGGAACTCGTCGGACAGACGCTCTGGTGAGCTGCCCATCCGCATTCACGAGGTCATGATCGTCGACGGCGACCGTCATGACCATCGACTCCGAGGACGAGCCGAACCGAACGCCGGGCGTAACCGCCTACGGCCACGGCTGGGCCGTCCCTCATATTCAGTGAAGGAAACCCCTCATGACAATCAATAGTGACGTCACTATCGATGAAAGCAGTGAAGACGACCGGGCCTCGGGGGCGGAACCGGCGTTGGAACGAGAGCCTGTTCCTCCCCAGGAAGACCTGCAAATCCTGCAGGCCCTGCGGGAAACCGAATCAGAACATGAAGAAGCGCGGCGCAGCAGCCAACTGTTCCGGAAGGGAGGCATCGACAAGGTAGTCTTCGGCGTCGCCGGACTGCTCACGCTGGCATTCGTTATCTGGGGATTTGCCGGCAGGGAGAACCTGGCCACCACCTCCCAGGTGGTCCTTGATTGGGTCATGAAGAACACGGGCTGGCTCTTCGTTGCGCTCTCCTCCCTGTTCGTGGTCTACGTTCTCTGGCTGGCGGTCAGCCGCTTCGGGAACATCCCGCTGGGGAAAGACGCGGAAAAGCCCGAGTACTCCATGGTCTCGTGGGTCTCGATGATGTTCGCGGCCGGCATGGGCATCGGCCTGATGTTCTACGGCGTGGCCGAGCCGCTCTATCACTACATCTCCCCGCCGCCGGGCACGGTGGACGGCCAGACTCCCGCGGCGGTCCAGACGGCGATGGCAACCTCGATCTTCCACTGGACCCTGCACCCATGGGCCATGTACGCGGTGGTGGGCGTTGCCATGGCCTACGGAACGTACCGCCTTGGCCGCAAACAGCTCATTTCCAGCGTCTTCACGTCGCTGTTCGGCATCCGCAGGGTGGAAGGTCCCATCGGCAAGGTCATCAACATGCTGGCCATCTTCGCCACACTTTTCGGCACCGCCGCGTCGCTGGGTCTTGGTGCGCTGCAGATCGGCAGCGGAATGGCGTCCAACGGCTGGATCAACGGCCAGCTTGCCACTCCTGTGCTGGTGGTCATCGTTGCCGTGCTCACAGCCTGCTTCGTGGCCTCGGCGGTTTCCGGCATCAGCCGCGGCATCCAGTGGCTGTCCAACATCAATATGGTCCTGGCTGCAGTCCTGGCCGTCATCGTGTTCGTGGCGGGGCCGACGCTCTTCATCCTTAACCTGATCCCGGCCGCAGTCGGCGACTATGCACGGGACCTGGCCGAGATGGCCTCCCGGACTGAGGCTGTCGGCGATGACGCCCTGCGCACGTGGATGTCCGGCTGGACCATTTTCTACTGGGCCTGGTGGGTCTCCTGGACGCCCTTCGTTGGCCTGTTCATCGCCCGCATCAGCCGCGGCCGCACCATCCGCCAGTTCGTCACCGGCGTCCTGCTGGTCCCCAGCATCGTCAGCGTCATCTGGTTCGGCATCTTCGGCGGGGCCGCCATCAACATCCAGGCCACCGCAGACGCCACCCCGGACACCGGCGATGGCCTGGCCAAGATCGTCGACGGGGCTCCCTCGATTTCCTTCGACGGTGCCCTGTTCGACCTGCTCCACCACCTCCCCCTGCCCAATGCCATTGCCGGCGCGGTCGCCGTCCTGGCGATGGTCCTGGTGGCCATCTTCTTCGTCACCGGCGCCGATGCGGCCTCCATCGTGATGGGGTCACTCAGCTCCGACGGCGCAGAAGAACCACGCCGCGGAGTCGTCATCTTCTGGGGTGCCCTTACGGGAGCCGTTGCCGCAGTGATGCTCCTCGCCGGCGGCGACAAGCCTGCCGAGGCGCTCGCCGGACTGCAGCGGATCACCATCGTGTCAGCCCTGCCCTTCGTGGTGGTGATGTTCCTGATGTGCTTTGCCCTCACGAGGGACCTGCGCCGGGACCCGCTGTCGCTGCGCGCGCGGTTGGTGACGTCCGTCGTCGAGCGCTCCATTCGCAGTGGGGTGGAACAGCACGGCGGCGTCCAGTTCGATCTGGTGACCAAACACGAATGTGATGAACGGTGCGCCAAGAATGAGCTTGAGCCCGGAGGGGACAAGCAGCACTGAGTACAGAGGGCGGCCTGCTCCCGAAACGACCGGGGGCAGGCCGCCCTACCGCTTGTCCTCTAATAGAAACGCACTCGCTGCCCTAGGAAAGGCATCCCGTATGGCATCGACGTCCACAATCACACACGCTGAAACGGAAGCGGACAAAGAACGCACCGTTGATGACTGCGACTATCACGGCTGCTTCTTCTGTTCCGGCCCCGAGACCGACTGACTGCCGGCTCGCTGCTCGCACAGCCCGAACGCGATGCCTGCGGCCCGGACGGTCGCCGCCCTGGACGCCTCAGAACCAGCGTTTCCCGTTCCGGCTTCCTGTCCGGCCACGTAGCCCACCATGAAGGCTGTCACCGGTGCTGCAGCATGAATTACTGAATCGGCAGATTTCCTTGCCAGATCCAGCAGCAGCTCTTGATCGACGTCGAGATCCGGGATCTGCAACGCCCTCGCTAACTGCTCGCACCACTCGCCCAGGATCTGCATCTCATCATCGACAGCCATGATCTCTCCTTGTACAGGACACTTCCGCTTTTGGAGCTGGTTCCCTGACCCTACAAGGCATGGCCACGGTAAGTCACCGGGCTTTTACTTGCCAACGACGTAACACTCTGCCGCAGGTCTGCGCCGCTCCCCAGATACGTTGACGGAGCCAAGGTCCGGGGCATACGATCACTTATATATCAGTTATCTAGCTCACACATACCAATGGCATATCAGCCGCTTGCGGCGCCGCTGACGCCGCACCCAGAGACCTCCGGCAACCGCCAGCTCCCCTCGTAGGGCAGCGCGTAAGCGCTGCTGATAGCGACGGGTCGATTGTGGCGGGCCGCAAACCCGAAAGGAACACTTACTCATGGTTCATAAAGTCAAGGCTGTTGTTGTCAGGGCGAAGGACGCTCCGGTGTCGGTGGAG